>NZ_JBANEW010000015.1:0-174283 GCF_049890855.1 Lacrimispora sp. 38-1 | reverse complement strand
GAGGAAGAGGGGCTGAGACGGTTTGGAGGCGGGTTAGAACTTCTTAGGCCGGGCAGGTGCAAAAAACATGGGCGGAAATTGGCTTCATAGCCAATTTCCGAGGAAACCCTGAGCGCGAATTTCTTTCAGAAATTCGGGTGAAGTGTTTCCGATCCCATGTTTTTTGTGCCTGTCCGGCCTTAGAAGTTCTTCCGCCGAAACTCCGTCTCAGCCCCTCTTGCTCTGTCCTGTTTCCTCTCACCCCTAAAACCCCCTTACGCCTGGTGAGGCAGGTACATCCTTACTTTATCAATCCTGTTCTTATCCAGGGCTTCCACCACCAGCCTGATATCACTGTAAACCACTTCTTCCCCCTGTTCAGGAAGACGATCCAAAAGTCCGATTATTAGTCCGGCTATGGAATCGTAGTCATCTGATTCCAGTTCCAAACCAAGTCGGTCATTTAAATCATCAAGCTTCATGGAACCTTCCACCAGATATTCAAACGGCGCTACTTCTACAAGTTCGTTCTCTTCATCCTCATCGTATTCATCCCTGATCTCTCCTACAATCTCCTCAAGTAAATCCTCAAGTGTGATCATGCCGGCTGTTGCTCCGTATTCGTCAAGTACGATGACCACATTGTTACAGGTCTGGCGCATCTCTATCATGAGTTCAGCCGTTTTCTTGTACTCATATGTATAGAGGGGCTCTCTTAAGAAATTCCGGATATGAAAGCCGGTACTGTTGTCGTTTAGAAGAAGGTCTTTCATGTTGATGATTCCGATTACATTGTCATTGGTATCTTCGTATACAGGTATTCTTGTGTACATCTCTTCACGGAAGATATCGATGAGTTCTTCATAGGTAGCATTCACGTCTACCAGCGTCATGTCAATACGGGGTATCATGATGTCCCTGGCTACGGAATCTCCGAAATCGAATACATTGTTAATCATCTTTCTTTCTTCTGATTCAATGACTCCCTCTTCATGACTTACATCTACAATGGTTCTAAGTTCGTCTTCTGTGATGGAATCCTGCTTTCGGTTTGGGTTGACGTGAATGAAACGCAGAAAGCTGGAAGAGAGGATGTGCACCACATAGATAACTGGTGTCATCACTGTCATAAAGAGGTATATAATTTTTGCGTACTTTAAAGAAATGGTTTCGGAATATAAGGTCGATATGGTTTTAGGGGAAATCTCACCGAAAACCAGAATTACAAGCGTCAGAATGCCGGTCCCAATACTGATCGCCTTATTCCCCCAGATACTCATGACCAGCGTGGTGGACATGGATGAAGCGGTTAAGTTGACCACATTGTTCCCTACGAGAATCGCGCTGAGCATCTTGCCCTGGTTTTCCAGAATCTTTGTAAGCGTAACGGCGTTTTTGTTGCCTGCTTCTGCCAGAGTCCTGACCCTGATCCGGTTCACCGTCGTAAGTGCTGTCTCAGCGGATGAGAAAAATGCTGATAATCCTACTAATAAAATTAACATAAGCAACTGTATATAGTCACTCGAATCCAAAAAAATCAACTCCTGTTTTATAATATTTTATGAATGATTGTACAATAGAAAAACGGCTGTGTCAAGAAGACAGCCGTTTTTTTAGGTTCAGCGTTCTTTAAATGCACGTACGGTTTCAATGATGATGATAAGGCCGGCGCCCAGAAAGATGAAGAAATCTCCCAGGTTAAAAACGACTTTTTTTAACTTTCCGTACTGAATACTGAAATAATCCACTACGTAATGACGGACCAGACGGTCGTAAAGATTGCTGGCTGCTCCTCCCAGAGCGATTGATAAGGAAAGCTTCTCTGCTGTCTTTCCTTTGCTCCTTAAGAGGCATGCAAGCATTCCTCCGATAAAGGAGGCAACTGCCAGGGGAATCATGGAAACCAGCTCCGGATGGTCTTTTAAATAACCGAAGGAGAAACCGGGATTATGATTCTTGTATAGAAGGATCTTTCCGCCGCTTTCTTTTAGTTCTTTTGGAAAATCAGCGTCGTTTTGCTGTTCAATGGCCTGCTTGATGAATAGATCGAGAGCCGCAAGGATACCTATGATACCGATATATAGCATGTTTCACTCTCCTTTCTTCTTATCCTCTCATCTGAATGAGGGGACCGCCGTTTTTGTCTAAGTAAGCTCTTGTGATAATGACGGAACCGATGTTGGGGTCCTTGGGGATCTCATACATGATGTCCAGCATAAAGCTTTCAATGATGGCACGAAGTGCTCTGGCACCGGTCTTTTTCTTTAATGCCTCTTCTGCGATCCACTCCAGTGCGTCATCTTCAAATACCAGCTTTACCTCATCAAGTTCCAGCAGCTTCTGATATTGTTTTAATATGGCATTCCTGGGTTCGTTTAATACACGAACCAGCAGTTCCTTTGTTAATGTCTCTAATGTGACCGTGATGGGCAGACGTCCGAGAAATTCCGGAATCATTCCAAATTTTCTTAAGTCTTCATTGGTCACACGGGACAGTATGTTGGAATCCCTGTCATACTTGTCTTTTAATTCGGCGGAAAATCCCATGGAGGTTTTTTCTTTGAGACGCTCTTTGATGATGTCCTCCAGATCAGGGAATGCACCTCCGCAGATGAATAAGATGTTGTCGGTACGAACGGTCGTCATGGGAGTCATGGCATTCTTCTGGTTCGCTCCTACAGGGACTTCAACGGTGCTTCCTTCCAGAAGTTTTAAAAGTTCCTGCTGGACGGACTCTCCGCTTACATCTCTGCTGCTGGTATTCTTCTTCTTTGCAATTTTGTCGATTTCGTCGATAAAAATAATTCCGCGTTCTGCACGTTCTACGTCATTGTCTGCTGCAGAGAGGAGCTTCGATACCACGCTTTCTATGTCATCGCCAATGTATCCGGCTTCGGTTAAGGAAGTGGCATCTGCGATTGCAAGGGGGACATCAAGAAGTCTGGCCAGCGTTTTTACCAGATATGTCTTGCCGCTGCCAGTAGGCCCGATCATGAGAATGTTGGATTTCTCAATCTGAATGGTATCCTCGTCTTTTACTAAGGCGTCTGCTAGGTATACCCGCTTATAATGGTTGTAGACTGCAACGGATATGGCCTTCTTTGCCTGTTCCTGTCCGATGATGTATTCGTCAAGCTTCTGACGGACTGTATGGGGAGCTGGGATGTCTTTTCTCTCCAGCTGCTTTTTGGGTTCCTTATCTGATCTCTTTTTGATCTTCTGCTTTTGGGGAATCTCTAAATCCTTGTTTAAACTTCCAAGATCGTTAAGGTTGAGATTCATGTATGGCATTCCGGGGAGTTTGCTTAAGTCAAGACCTCCCTGAGTGACCGAATCAAATGCTTTCTGCATGCAGTCATGGCATAAATTCATGCCTCCTGGCATGGATACCATGGCGCCTGCCTTGCTTTCGGGTCTTCGGCATACGTAACAGATTTTTTCGTATTCTGATTCGTCTTCTTTTTTTTCTTTATCAACATCAGAGTTTTGGATCTTTTTATCTTCCATCTTCTCCTCCAGAAAATCTTTATCGTTCAATGTATAATCTCCTTTTATCTGTAATTCTATTCGGTATACCAAATTATTATAAAGCATTTAAAAGACTCCTACAAGAGGAGACTGACAGTTTAGATTTTTTTAATGAAATAGAAAAAACTCCTGAAATTCCAATCAGAATTTCAGGAGCCCGTTCTTTGAGTTTTATTATCCCTGCTGGTTTGCATCTGCAGGCTTTTTTCCAAGTGTGATATCAACATTGCGCTCTACATACTGTCCGTTTTCAAGTGACTGTACCGTAAGAGTGACTGTTGTTCCGCCTGCATAGTATTTCAGCATGCCTGTTAAGTCATCATAGGTCTTGATTCCCTGCCCATCAAATTTGGTGATAATGTCTTTTTCACGGAGATCTGACTTGGAAGCTGCTCCGCCTTCCACAATTTTATAGATAAACACGCCCTGTGGCATACCAAGCTGCTGGCTGGTGGTGGAATCAATGTTCTTGCACTGGATTCCCAGGTAGCCCTGATCGTTGTCTGCGACCTGTGTTCTGGTCTTTTTCGTAATCAGACTGTCTATGATTGTCTGGGCTTTTGAAATGGGAATGGCGTATCCCATACCTTCAACTTCTGTAGAGGAATATTTGGCTGAATTGATGCCGATTACTTCTCCCTGCATATTTAAGAGGGCGCCGCCGCTGTTGCCGGGGTTAATGGCTGCATCGGTCTGAAGCAGGTCACGGTTTGTTCCGTCTTCTGTCTGCACGGCACGGTCAAGTGCACTGATATAACCTACTGTTACGGACTGTCCGTATCCAAGTGCATTGCCGATGGCAATGACTCCCTGCCCTACTTTTAATGTATCGGATTTGCCCAGTGAGGCAATCGCTATTTTGGATAATGTGTCAGAAGAGATGTTCTTTAATGGAACTGCTATTACTGCTAAATCGCTCTCTGCATCGGTTCCCTTAATCGCCGCATCCACTGCTGTCTGGTCAATAAAGGTAACTTTCAGCTCACTGGCTCCCTGAACTACGTGGTTGTTGGTGACAATTAGAAGTTCATCATCGTTTTTACCAACAACAATTCCGGAACCGCTTCCTTCTCCTTCCTGCTGCATGGGGCCAAACCATGTCTGGCTTTCATAGACAACCTTGCTTGTTATGGCTACAACCGACGGCATTGCTTTGTCAACAATAGAAGATACGTCATTGACTGTAGATATACTGGATGTATTCGATGCAGGAAGAGAATTATTCGCTGGTGCAGACGGCACGGTCTCCGCACGGCTGATCTCTACCGAATTATTCTGTGCATAGGAGCCTGCTGCCCAGTTGATTCCTACGATCGTGCTGCCGGCAACAATTCCAAATACCAGGGCACTGCCAACAATTCCTGCTGCTTTTTTTGCAAAACCGCCCTTTTTTCTTTTCCTGCCGTCTTCCTGATAAGGTGTCTGGTCCGGAGTTCTCTGATAACGGTATTCCTGATAATGGGGAACGCTGTTCTGAGACTTCTCCTTTTCCGGTTCCGGATCTCTCATGATAAAATTGGTTGTTACGGCTTCTTCT
This sequence comes from Lacrimispora sp. 38-1, assembly GCF_049890855.1. Lineage (NCBI taxonomy): Bacteria > Bacillati > Bacillota > Clostridia > Lachnospirales > Lachnospiraceae > Lacrimispora > Lacrimispora sp. 38-1. The sequence goes on along the minus strand of NZ_JBANEW010000015.1, from coordinate 169,239 downwards.
TTATTGGCTTCCGGATTTACCCGGCCTGTTTCAATGTTGTTATTTTCGTCATACATAACATCAATCTCCTTTCATGTATGTTTGTTATCTCTTCTGATAATCAAAGTCTACCAATGAAATGTGACCATTCTGTGATAAATCTATATTGAATATGTGAATTGAAAAAATCCCTGCAAAAAGAGCTTTTTTTGCAAAGCGCCGTAAGCAGGGATTCATCATTTTTAATTTAATATTAATTTGTGGGCGGTGCAGGAACTACAACTGCATCTGTTGTTCCGCCTGGCACAGTTGCTGCAGTGGTTGGAGCCGTCCCTGCCTGCTGTGTCGCCTCAGTTTCTCCCGGACCCGGGGCAGTCGTCTTTGTCTCTTCGTTAGTCCCCGGCTTGGTAGTCCCGCTGGTTCCGGGTCCTGCTGCAGAGGTAGTTGTCTCACTGGTGCCGGAAGTAGTTGGTTTCGTCTCTCCTGGTTTTCCGGTACCTTTGGTGGTTTCGGAAGGCTTGGTTTCTTTGGTCGGACCCGTAACGTTATCCGAGGATTCCGTTGTCTTTACAGGATTGCCGAACTCATCAGTGGCTTCAATCGTTTCCTCCGTGCTGGAGGTCTCTTCTGCCTCTGTAGCCTTCGTTTCCTTTACTGCCGGTTTCGTTCTGTCATCATCCAGTCCTTCATCGGTAGGCACATGATCAATGCTGGTTCCCTGCTTATACATGCCGGAATCAGCTGCAATCTTCGCACTGATCTTTTTCACCATATCAGACGGCTCATAGCTGTCCTTATCAAAAAGGAATTTATGCAGCTGTACAACATTCGACTCCAGTGTCTGGGGAATAACGCAGTCTCCCTTTTTACCGACTTTCATATCGCCGCGGGCGAATGGAAATCCTCCTGTTTCACCAATGTGGTATTTACCGATATCCAGAAGCAGCTCTGTAAAATCACTGAAGGTTAAATTAGAGCCAATCTGATCTACCTCCATAAGAAGAATTCTATTTAAAAGCCCAAGATCGGCTTTCTTTGCTTTATCAAAGGATTTCTGAATAACAAGTCGCTGACGCTCTGTTCTTGCATAATCCGTATCCATCTTTCTGAGTCTGGCATAGGCCACAGCCTGAACGCCGTCCAGATGATTCATACCGGCTGATTTTAGATGAACGGAAGGAACACCTGTTTTTTCCACTGTTTCTGTAATAAAGGAGTTGATATAGCGGAATTCTGCCTTACTAATATCAATGTCAACGCCTCCAAGCATATTGATTCCATCAGCAACAGACTTCCAGTTAAATGTCACATATTCTGTGACATCCAAATCCAGGTTTTTATTAAGAGCGGCAAGGGCCTGGGCGGCTCCGCCGTTTGCATAGGCTGCATTGATTTTATTATAAGTACTTCCATCATTTATATTCAGATATGTATCACGGAAAACGGATACAATTTTTATTTCTCCAGTACCTCTGTTTATATTGCAGAGCATAATAACATCGGCATTCGTTCCTTTATTTACATTGCCGTCACGACTGTCTACGCCAAATATTGCTATTGTCCGGTATCCGGTCATATGCTTCTTCTGTTCCTGAGACATAACCTCATTACGTACCTGATTTGCATTAAAATTATCGGGTTTCTGAATAGAACCCATGATTCTCGCCACATAAGCATAGGAGAAAATAAGTGCCAGGGTAAAAACTTCCGCTACCGCAAGGATTATGAATTTACGAATTCGTCTCTTTTTTTCCGTATGAACTGCCATACGGCTGGCTGCGGCGGCCTTTTCCTGGGGAGAAATTCGTGGCTGCTGTCTGGAAGCGCCGTCTCCGATCACAATCTGATCTTTCCTTGGAGTTCTTGCTCTGTTTTCATCCGGCTGTCTGCTTCCGGCTTCCGGACGTCTGGCACCGCTTTCCGGCTGTCTGGCTCCTGTCTCAGGACGTCTGGCACCGCTTTGTGCCTGTCTGCTGCCGGTTTCCGGCTGTCTGCGTGCTGCATCCGCCGGTGACTGCTGTTTTCCTGCTGATGATTGTCCCCTAAACATGGGCTGCCCGTTTCCTTCCACTGACGGCTGCTTTCTGTAAGTCCGGCTGTCGCCCTCGTTTACAGACCTTTTTGAATCTTTGCCTGCCTGTCCGCTGCTGCCAGCAGAATCTGGCTTCGAATCAGAACCGCGCCTTTCCTTTCGCGTGTTTTCGCGGTTTAATTCATCATCAAATTCATTTCTCATTTACTTATCCTCATCCTAATTGTGTCGTATCCGATATCAGTACGCATTATTATTAATAAACCCTTTGAACATGGTAAGGAACAGAATTTTAATATCAAATCCAAGTGTCCAGTTTTCAATATAATAAAGATCATGTTCAATTCGTTTTGTAATGGAAGTGTCTCCCCGAAGTCCGTTTACCTGTGCCCAGCCTGTGATTCCGGGACGTACCTGATGCTTGATCATATAGCGGGGAATTTCTTCTTTAAATTTTTCTACAAAAAGAGGGCGTTCGGGTCTGGGACCTACCAGACTCATGTCTCCCCTTAACACATTAAAAAACTGCGGCATCTCATCTATACTTGTCTTTCTGATAAAACGGCCGACCGGGGTAACTCTGGAATCGTGCTTTGTTGTCCATCTTGTTTTTTCTTCCGAAGGAGCCTGTACCACCATGGACCGGAATTTATACATATGAAACGACCGGTTGTGAAGCCCTACTCTCTCCTGCTTATAGATCAGGGGGCCCGGAGCAGTGAGCTTGATTAATATGACCGTAAGAAGCATAACCGGAGAAAATACAGCCAGAGCAAAGGCCGCTCCAAATATATCTACAGCCCTTTTTAACATGGCATTCACCGGATCTGTCAGCGGCACGCGCCGGATATTGACCACAGGAAGTCCCTGCAGATCTTCAATGTAAGGCCTGGTAGGAATCATATTATTATAATCAGGTATAAATTTGGTGTGAACACCTGATTTTTCACAGGATGCCACAATCCGCTCTAAATCCGCATATTCGCTGATGCTCAATGTTATGGCAATCTCGTCAAGAGAATTAAGGGCAAGTATCTCATCTAAGTCACTCACCTTTCCAATGACATGAATCCCTTTATACTCAGCACCCCATTCTTTGTTATTGTCAAGAATTCCCTTGATCTGATAACCCCATTCGGGATTCATACGAACCCGGTCAATAAAGCCCTCCGCCGCACGGCTGTACCCCAGCAGGAGTATATGCTTCTGGTTGTATCCCTTGGTCCGCATGGAGTGTAGCATCATTCGGATTAAATTTCTCTCCGCTGTCTCTAAAATAACATTGACAGCAAAGAAATAAAATACCATTCGGGTTGAGAACTCACTGAAATACGGGTTCTTCTTAACCAGAAACAGACTGAGGGTAAAGAGCAGAAGCCCCAGTAAGTTGGCCTTTAAAATATTGGTGAACTCATATCGCCTTTCCTGAACCCGTTTCGGTGCATACAGCTGGAATATGCCGTAGAGGAGCAGATAGGTCGGCAAAATCAGGAGAAGCGCCGCAAAATAGTACTGTGGTGGCAGAACCTGCTTATAGGGACTGAATATCCGGTTCCCCAGTAAAAGAAGAAGCCAGGCAATCACATACGACAGAATAATGACCAGTCCATCCAGTACTACATGAAACCCGTTAAATTTTTTTTGATTATCTTTAATCATAGCAGCAAAACCTTCCTACTTGCATGACTACATACTCTTCCATGATAATTTCCCGTTTATTATACATGATATGTCAATATGATGCCATTAAATTATTCTTAAATTGACCTGTCAATTTTTAGTTTTCTGTTCATAAATTCCCATACATAGAGAAATGTACCGAAAAGCAGCTCTCCCTCAATTCTTATATAATTTCCAAGCCGGGACATTTGAAACCTGACTTTTTTTGTTTTTTTCAGAGTTCTGATCCCTTCCTTTACCCCTTCCACATAATCGGAGGCAAAGCCAATACGCCGGAAAAATAAATATTTCACTGCCATTCCCGCCAGTAAGGGGAGTAAGTTAAATAAAAGCTGCAGCAGGGGCATATTCTTATAATTTAAATAAAGATTGTTTCTTGCCGCCAGCTTTACTTTAAAGGAGTTGTATTTGGAACCGCTGGTTCCGCTTCCCACATGATAAACCACAGCTTTGGGACAGTACCAGTTCTCATAGCCGCATATCTTAGCCCGGTATCCCACATCAATGTCCTCCAGATATGCGAAATGGTCCTCGTCAAAGCCTCCGATTTTGTCAAAAACATCTCTCCGATAGATGGCAGCACCAGCGCAGGCGGAGAACACCCGGCAGGCTTTTTTATAGCCGCTGCTCTTCTGGCCCACACCCCTTTGATAGGCCCAGCCCAGTACGCTGTACATATCCCCTGCATCATCCATCAGATCTTTGTGGTAAAGCTGAATCATCTTACTGCTGACGGAGAAAATCTTCGGAGAACGCTCGATGGCCTTTACCATCTCTCTGACGTAATCCGGCTCCGGCTCCGTATCATTATTTAAAAGAATGACATAGGGGGTCACAGATTCCCGGATTCCAACATTAACAGCACCGGAAAATCCTGTATTCTCTTCTAAAAATATGGACGGGATCTGATGGTCTTTCAGCCATTCAACGCTGCCGTCAGAAGAACCGTTATCCACCACAAGAAGCTCAAAGTTCTGATCACTTTGAGCTCTTAAGGCCTTAAAACAGGGTTCCATAAATTTTAATCCGTTATAATTGGGAATGATGATTGTTACTTTCTTTTGCATCTTAAACCTCTAACTGATAGGGTTCCCCTATTTTCTCTTTCTTTAAATCCCGTAATGCAAAATTGGATTTGCGGAGAGTTAAATTGGGGTTATAGTAGGGATCGCCGTCTCGTAATATTTCCGGCCATTTATCTGAAAACTTCCGGATCTCCCGGTTGAAGCGCTCCACCTTTTCCGGTGTGTCCTCAAGCCCTCTGGACTTTGACTCATAATGATAGAAAAGAGCATAGGGCGCATAAACCACCAGTTTATTTAAGGAACGGATCTTCATACAGTAATCAATGTCATTGAAAGCAACGGCCAGGTCTTCAGAAAATCCACCCACCTTATCAAACAGGGACCGCTTGCTCATCATACAGGCCGCAGTGACGGCACTGTAATTCCTTGCGCACATAGCCTGGTTAAAATAGCTGCTTTCAGCCTTATGCAGACCAATAAAGGTATGTCCTGCAATCCCTCCGAAACCCACAACCACTCCGGCATGCTGAATGGTATCATCCGAGTACAGAAGCCGGACTCCGGTGATTCCCACATCATCTCTCTGGCAGAATCCCAGCATCTCGTGTATGCTTTCCGGATTAATCAGTTCTGTATCGTTATTTAAGAACAGAAGGTACTCTCCCTTTGCAAATGAAACACCAAAATTATTGATGGCAGAATAATTGAATTCTCTCTCCCATGTTACAACATGGACAAACTCAAATTCCTTTTGAATCTTCTCATAGTAGGCAAATGTGGCCGGATCCGTGCTGTTATTCTCCACAACAATGAACTCCAGGTTCTTATAAGTGGATTTTTCAATCAGGGAGCGCATGCACAAATCCAGATCTGCACTGTGATCCTTGTTGGGAATAATGACGGATACCAGAGGATCTCCGGTTATCTCAAATGTGGTGTGGTAAATTCCGTAATCAATGCCCTTTTCAACAGACTTCGCCTGGATTCCCAGCCGGTCATAATGAGCTTTGACCGCTCTCGCACCTGCCTCAAAGGCATACAGCTTGCTTTCCGGATTGCTTGCTGTGGAATCCTGATGGCAGCGCCAGTGGTAAAGCGCCTTTGGAATATGACAGATCTTTCTGGCCTTTTCCGTACAGCGCAGAATGAAATCATAATCCTGGGCTCCGTCAAACTCCTCCTTAAATAATCCTACTTCCAGAAGCAGCTCATGGTTCACGACAAATAAATGGCAGATATAATTAACACTGGTTAACAAATCCGGACTGAAGTCAGGTTTAAAGTGAGGCTCAAACAATTCCCCTCCGTCGATATCAAGCTTATCTTCATCGGTATAAACCACATCGATCTCAGGATCTTTGTTAATGGCCTTTACACATTCAAACAATGCATCCGGTGCCAGCGTATCATCATGATCTGCAAGGACAATGAAGTCGCCTGTGGCCATCTCAATGGCAGCATTGGTATTGCCGGAAATCCCTTTGTTCTCTCCCAGTATCACGTAACGGAATCTCTCATCCTTCATGGCGTAGCGCTTAAGCACCCGCTCCACCCCTTCTCCCCTGGGGCTTCCGTCAGCGACACAGACCTCCCAGTTTGTGTAAGTCTGGGCAAGCAGAGAATCAAGCATGGCGGAAAGGAAACGCTCCGGCGTCTTATAGGCGGGTATGACAACAGAAAGTCTTGGCATATAATCAAACACAAACTGCCTCTGCTGTGCCAGTTCTTCCTCCGTTGTTCTCGTAAGAGATACCCATTCCGGATAATCGTAATCACTGTCAATTCCCTGAAGCTTATGTCTGGATTTGATCACAAAGGCTTTCAGGCCATTTTCCATGAGAAAATCCATGGCAGACTGCAGTGTCTGCTTATTCATCATGCTCTTTAATTTAGCCGATTTTTTATGGGCTGAGCTGTTCTGCTTTTCTATGATATCCGCATTCAGTTTTACCTGTACTGACTTATTTTCACACTGTATCACCAAAGTCCGGTCTTTTCTGCTGTCCCGGACATAAGGAATCCGGATATCAAAACCAAGGTCCTTTTCAACCGTTTTCTTAAAATAAATCTGGCTTACATCATCTCTGCGCACCGGTACATATTTGAATTCCACAGGATTTCCCTGTTCATCAAGCACCTTAAATTCCACTGGTTCTTCCGGAGTTTTTCCGATCACCCAGCCATTTAACACGATGGAATTATCACGAATCCGCGCTACATCTACCTTATATTTCATCTCTGATTCCCACCCTCCATGGAGGCTGCCGTAAGAAGCAGATCCTCATCTGTATCTTCCTGTGTGCCGCATGTGAAATTAATCCGCTCTTCTTCAATTACAAGAGGACGTTTCATAATGCGGGCATTGATGGAAAGAATGTACTCACCCACAAGACCGATAAAGAAGATCTGAACCGATCCCAGAAAGCACATTCCAATCAGGAGAGGTGCCATTCCGGCCGGGAAACGGTCCCAGTAGATCAGCTTTAAGATCAGATAAATCAGGCCCACCGTCATACTGGCAATGGAGCAGATACTTCCGAAAATAGTTGCCAGGCGAAGTCCGACCTTTGTGTAGGAAGTAATACTTAACATCGCGGCATCATAGAGCTTGTAGAAATTATTGCTGGTTTTCCCGGCCCGCCGTTTGGGCTGCTCATAAGGAATCTCTTTTCTTCTGAACCCAAGCTCTGCCACAATCCCCCTGAGGAAGGGAGTTGGATCATCAAGCTGCCTTAAAACATTAATAAATGTCCTGTCATACAGTCCGAATCCGGTAAAATGCTCAATCTGCTCCACATCGGACAGTTTTTTAATCATCTTATAGTAACAGCTTCTCAACCAGTACATGATCTTATTCTCTTTACTGGACTTTTTGATTCCGATCACAATTTTGTAACCGTCCTCCCATTCCTTTACGTATCTGGGAATCATCTCCACCGGATCCTGGAAATCTGCTGCCATTAAGATCGTACAGTCGCCGTCTGACTGGAGCATGGCGTAGTATGGAGAATTGAACTGCCCGAAATTTTTCGCATTTAAAATTCCCTTTACCCCTTTATCCTTTGAACATAAACCGCGGATTAATTCCCTGGTTCTGTCTGAAGAATCATTATCAATAAAAATCAGTTCATAACAGTATTTATTCAATTCCCTGTGAAAAACTCCTGTAATCGCCTGATACATGGCTTCTACGTTTTCTTCCTCGTTATAACAGGGAACTACAATGCTAATTGTTTTCATGTGTTCACTTCCCATCTGTCCGCACCATCACTTTTACTAAATCTGCAGGTTTTTCTTTCATCAGCCGGAGTGCAGTCTCCACTTCATCCAGTCCATACAGGTAATGGGTCACCAGCTTCTGGGGATTAATTCTGCCGTACTGAATCATCTTTAAGAGGCGTTCAATTCTCACTCTCCCGCCTTTTGCCAGCTCCGTATGAATGGTCTTCCCGCCCATTCCCCTGCCGCCTGAGAATTTGGGGAAACCAAGATTTCCGGTGCCGCCAAAATAATTGACATTGGAAATGGTTCCGATTCCATATCTTGCCATATCAACAGCCTGGGTGAATACTTCGTCACCGCCTCCGCAGATGATAACCCCATCGGCTCCCAGACCGCCGGTCCGTTCCATCACCTGGTCCACGATGCTGCCGTTTTTAAAGCTTAAGACCTCCGTCGCCCCAAACTCCATGGCAAGACTGGTGCATACAGGTCTGGTACCTACTGCAATGATGCGGGCTGCCCCTAAATGTCTGGCACCCTCAACTGCCATCAGGCCGATGGGACCGATTCCCATAACCACTACGGTATCTCCAAACTGAATGTCTGCATATTCCGCCCCGGTAAAACCGGTAGTGACCACATCCACACACATAAGAGCCTGTTCCAGGGTAACTCCCTCAGGAATCTTTGCCAGCGTGGTATCCGCATCAGGAATCAGGAATTTTTCAGCAAATACGCCGGGTATGGATCTGCCCAGCTGATGTCCGGAAAATGGAGCCGATGCATGCTTATAATTTCCTTCCTGAATCCCCATAGCCCTCCAGTCCGGGGTGATGGCAGGAACTGCAACAACCTCTCCAGGCTTAAAATCTTTCACCAATTCACCGGTCTCTAAAATCTCCGCCACACATTCATGGCCTAATATGAGATTCGGCGCTTTTCTTGATCCCCCTCCGTAAACGGTATGAACATCTGAGGAGCAGGGAGCCACTGCAACAGGGCGCAGAATCGCCCCGTAAGGTGTGAGCTCCGGCTCCGGCGCATCATGCCAGCCAACTTTTCCCGGTTCAATTAAAACAAATGCTTTCATACTTTTTTCTTATATCCTTTCCAAATGATTGGATTTCAACGCCAGAATCTCCACATTCCGACCAAATTTTTCCACAATGGACTTAGCGATCTCTTCCGTATAGCCCGGCGCCACGATTAAAATGGCATCTACCGGATCCTTAAGAAAATGGTCCGGTGCCACAATGGGCAGGTGGGAGGCAGGTGCATATCTGCCCTGTTTAAAGGGAGCTGAATCAATGATATATCTTGCAAAATCCCCGATTACAGTTGTGGATGCGAGGGTAAAGCCCTGATGGCTTGCTCCCCAGATTCCAAGGCTCTTTCCTTCTGACTCTAATTCACGGATCAGACGTTTCAGCTCATCGCCGATGATCACACGGCTCTGTACCAGACCGGAGACATCCAGTCTGCCTGAGCGTTCCCTGCCCGCCCTTTCTTTCAAGGTTTTCTTCTTTCTGACAATCACTGAGAGCGTATCCCGGTTTACCATCTCTTCCTCAATCACTTCAAAACCAGCCTGCTCCGCTGCAAATCGCAGCGTATCAAAGGTATAATAAGCGATATGATCCCGGATCAGTTCGTAGTAGCCGTCATACTTTAAGATATATTCAAGACTTGGCACGGTAATTAAACCCACGCCCTCATCCGTTAAATTCTCTGCAATACAGCGAAGCATCCCAACAGGATCCGGCTGGTGTTCCAGATAGTTAAAGGATAAAAATCCATCGTAGGGGCCGCTCATGCTGCCATCGGGGGACGCAAGGACCTCTCTCTCCCCGGCAAACTGCCTCCAGACATTCAGCCCTTTTTCTTTTCCAAGTAAAACCAGGCTCTCCCGGTGCTCAATTCCGCAGGCAGTAACCGGGAATCCGGTAAGGACAGAAAGGAATTCTCCCTGACCGCAGCCCGCCTCAATGAGCTTCTTCCCTTCCAGATGGCAGGTTTCAATAAAATGCCGGTACTGGCGTTTTCTTAATTCCACCATGGTGGTGGTAAATCCGCCAGACCGGATTACGTCCTTATAATATGGCACCGGCTCACAATCAAACTGAACCAGACCGCAGCAGCTGCACTGGTGCAGATTTAAACTGATTCCCCTGTCATCTGCCAGATCCTCCCGGCCCGGAATATCCTGGGCGGACGCGGGCATATGATCCAGTGTCAGTAAAGGTTCCCCGTCAAGTGCCTGCCCGCAGACAATACAAATCCTATCTCTCATACCACAAATTTTCCTCCATGTCAATCCTTTTTAATATCCGCAGGTTTTCTTAACACCCTCAGAAAAGCTCACAAGGGGAGAAAAACCGGTCTCTTTTTCCAGCTTTTTTATATCAGGAATCAGATTTGCAAGACCTTCCGCATTGGGCCGTCTTCTTCCATAACTATAGCAGCCATGATATCCCATGGTTTCATACATCAGCCGAATGTATTCCCGCAGCGGCTTAGTTTCGCTTTCCGGCGCTGCCACATTATAAATTCCGGAAACCGATTCTTTTTCCCGTTCCATTAAAAGCATCAGTGCCCGGACACAATCCTCCAGATATAAAAAATTCCACATTTGTGTACATTCCCCCAGGGATATGTATTCTCCCCTGCCAAATGCTCTTAAGCAGCTCTCCACCAGAGACCAGGGATGGTCTCCCGGTCCGTACACGCTGAAAATCCTTGCGTGAATGTATTCCATGGAAGAAATACCTGCCTGCCTCCACTGGTCCGTCTTTTCTGCCGCCTGATTTAAAAAGTCCAGCTTCGCCTTTCCATATTCAGAGACAGGACTGCATACAGTCTCCTCAGAAAGCGGTCCGGCGTGAATGCCGTATTCCGCCTGGGAGCCGCTGAAGAGAAAACGGCTGCAGCCTAAACGTCTGGCCCCTTCCAAAGCCTTTAAAGAGTCCCTGACATTCTTCTGCTGGACTTCCCGCTTCATCCGGTTCTCGCTGCCTGAACCATCCCAGCCAAAGTGATAAAATGCCTGGCAGGGTCCGTCAATTACCTGATCCAGTGTATCAAGCTCCCCAAGCTCCCGTTCTATTACGCGAAGTCCCATTTGTTCTGCCGGAAGGTATCTCATATTCTCCGTACCGGGACGGACCACTGCATATACCCTGCTGCCCTGTTTTAAAAGGCGGTCCGCCACAGCTCTTCCCAGGAAGCTGGTCGCTCCTGTTACAACAACATTCACCGTATTTCCTCCCTGTCCTGTACTCTAATCCCTGATTCGGGGAATGATCATATTGCGGTCCATCTCTTCCTCAGACAAGAACGGAGATAAATCCTCTAATGGAGGAGAAACCATGGTTCCGTCCGGAAGGCGCTTGGCCGCTGATTTCGGCTCGAAATTCTGATCTCTGCTGACAAATACTTCACAAATCGCCGGTCCGTTAAGAGACAGGGTATCACGGAGCGCCTGATCAATCTCACCGTTATGACGGGCGCAGACATAGGGGTATCCATATGCACCGGAAAGCTTCTTCATATCAGGAAAGCTTAAATCCCCGCTGTCATCTCCGATTCCCACTAACGGCTCTCCAAAATAATTCTTCTGGGTCTGCCGGATGGAATGATAACCGCCGTTATTAATCAGAAATATCTTAATGGGAAGGCGATGGTGTATAATTGTCTGCAGTTCCTGCAGGTTCATCTGGATACTTCCGTCCCCTGTCACCAGAATAATGTCTTCTCCCGGATCAGCCTTTGCAGCGCCGATCGCTGCCGGCAGATCATATCCCATGGAGGCCACTGCAGAATTGGTAATAAAACGCTGGCCGGGCTTGATCACATAAGCATGTCCGCCCACAACACAGGCCGATCCGTTGCCAACCACAGTAATCCGGTTTTCGGGAAGGCGGGAGCTGAGCTCCTTAATAAATGCGTAAATGTTGACTTCTTTCTCTTCTTCCTGGCTGTAATGCTTTGGAAGCACCACCGGATACGTCTCTTTCCACATGCGGCATGTCTCATTCCAGGTAAGGGAGTCAATTCCCTTACCGCCCTTAAAGAGGGGATCTTTCCCAGTCGCCTTAAATTCATGATCCAGAAGATCTTCCATCACCGCCAGCAGTTCTTTAATATCTGCATGAATCCGCATATCTGCGTGAACAGACGGTTTCTTTAATTCCTCAGAATCAATGTCATTGACGATGACACAGGCCTCTCTGGCCCAGGTGGCATAATTATATCCAACCTGGCGGATGCTTAAACGGCTGGCAAGTGAAAGCACCAGGTCGCTGTTCTGAATGGCAAAATTACCGGGACGGTCTCCCATTCCGCCTCCTCTTCCAGTATAAAGAGGATGGGCATCATAGATGCAGTCCTGGCTGTTCCAGCCCGTCACAACAGGAACCCCCAGCTTCTCTGCTACACGAAGAAAAGCCTCATGAGCCTGTCCGATGCGGATTCCATTACCCGCATTGATTACAGGGCGGGATGCTTCTTTTATCTTTAAAAGGACATCACGAACAGCATCTTTATCCGGCTTGGGAGGCAGGGTCTGGCGTTTCTCTCCAAAACCGCTCTCATCCTCAGAGATCTTTGCCTCACATACAGAAGCCCAGCCGTCTCCTCCCCGTTCATAATCCTCCGGATTAAATCCGATTAAATCATCGGTTTCCACAAAAGCTCCCTGCACATTTAAAGGGATATCCAGCCATGCAGGCCCGGGGCGGCCGGAATACGCCAGATAGACTGCCTTTTCCAGGCAGTAGCGGATCCTCATGGGATCAATCACCATCTCGCTGTACTTGGTCATGCAGTCAGTTGCTTTCGTAATATCAAATTCCTGATCTCCCATGGCACGGATTCCTACACCGGACCATCTGGCCGTGGTATCATAGCGAACCTGTCCTGACAGAATCAGCATGGGAATGGAATCCAGCCAGCCGCCTAAAACTCCGGTTATGGCATTGGTACCCCCGGGGCCTGTCGTCACGCATACAGCGGCAATCTGTCCCCTGATTCTGGCGTAGGATTCGGCAGCAATGGCACATGCCTGCTCATGATGGTTATAGAGACAGTTAAGCCCTTCCTGATGTCCCAATGCATCGTTTAAATGCATGGCACCTCCTCCTGTTACGGTAAACACCTGGGAAATTCCAAGTTCCACCAGACTCCGGGCAATATAATTGGATAGTTTCGTTCTCATGTTATTTTCTCCTTTATTAAGGAATGGTAATTATCTGTCTGTGATTATACCACACCCCACTTTATTTTCCTATTAAAGTTTTCTTACTTTCTAAATGCTTCCTGCATTTCCATTTTTCTTCCGTTTCTATCCCGTCTCAGCCTTATTTTCCTTACAACTGCCCGTATTTCCTGCACTGCAGCTGTCCCATACAGTCCGGGGAACCCCTGCGTATCCTCAACTTTTCTCCTGTTCTGTTAGCTCCTTCCATATCTGCCATCAAACCACACTTTCTTTGTTTCGTTCATTTACGTTATAATCGCAGAGTAATGCAACTATGGATTTTCGGCCACGATAAAACTTACTGCAAAAAAGGAGAGAACATATTTATGAAAAAGCAAATCAAATTGATGGCTGTATTATCCGCTGCCGGTATTTTAACTGCTGCAGCCCCACAACTGGGAATCTTAAACACAGCCTCTACTGTCTATGCCAAGGCAACAGGCTGGGTAGAAGAAAACGGTACATGGAGATTTTATGAGGAGGGTGATTACTTCGCCACTGATTCCTGGAAGAAGTACGGAGAAGACTGGTACTACTTAAACGAGGATGGCGAAATCGCTACCAGCGAGGAAATTGATGAGTACTATGTAGATGAGAGCGGTAAAAGAGTCACTAATTACTGGATCTCTGTTACCAATGACAGCTACTGGGACTCCCCTGATTCACCGGAAAACTACTGGCATTATTACGGAAAAGACGGAAAAGCCGTGGTTTCCAAATGGCAGAAGATTAACAACAGCTGGTACTACTTTGACGAGCAGGGCCAGATGCTCACCGGCAAGGTGGAAATCGCAGGTTCTACTTATTACCTGGGTGATGAAAACGACGGAGCACAGAAAACAGGCTGGTTTGAGCTTGACAGTGCAAAAGAAGATTCCGAGAATCCACGTGCATGGTACTATTTTGACAAAGACGGTATCATGGTAAAAGATCAGGCAGACAAAAAAATTAACGGTTCCTATTACACCTTTGTAAACGGTGAAATGCAGACCGGCTGGTACAAACTTCCTGTAACAGCAACTCCTTCAGAAGCGGCCGAAAATACTGACAACAATACTTCCGCAGCAGGCTATCAGTACTATGATGAGAGCGGTGCAAGAGTCGATGGCTGGAGAGAGATCGAAGGCATCGAAGGCATCAGCGCAGAAGGTGAACAGCACTGGTTCTTCTTTAAAAACGGTGCTCCTTACTTTGCGAAAAAGGGTATTCAATTATTTACTGTAAATTCCCAGAAATATGGATTTAATACAAAAGGTGAAATGCAGACCGGACTTGAGGTTGTTACTTTTGATGACGGAAATACTGCAAACTTCTATTTCGCAGAAAGCGGCGTGATCAACACTGGAAAACAGTCCATTTACGACGAGGATTTAGGCGAGAACCAGATCTGGTACTTTGTAACTTCCGGAAGTAAGAAAGGCCAGGGCTTCCACGGTATTCTTGACGATACTCTTTACGAGTATGGTTTAAGAAAAGAAGCAGATGCGGATTTAAGAGTTGCTCCATTCGCTCTTAACGGCAAGAACTATCTGGTGAATACCAATGGCGTTCTTCAGAAAGCTTCCTCTACATCCAAGTCCACAGCAAAACCAGAGCTTGGCGCAGGCTTCAGAGATTTCAAAGACACCAACGAAAAAGTTTATGTTGTTGATGTAAATGGTATTATTCAGTAAATAGAACACCTTTATAAATGAAACATCCGTTCAATTGCCAAAAAGTCCGCAGCGTATCAGCTGCGGGCTTTTATTTGTTTTGAATAATTGTAATTGCTTTATCTGTGCAAAATGCCTAAATAGAAAATTTTTTATCGATTTCGCTGTTTTTGCGTTATATTTTTGTCGATTAAACGTTATACATATAGGAGTAGAATGTTCATACATTAATAAAAAAAGGAGGAGACCAATGAGAGAACTGTCCGTGTACTATTGTTCCAAATGCGGGTATTATGGTTATTATCAGCTGGAGAGGAATGCGGTATGCCCAAAGTGCAAGGTGGACATGCTTGCGTTGTCCATCAGCTATCAGGCTTTCATGGATTTGCCCTGCGAAGAAAGGGACGAACTGCTATCCTCCCAAATCATTGCCTCATCGTCTCCCTATGTAAAGCGCCTGCTGGTACCTCACAAAGTAAATAATAACCGGGAAATCATAGCCCGAATGGGAGACCGCATTACCGAACTGGAGATTGAAAATGAAAAACTGAATAAAACCATTGAATGGATGCACCAGACAATCTGGGAAATGGTACGTAAAAACAAGGGATTAAATGTAAATGACCAGGCAGAATCCCAAAAGGGGATTGATCCCTGACAGGGATATTCCGGGAGTGCCCCCCTGCACTCCTTACCCATCCCCTGTCAGGCGATTTTGTCAGTACTTATGTAACGACCGATCAATCTGTTCAGCGTCTGATTCAACCTTTCAATCACTTTATGGAGTCTCGAATTTTCTTCCATCAGCTTCTCATTCTCCATCTGTACAATCCGCAGCTTCTCAGCATCTGTCATATAGATACCCCCTCCTTTTTCTGCTTTACCTGTAATCAATATAAGTCCTTTCCAGGTGTTTGAAAAGTAAATTTTATCGCATTATTCGACATATTTTACATTTTTTTAGTCAGTTTAATCAATTTATGAGGGGACTTTTTAGTTAAAGTACTACATATGCCGTGTCGAAAAGTATCTGATACTAAATATGCGATTTACCCAAATCTTATATTGTCGACATAATTGATATCAATTATAATGGATTTTATAATAATTATTTTAATTTATCCCATTACTTTTTGTTCTCGTCAGATTTTTGACAATTAATATGACATATATCTATTTATTATCAGCACAACCTCAAAAAGCCGGCTTTATATCCGGCTTTCATAAAATTATTCTATTTTAGGTAAAAGTACATGAATTACGAGCTTCTTAACCGCGTCATAAGAAGAGGAAGCTGAAGCTCATCAAGCACTTCATTGATATAAAACAGTACAGGAACAGCTCCATCTGTTTTTCTTTCACCGGAAAGAAACCAGCATACAACTGCATCATTAGGGAGAGAAGCGGATAACGCATACCCCGCTTTTTTAAGTAAAAGCTGTATTTCGTCAATTCCAAGTCCAAGAGAGATGGCAATTGCCAGAAGCGTTTCCTTTGACGGCCGTTTCTGACTCTTAATGTACTGAAACATCCGCTCGCTGACATTGGCTGCCTCGCAGATGGATTTGCCTCTACCTCTGCCGCCATTTAAAAACTGTCTGAAATATCCGCAAAAATCATGCTCGCCGGAAAGAGAGAGTCCCGCCTTATTGGCCAGAAGCTCGGATTCTTCTGCATTTAAATGAAATATTTTCGCACAGGAGGCAATCACCTGCTTCTTGGATTCTCTTGTCTGAGTGCTGTATGGGTGATTTTTCCACCAGGAAACAGCCTGTTTATTTACCCCAAGTTTCTGATATACGTCTTCAAGAAGCCTTAAGTCATTTGTCTTTTTGTAGTCTTTTGCAAGATTATTCAATGCTGCATAGAAGCTTTCCTCCAGAATGACTCCATGATCATCCAGCCACTGTTTTGTTTTTGCATAATCCATTTATTTTCCCGCCTTCCTAAAAATACAGTATCCGGCTGTTATTTACGCCAAAAAAGCCAGCTGGTTTGTAATCACCAGCTGGCTACATTATATCGGTATTTTATTCATTGGAGGCGGGATATCCCTGAGATGCAAAAAAACAGCATAACCTGTTAATCTGCGGGATTAACGGTTAATCATAATCTTCAATCTTCGTAATCAACCGTACCGATGCAGGTTAAATTAAGGGTGTTCTTCAACAGATCTCCTGGAGAGATAAAGTATTCATACATATCCTTAAGCCGGTCTAAATAATAGACAGCATCCTCCTGATTACAGTCTGCTCCCCTGGAAAAAGTCTTAACGAACTGGATGCAGAAACGGGTTACTTCTATAATAAGGTCATCCGGCAAATCAGGCGAAGCAGAAAATCGAGTGCCAGCCTGGTTCTCACTCAGCGCATCATATAATTCACTGATTGCTTCATCCACATTCTCATCAGTTACAGGACTGTTTTCCCCCATTACAGAGAATATCCGGCTGTTAAAACCGTAAGGATCTTTCTGAATGATTTCAATGATCTTATCAAACACAGGAAAGCCTGTATTATCATTTAAATGGATCTCATAATTCTCTCCTGCTTCCTTATAGCAATGATAAGCAAACTGGGAGCACATCATGGCTTCTCTGCCCTTATAAATCACCGTATCTTCCAGTTCCATCAAAATCCCCATGGAAAGCTTCACAATCTTTGTTATAAGGCCCTGAAGCCCCGTGTCACCCAGCATGTTATTGGTGATGCAATACAGGCCGATAAACGGAAGCTGGGCATGGGCGTAAGGCAGCTTCTCGCTGACATACCGGGCTGCAATGTCCATAACCGGCTGGCAGTCGTTATTTCCCGGATTTAACCGCATCACATAGGCTGTCCTGGCTGTTCTGGTTAGGATGGTGTCCTCCACTGCATTGGGAGGCGTTTCCTCAATCACGGTTCCTGTCTGTTTGTAAGGTCCGCAGCTTAAAGCGGTATGGCTTACCTCTGATCTGGTGACCCAGGCTATGATCTTTGATATCTTGTCTTCACTTGGCTGCAGTAAAAGGATATCTCCTGCCTTCAGTTCACTTACCCTGACTTTTTCACTCATCATTTCATCCTCCTGAATTAATTGAAATATTGTTTCAGTTCCTTTACCTTATTCCGGCTGACCAGTATCACATCGGAAATATCCTTAAAATACATATCATAAGTATAATTAATTCGCGGCCGAAACCGGTCTGCTCTGGCGAGATTAGCCAGGTAACACTTATGAGTCCGGAAAAATGAATTCTTCTTCAGCTTTTCCTCATAAAAATTCAGCGTTTTATTACCGCGGAATACGTGGTTCCTGGTATGTATCATACAAACTCCCTGTAATGCTTCTATATAAAATATATCAGCCGCTGGTATAAGAACAATATCTTCGTCATTAAATCCGCAGATCATGTCTAAATTATACTCATACTGACCACTGATCTCCTGGTAAACCTCCTGTCCGGCTGTGGTATTCTTTAATTTGTTCAGACACTTATAAAACCGTTCTTCCGTGTAGGGTTTTAATAAATAATCCACTGCATTCAGTTCAAATGCCTTTGCCGCATAACCATTATACGCAGTTACAAAGCAGATCTTCGTTTGTGGATGAAGGCTGCTGATCTGCTCAGCAATGTACATTCCATTAATTCCCGGCATGTCAATATCCAAAAATAACAGGTCGCAGGGGTTCTTAAGTAAATATGCCAGCCCCTCTCTGGAATCAGAAAAAGCCGCTGCCAAAGAAAATTCCTCCTTTTTCTTCAGCAAATCTGTAAGATATTCAATTGAATTTTTCTCATCATCAATGACTACAACCTGCATACCTGTATATTACCCCCTCTTCGGTATCTGAAAACTGATCTTTGTTCCTTTTAACCACTGGCTTTCAATGTCCAGCTCGCTTTGAAAACATATTTTCAGCCGGTAATTGATATTGCTGATTCCGACTCCTCTTTTTGAAGTATCACCCCGGCCAATGTTTTCAAGAACTTCCGGCCTGATTCCCCTTCCATTATCCTCTACGCTGATTAATAGCATCTCTCCTTTATCCAAAACCCCGATCCGAATATTAAGCTCACCGGAATCATATCCGTGCTTAATGCAGTTTTCCACAAGAGGCTGAAGGGTAAGGGGAAGAATCTTGTTTGTCAGGAGCTCATCAGGTGCATCAATCTCAAGCTTTAGGGCACCGTTCATTCTCACATTTTCCAGTTCCACATAAGCATTTACCAGATCCAGTTCCTCCCTTAATTGATACAGGGTATAGGTTCTGTAATCAAACCGGTATTTTACCCTCAAAAAATCAGACAGACACATAAGCATATTTTTTGCCGTCTTCGCATTCGTATCCATAAGGTAGTAGATGTTATGAAGAATATTAAACAGGAAATGAGGGGAGATCTGGGCCTGTAAAGAGGCAATCTCCATCTCATGGGCCAGTTCTGACTGATGGAACGTATCTTCCACATTTACTGCCAGAACATATCCCTGGCTGAGAAGGAAAAAAAGCACTCCGAAATAGTAGAAATTAAAATCACTTAAGTATTTTACATTAATATTATGCTGGATATCCACAAGCTGCACGATACAGGACATCACATAAACACAAAAGCCCAGTAAAACCGGTCCGGCATTGGGCTTTTTCAACTGGAACGCCCTGGCAATCTTCATAAAATAACAAAGTGCATTAATAAACAAAATCGGTACGAATACCATATTGTCATACAAAGCAGGCACGACGGGCAAAAAAATAAGAATGGCAGTATAGAAAAAATCTATAATCTTTAAAAAGCGGACCGGATGGGTCTTCCCCAGATCCGGGTACATACTCCAAAGAAAAAACTGAATGGATGTAATCTGGACCATAAAGGACACATACTCTATTTTCAAAACTGTATCAATGGTGAGAAAGGATAAAATACTGACCAGACTCTCACCGTCAATAATTGATGCAGAAACCAGCACAGAGATACAAAAAATCCAAAGATATACAGACTGTGCTTTTTTATTTAAACACCAGTTAAAAACATACAGATAGCACGCCATTCCAGCAAGAATACCAATAAACCCGATGTTTTTCATCAGATTAAGAAGGTGGAACCGGAACAGAGGCGCCTGTTTTCCAATATAGACCGGAAGTACGATTCCACCATTATTGCAGTGAAAATTGGATACCTTAAGCCTGATCACAAGATCAGCCTGATCTGCATGAAAGTAAACAAACTGAGGGGCCCAGCTGGGAATTTCTCCGTTCTTGTCTGCACCGATTCTTCCGTTTTCTACAATCTTTTTATTATTGATGGAAAGCTCGTATGCACTGGAAACATAATTAAGCTTCATGCAGTAATCACCGGGCGATGGAACTCTTACACGGAGTTCATATACACCGATGCCGTGTTTATCCAGCTTCTTTCCGTTAATTACCTTTCCCCGCCAGCTTCCCGGAACGTCCAGGCTGCCTGCTGTCTGGGAGACAGTATCCTCAAATGTCCCTTCATAAAACTTCCATGCACCATTTAACTGAACTGCCTTATCTTCCATATTCATATCCGACAGGTTTAAAAATCCATCGGATAGGGGATAGGAAACATATTGATTCCGGATACTTACAAGCCCAGATATCAAGCATACAGACAGAAATAAAAATAATAGGGCTCTTCTGTTCTTCTTTTGTTTTTCTTTCATTATACTCTTAATTTTTCCCCCGAACCTGTTACCCATCATGCATCAAATTCCATGTATTTTTGTTTATTTTACTATTTCTGGAAAAATATAGCAATATAAATATTTTAACTCATCACAATAGAAAGGAAAGAGGGCGGACGGACAAGTTTTTGCCGCATGCTCTCTTTCCTTTTCGTTTCTGGAAAATCTGTTATTCTATTACAGTGCATATGGGTTAATGGAGATTTTATTCTGCTGTTTTAAGAAATACGTTCTCCATCCGGTCCTACCCGATGCCCATCCGGAGTTGTGGTATCCTTAAACATGGAACCTTTTGTTTCATCAGCCGCTTCACTGAAATAATACCATTTACCATCAATTATGTTCCAGCCGGTATACATATAGCCTTTTTTTCCGTCACTGACTGGATTTAAATAATACTTATTACCTTTGTATTCAAACCAGCCGGTTACCATATAGCCTTTTTCGTCAAAGAAGTACCAGTCGTTTGATCCCTTCCAGTCCGTGTACACCCAGCGGTTTGCGGGACTGCTTCCATCATTTCCTGTAATTCTCCATCCATTTTCATCTGATTGCCAGCTTCCGGAATAATAATGGTCATCGTCTCCGCCTTTTGGTTTGCCTGGTTGTGTAATCTCTCTGTCATCATCGTCATCATCATCGCTGTCATCTCTTGACGGCTCTTTTACTCTGACAGTAAACTCATCTTTAAACTCTTTTTCATTCCCATACCGGTCGGTTCCGTAATAAATAACCTTAACTGTTCGTGTTCCTGTTCTTGCAAGATTATATTCCAGATCATACTGCCCCTCTGATAAAACTGTTTTTTTCACTGCATTGGAGGGACTGGCTTTCTGATATTCGGTTACCTCAAGCCCCTGTGTATCTAAATCCTCTCCCAGTGTATAGCTGACTTTATCCGGTCTTTTTGTCACGTTGATCCGGAGTGTATAATACTCCTGTTCTTCCTGTTCTTCCAAAACCGTTAAATTAATTGTTACTTCCAGGGAGATTCCATTGGGATTAATAACGTTGTCTGGCAGTACTACGATTCCGTCCACGGTAAAGGTTTGTTCATCACTGATGAACGGGTCATAGGAACTGGAATCCAAATCCCAGATCACATCCGCCTGAACGTTTCCGGAATCTGTTCCCAGCGTCACTCTGGCCGGAATCCCCAGTGCAGTAACTGTCTTGGCGGTTCCGTTGGTAATTCCTTTTATAGAAGGAAGGGGATGGATACTTTCCAGGATTTTATCAGTCAGTGATTCTGCTTCGACTGTTACTTCGACTGTGATATCCAGGGAAACACCATCAGGGTTAATCACTTTGGCCGGAAGACCGACAGTTCCTTCTACCACGAAAGTCTGAGCTGTTTTCAGGTCAGGATCATAGGAGCTGGCTGTCACATCCCAGGTGACATTGGAGGATACGGTTCCGTTATCAGTCTCAAGTTCCACATTTACAGGCAGACCAAGTGCCGTAGCTGTTTTTGCTGTACCGTTAGGAATTCCTGATATAGGAGACAACGGAGAAATACTCTCCAAAACCTTATCCACCAGTACTTCTGCTTTTACAGTTACATTAATCGTTACATCCAGGGATATACCGTCAGGATTATATACTCCGGCGGGCAGTGTCACGGTTCCTTCCACAACAAAGGTCTGCTCTGTTTTCTGATTCGGATCATAAGAGCTTGCTCCTACATCCCAGGTTACATCGGCCGGTACATTACCTGTATAAGTAGAAAGATTTACATGTTCAGGCAGTCCAAGCGCAGAAGCTGTTTTTGCTGTACCATTGGCAATTCCCGTCACAGGATCAGGGGAGGGGATTGACATGACAGGATTTTCGGTTGCTATAAAGATTATGGTATAAGTTTCGGTGGAATCTGCAATTCCATCATTGGCTTTAAATACCAAAGTATGCGTACCTGTGGTGGTCGGCTTATAAGAAAAGATATTGTCTGCTGTCTCTTCCGGTCCACCATCAATCTTTACCTTATAGGTCAGAGGATCACTTTCTGCATCCTGAAACATATGCATTAAGGTCACAATAATTGTAGTATCGACTGGTTTTTCCCATGTAAGCGTTTCTTCTACTCCGTCCTTTCTTTCAGGAGCAGTATTTAGTGCTTTTACATTGAGAGTTACGGTATAGATATCTGTTGAATCACTAATTCCATCATTGGCTTTAAATACCAGCGTATACGATTCAACTGCTGTCGGTGTAAAGGAATAACTCTCGTCAGCTGCCTTTTCGGCTTCCTCGTTTACTTTTACTTTATAGCTCAGAACATCCTTGTTCTCATCTTCAAATATTGTACTTAAGTCAAGCGTATAAGGGTTATTGACTGTGATATTTTCGGATTGAGTTTCTCCTGTTCCGTTTTTTCTAACTGGAACCGAATTAAGGGCTGTAAGGTTTACCGTATAGGTCTCTGCTGAGTCTGCTGTTCCATCATTGGCTCTAAATACCAGCGTATCCGTTCCCGTAGTGGTGGGGGTATAGGAATAGCTTTCATCAGCGGGCACTTCCGTTCCTTCATTAATTTTTACCTTATAGGTCAAATTATCACCATCAATATCATCAAATTTTGTATTCAGGTTAATGGAGTATGCCTTATTAACTGCTACACTGGCTGTATCACTTTCATTTACACCCGATTTTCTTGCGGGAGGTGTATTGGGTGCTTTTACAGTCAACGTTACCGTGTAGGTATCTGTTGAAACATCGTTTCCGTCACTGGCTTTAAATACCAACGTATACGTTCCCGGTGCTGCCGGTGTGTAGGAATAGCTATTGCCAGTTGTCTGCTCGGTTTCCTCGTTTACTTTTACTATATAAGTCAGAGCATCCTCATCCGCGTCTTCAAAGATTGTATTTAAATTAAGAGTGAAGTCCGTACCGACAGTCATATTTATTGAAGTGGAAGCTCCCACCCCACCTATTCTGGTCGGGGCTGTATTAACTGCCGTGAGCGTCACCGTATAAGTGTCTGTAGAATCCACAGTTCCGTCATTGGCTGTAAATACAAGGGTATTGATACCTGCAGTTCCTGGAGTATAAGAATACTTTTCATTTGCGGTCACTTCAGACCCGCTGTCTACTTTTACCTTATAGGTCAGAGTGTCCGTATCAGGGTCCTCAAATATTGTGCTTAAATCCAGGGAATATGGGGTTTTAACCGGTACAAAGTCCGATGCAGAAGCTGCCACACCGCTTATTCTGACGGGAGCATAGTTTACACTTTGTACGTTAACACTCATATAGACCGGATCCGATGCATTGGTATTATCTGCCGCTGAAACTTTTACTGTTCTTGGTTTTGTATCGGGATTTACAGTATTTGTATTTCTGTACATAATTGCTTTTATTAAAGCTGCAACACTGGTATCATTGGCATTGGCATTCAACAAAACGGATAGATTTGTTCCTGAAGTGCCTCCTGAATACGTACCGATTGAGGTCCCGCTATAGAGAACATTGCCTCCAGACAGTGTAATACCACCTGTTTGTGCAAGCTCCAGTACATCTTCTGCGGCAACGCCGTTACCAATAATGGAGGCAGTCACCGAACCGCCAGCATAGGTTCTGCTGAAAGCGGAATCCACCTTTACTGTAACATCATTGTCTTTATCCAGTGATACTGCTGAACCGCTTTCCGTAAATTCCACTGAATCACCATTTAAATTGGCAATAATCGGGGGGGCAGCTGCGGACGCAAGCGTTATACTTAAACCATCAAAATCAACATAGTCATTTGAATCGTTTAATTCTGTGGAGGCTTCTAAAATCACCCGTATCATTTTTGCGTGTGATGTTATATACAAATTTTCTATTGATACACTATCCCATTCTCCGCTCTTATATTGAGCTTCAACTAATGAACTGTTAATCGGCATACCCATTCCTGCGGGATTATCATACACTTCGATTTTTAACTTTCCTGCATCTTTAGGAAATTGCAGAAACATCTGACAAGTGGCTGTCAGATTAAAATATCCAGTACTACTGAGTATATAATCTTTATGGATGGTGCCTTTACTGTTATCTCCAGCCAGGAAATAAGAACAATACTCAATAATATTTTCATTGCTGTCTAAAAGATCGGTTGGAGAACTTTTTCCTATAGGATTTTGCAAATTGTACTGATACCAGCTTTTAACCGGATCTCCGTTAGATCCAAAAAGATTACTCCGTCCATCAATACTTCCAACCCAGCCATTAATGGATTTTGCATCCTGATCATCTTCACTTAAAATCTGTCCTGTATCTGCATATACGCTAAACGGAATCGCAGACATCAGTACAGCTGCAATGAGAACGCCGCTTAAAAAACGCTTCTTTTTCATAAAAATCATTTTATCACTCTCTTCACCATAATTCTCAGAGACATAAAGAGGTAAATCTTCTCTCTGCTTTATGTCTCTGAGAGATATTCAATTTAATTTTTATTTACATTAAATACATAAGTTCTGCTGTCAACTCCTGTTTTTGAGGTAACAACAACATTGATCGGATTCATGCCATTACTAAGGGGAATTGACTGACCGCTGTTATATACAACACCATTTAAGGTAATCACAACAGCCGCCTCCGGATCTTCCGCAGTTGGAGTAACTGCAGTAGTGGCAAGCGTCGAACCAGCACTCAAATTATAATTATACGTTGTCTTTACAAATCCGGAAAAACGGATTCCGGTAAATTTCACAGATGTCAGATAAGGACTGCTGGCCCTTATAACAGTTACCACATAGGTCACTGTATAACCGTCTGCTGAAGTTACCTTAATCTCAACCCTGTTTGATCCGTTAATCATATCAACAGAAGCTTTTCCCTCTGTCAGTGCCTGCCCGTTGACTGTAATAGCTGCCGTAGTTTTTGATGGAACAGGAATCACTGTGATGCGGTCAGAATCATATCCGATCTTAGTAGTATATGACATTGTATTCGATTGAAACGAAGGGGTGAGTGCTGCCGCATTTTCTTCCTTATCCTTTATCTCAAGCGAAGTCAGAACCACAACATCTGTTTCTATCAGTTCCAGTTCCATAACGGATGCGGCGGATTTATTGGCTTGTAATCCCCCATCACCAGGTATGTAGATTCTGAAATATCTGGCATTTACGGGATTTGTCAGTACACGGGTACATATATTATTGGTGTTTCCGGTTACAGTATCCACTGTGGTCCAATTGGTGCCATTTAAGCTGGTTTGCAGATGAAAAGAGGTCATACAATAATTATCAGGCCAGCCATCATTGCCTCCTATACTTTTCACTGTCCACTGGCCAACCCAGTGGTCTTTTTTCAAATCAATACGCAGCCACCCCGGCAGAGCAGCACACAGCCATCTGGAGGCCTGGTCACTGACAATGCCGTTTACAGCTCTGCCAGGTGCATAAGGATCGACATAACTGCTTGCAGTTATATCTGCATTCAAAGCTAAATTTATACCCATATTTATCCATCAATCCTTTCTAATACCGGTCAGGGAATATACCATCTGTAACAATGACATAACGAATATTGGGGGCGGGCTCAAACCCTTTTAAATTGGGAACACGAAATGTAGTGGAACCATTGCCTCCAAACGTAAATCCGATTAAAGCAAACAGCAGCTGATACTGCTGAACCGGATACTCCTGTCCATCACAAAACAGCGTAAGCGCAGGTGCAAACGTATAGGGAACAGGAATGATTTCACCTATATAAAATTCATCCATGCATCTTCTCTCCTTTCCATCTATTGCTGCTGCAAATTATGACCTCATGGGATACAGCCCCTCAATTGCAATGTAATACTTCATCTGGTTGGTGACTGCAAGAGGATTAGCGTCTCTTAAGTCGGGTATCTTAAACTCAGTAGTTCCGTTGCCTCCAAATGTAACCCCTATAAGAGAATATAATGCCTGGTTTTGCATGATCTGCATGGTTCTTCCATCACACAGAACCCAACCTCTGGGTTCAAAATTATAGGGAAACAGCTGAATCTGACCAATATAAGGGTCCATAATAATTTCCTCCTTAATCTCATTATTTTAGATAGTGCAGATTTTCGCCCAAATGCTGTTGCCGGGCAGTCTTTCAGTGCTATATCATACTGATGATATCTCATCATACCGCATAAGGAGATATGGAAACCCGAAATAAATTTTGACTTTTTTAAACGGTATATTATTTGGAATAGAGATATCATGATAGTTTATGATCAAAATAAACTGGATGGGAAGCGGTGCAATGGTGCTTCTGATTTCATCATTGAAATCGTATGTTCTACAGTATAAGTAAATATATACGGACAAAGCAAAGCGGAGAATGACAAATGAGCATTTATCATTCTCCGCTTTTCCTATATTAATTATAATAGATGATTAATCTTGCATTATGCCATAAATAAACGGATATCATCTTCCATTCCAATGCCAGCAATTCCGAAGTTCTCCACCAGTACTTTTGCCACATTCGGCGATAAGAAACCGGGAAGTGTCGGACCCAGGTGAATATTTTTTACACCAAGGTATAAAAGTGCCAGAAGTACAATTACCGCTTTTTGTTCATACCATGCAATATTGTATGCGATTGGCAGCTGGTTTACATCATCAACTCCAAATATCTCCTTCAGTTTCAGAGCAATTACTACCAGAGAGTAGGAATCATTACACTGCCCGGCATCCAGCACTCTTGGAATACCGCCGATATCACCAAGCGGCAGCTTATTGTATCTGTATTTTGCACACCCGGCAGTAAGGATTACTGTATCCTTTGGCAATTTTTCTGCAAATTCTGTATAATATTCTCTTGATTTCATTCTGCCATCGCAGCCAGCCATGACAAAGATTTTTTTGATTGCGCCTGATTTTACAGCCTCCACAACTTTATCTGCAAGAGCAAAAACCTGTTCATGTGCAAAACCTCCGGTAATCGTTCCTGTTTCAATTTCAGTTGGAGAAGGCAGTTTTTTCGCCATTTCGATAATTGTGGAAAAATCCTTCTTTCCGTCAGCATCTGCTTCAATATGGTTGGATCCGGGATACCCGGCTGCTCCGGTGGTAAATATACGATCCCTGATTTCTTCTGATCTGGGTGGTACAATACAGTTTGTTGTAAAAAGAACAGGACCGCCAAAGGGACCAAACTCATCCACCTGACGCCACCAGGATCCACCATAGTTTCCTGTGAAGTTATCATACTTTTTGAAGAATGGATAATAATGAGCCGGAAGCATCTCACTATATGTATAAACATCAACTCCAGTTCCCCTGGTCTGCTCTAAGAGCTGTTCTAAGTCCGTAAGATCTCATACGCCCCCTGGTTCCATCGCTGATCGGATTTAAATAATACAGTTGATCTATATAGGACAGCCAACGATGAGCATATAACCTCTCTCATCAAATACCAAAAGGGATTTATTGTAGCGCCTGCGGTACTGGCCTTATCCATGGGAATTTATCAAGCATACTTTAAGGGGCTACAGCAAGTGCCTTTGTTTATACTTTGGTCGAGATGGCAAAGGCAAACGGGCTAAACATCTATAAATATTTAAGCTATCTGCTTGATCACCGCCCAAGTACCGACATGACGAACCAACAGTTGGATCAGCTTGCTCCATGGAGCAAGGATGTGATAGATAGTTGTACAAATGTAAATTTGATGATCGTAGAATTACTTTGCGGTTACGGAAGAAAAACGATGTATGACTTCTTAATTTTTTAATTCATATAATAGTATTTTGTGAAAATATATGTTAATATTACTTTATTAATTTTATGAAAAGGAGATTTAAAGTGGGAATATATCGTTTTATATTAAGTATTGTCGTTATTTTATTTCATTTTGGAAACTTTTCACAACCTTCTGGATATAGTGCAGTTTTTGGATTTTATATATTAAGTGGATATTTGATAACTCTTGTAATTGATAAAACATATTATATGAAAGGAATAAAATCATTTTACATAAACAGATTTCTTAAACTTTACCCGTTATATATTTTGTATCTAATTCTTACATATGTCTTAGTAATGCTACATGGTGGTTGTGGATTAGCATTAGATTTAAATAATAGTAGCGATTTGTTCTATGCTTTGCCACAAAAAATTGAAACTTATAAGTTCGTTGATATGTTTAACGAAATGTTCTTAAATTTCTTTGCAAACAAAATACCTATCAAAACACTAATTCTAACTGGATTTCCGCAATTAGTCCCGCAGGCCTGGTCCCTTACTGTAGAGATTATATTTTATATATCAGCTCCATTTCTAGTATATTTATATAAAATTAAAAAAGTGGGGAAATTATTGTTTTTTGCTTTAATTCCACTGATGCTAATTTATCCAATATCAACCTTAATAAATGGATTGGATTTTCCTGTTTATAGATACAGAAGTGTTTTTAGTACATTTGTTTTATTTCTTATAGGTAGCGCAATTTATTTTATTAAGAGAAAAATACCTGAAATTAAGAAATCAAATATAATATTCTTCGCATTGATAGGAATATATTTGATTTTGATAATATTCGTAAACAGAAATAAAATTGTTGAAAGCCAAATTTATATAGCATTAACAATTCAAATCTTAATAGTTGTTTTTGCTACTCAAATATCGTTGAAAGGAAAGCTCGCAAAATATGATAAAATACTTGGTAGATTGACCTATGGGCTGTTTATTGGTCATTCTTTTACTGGTTTTTTAGTACTAATAATAACCGAACATTTCTATCTTGTAAAAGGAAAATATGTTTTCGGGAGACCATATACTTTAATATTTGGTTTATTTGTAGCTGGATTGCAAATAATTATTTCTATAATAACTTATCATTTTATAGAAAAACCTATTGAATCAATTAGAACAAAGGTAAGAGGAAAGAATGATAATGTTAAAGACGTTATAGCGAGTAGCCATAACTAGGTATACGGTAAAACATTAGTACCTAGCTCCTAGTTAACAGCTTGGCATAGATGGCCTTTCCATGATCGTTAAGGAGCATTTTAAGCTGGATCCATTCGTTCCGGGTATTCTTTTCCTGTTCTGTGGGAGACGATCCTCCCGAATCAAAGGTTTGCTTTGGGAGGAAGATGGATTACTGCTGCTTTATAAACGATTGGAGGCAGGGCGCTTTCAGTGACCAAGAACCAGGATGACGTATAATTAATTTCGCAAATTAATTTTAATAAAAATAGACATGGTCTATAGCCCTTTGGTAAAATAAAGTCACCACAACGAAATCTCACAAAGGAGGGTATAGAACATGTCCGATAACATTATACAATTAAATCAAGAACTTATCCATAACGAATTGAAAGATTTAGTACGTAACAGCGTTGAGGAAACCCTTAATGCCTTGCTGGATCATGAAGCAGATGAACTCGTTAATGCTGAAAAATACGAGCGTTCCGGTGAACGTAAAGGATATCGTTCCGGACATTATAACAGGAACTTTCAAACCACAGCTGGTGAGGTCAAATTGAAGATGCCAAAGTTAAAGGGTATACCGTTTGAAACTGCCATTATTGAGCGCTATCGCCGTAGAGAATGCTCTGTTGAAGAAGCTCTCATTGAAATGTATCTCGCAGGTGTTTCTGTTCGCCGTGTTGAGGATATTACAGAGGCATTATGGGAAACTAAAGTTTCACCAGGAGCAATAAGTAATCTAAATAAAAAAGCCTATGAACACATTGAAGCGTGGAGAAGCCACAAACTAACCGGTTCTTATCCTTATGTGTTTGTAGATGGTGTTTATTTAAAGCGCAGCTGGAGCGGTGAAATACAAAACGTCTCTATCCTTGTTGCCATTGGAGTCAACGAAGATGGATGTCGTGAAATTATTGGTGCAGCCGAAGGCATGAAAGAAGACCGTGAAAGCTGGAGAACATTCTTTGTATGGTTAAAAGAACGTGGTCTGGCCGGAGTGCGCTTAATTATCGGTGATAAATGCCTTGGGATGCTCGAATCCATTCCAGAAGTATTCCCAGATGCAAAGTATCAAAGATGTACGGTTCATTTCTATAGGAATATATTCTCAGCCACTCCTCGTAACAAGATGAAAGAAGTCTCTATGCTGCTGAAGGCTATCCATGCTCAAGAATGCAAAACATCTGCAAAGGAAAAGACTAAACAAGTAGCGGATAAACTTCGCGAGATGAAATTATCTTCTGCAGCAAAAAAGATTGAAGATGGAATCGAGGAAACCCTAACATATATGGATTTCCCCAGCCAACACTGGACTAGAATCCGCACCAATAATACCATTGAACGTCTGAACTGGGAAATTAAACGTAGAACCCGGGCAATTGGTGCTTTCCCTGATGGGCAAAGTGCTTTAATGCTTGTATGTGCCAGACTGAGACACGTAGCTGGAACCCAATGGGGTACAAAGCGCTACATGAATATGGAGCATCTGAAAGAATTGGATATCCAGAACCAGTCTGATATCATAGCCTGTTTACCGGCTGCCTAACGGCCGAAATGCAATTTGCGAAAAAATCTTGACACTATCTACCCTTGACACTACTATTATTTGGCTATCCGTCGATTTACTTTGCGCTTACTTTTAAAATAACGGAGAAGAGGACGCCATAACGTCTGATCTTCTCCGCCATCAATATGTAAGAATTTTTAATTATGAAATTTAACTGAAATGTGATTCCGGCTTTCGCAGTCTCAACAATGCTATAGATAATACAGTTTACCTCATTATATTAGTATCATAGGTCGCTTAAATTTAAATTATTATTCTTCACTTTTAAACCACTCTACAGTCTTCCTTATA
Source organism: Lacrimispora sp. 38-1 (assembly GCF_049890855.1). Classification (NCBI taxonomy): domain Bacteria; kingdom Bacillati; phylum Bacillota; class Clostridia; order Lachnospirales; family Lachnospiraceae; genus Lacrimispora; species Lacrimispora sp. 38-1. Next base: position 137,953 of record NZ_JBANEW010000015.1, on the reverse strand, counting down.
CCATCATCAAAACTAATATTTGGAGTGAATCCAGTGTCTTTGATTAATTCATAAATGTTTACACAAGAACTGAAAGTCTGTTTAGTCATACTCGGTAATTCCCCAATCCCTAATTCTGCCTGTGAATTGATTACCTCACGGATTTTAAATATGTACTCCTTCAAAGGCTTATATATGCCACTGCCTATTCCGTAAGTTTTTCCTGGAATTCCACTTTCACCAATAAATCGTAAAGCCCTGGCTACCTCAGATACATATAAAAAATCCCACATTTGGTTAAGATCCCCATATATAGGTTTTTCTCCATTTAATAACGTTCTGATCGTATATGATATAATATTATTATCTGTCCGCCTCTCACCAAAAGTGCTTGGTACTACAGTCCAGATAAAAGGCTGATTGAGCTGTCTTGATAAAACTTCTAAAAAATAATGAGTCGAAACCTTAGCTGCACCATACATATCATTTGGTGTCTGTTTTTCATATACATCCATAATGTCTTCGCAAAAAACATACTCTGCCACTGTACCAGAGGCAATGAATTTATTACATTGAAGTTTACTAGAAAACAGCATAGCTTTTATGGAAGCATGAATATTACTTAATTGTAATTCAACATCATTTTTAGATTTAGGAGATACCCCGCCCCAGCCAAGATGATAAAACGCATCATATTGAACAGATGTATCCACTTCCGCCTCATCTAACTTATCATAATCGCATTCTATCAATTTACAGTTCTTATTAGCAGCAATACTTTTCAATACTCTGCTTTTATCTCGTACCAATGCTGTAACTTTTACATCATTATTAAGCAATTCTTCTACAAACCAACTTCCAATGAATCCTGTAGCTCCAGTCATAATCACATGATTCATAAATTCAGCCTCCATTCCAATTAAACTGAGCCTAAAATAGATTCCGCCATATAATCTATCATTGCATCTGTCATTCCAGGATATACCCCTATCCAAAATGTATCTTTCATAATCCGATCCGTATTACCAAGATCACCAACCACTCTATACCCTTTTCCTTCTCTTCTCATTTGATCAAAACATGGATGTTTTATTAAATTGCCAGCGAAAAGCATTCTTGTCTGTATACCCTTACTTTCAATTTTTGTAACCAGCGTATTTCTATCTACCCCTTCCTTACAAGTAATTAAAAATCCGAACCAGCTGGGGGCAGAATTCTCACATGCTACAGGAAGGATTAGTTTATCTTCACACCCTTTAAGTGCTGCTTTTAATCTGGCAAAATTAGCTCTACGCCGTTCAACAAATGAGGGGAATTTTTCCAGCTGCGCACAACCGATTGATGCCTGCATATCTGTTGCTTTTAAATTATATCCAAAATGAGAATATACATATTTGTGGTCATAGCCAATCGGGAGTTCTCCATACTGCCGGTCAAACCGGTGTCCGCATAAATTATCCATACCAGACGGACACACACAGTCCCGTCCCCAGTCACGGAAAGAACGGATTATTTTATGCAGCAGCGGATTGTCCGTATACACCGCGCCCCCCTCGCCCATAGTCATATGATGAGGTGGATAAAAACTAGATGTTCCGATATCTCCCACTGTTCCAGTGAATTTCTCCACCCCGTCCATGGTATAACGGCTTCCCAGCGCATCACAATTATCCTCAATAAGCCATAATTTATACTTATCACAGAATGCCTTGACTGCTTTCAAATCAAAGGGGTTTCCCAGGGTATGAGCTACCATCACCGCTTTAGTTTTTTCCGAGTATGCTGACTCCAACTGAGTCACGTCAATATTATATTGGGGAATCGTTACATCCACAAACACCGGAATTGCACCGTACTGAATCATCGGTGTCACCGTGGTCGGAAATCCTGCTGCTACCGTAATCACCTCATCGCCCGGATGGATCTGCCTCTCTTCAAGCAGCGGAGATGTCAACGCCATAAAAGCATTTAAATTGGCCGAAGATCCGGAGTTGACCAAAGAACAATGCTTCACACCCAAATACTTCGCCAGCTTTTTCTCAAACTCATCTGTATACCTGCCAGAAGTAAGCCAAAACTCCAATGCACTGTCCACGAGATTTACCATCTCATTATGGTCATATACTCTTGAAGCATATGTAATTCGATCTCCCGGCTTAAAATCAGCTGTTTTGTTATGATAACGATCACAATATTCACTTACAGCCTGTAATATCTCTTTTCTTGCCTCATCTTCGTTCTTATTTTCAAACCTTTTATTTTCCATATTTTACACCTCAAAAAATTCTATAATCTGTTTTTTAGTAATTGAAAACGCATCATTTAAAGAAGTATATTTTTTTTGCCAATCTACGGTCTTTTCTACAGCCTGATCTATATTATATTTTGGTTGCCACCCAAATGTAGTTTTCAGCTTTGTACAATCTAATTTCAGGAATCCCGCTTCGTGAGGTCCCCCGTCCGACTGATCATTCCAACTAAATCCTTCTCCCCACTTCGATGCAAAAATATCTACAAGTTTACCAGTCGTCACACAATCCGACTCATCTGGACCTACGTTATAATAGCCTTCGTATTTTGAATCCTCAGCCTGCTTTTTTGCAATCATAAGATAAATTGCCAATGGCTCCAATACATGCTGATATGGCCTGATAGAATATGGATTTCTGATATTTACTACTTCGTTTTTAACCGCTGCTCTGATACAGTCAGGAACAATTCTGTCTTTTGCATAATCACCGCCGCCAATAACATTCCCCGCTCTGGCAGTACTTATTCTGCATCTGCTATCTGCAAAAAATGATTTTTTGTAACTGTGAGTAACCAGCTCTGAACAAGACTTACTATTAGAATAAGGATCATATCCGTCAAGATAATCTGTTTCTACGTACCCTTTCTCCTGTTCTTTGTTTTCGTAAACCTTATCCGTGGTAACATTCAGAAAAGAACTTACCGAATCCGTTAATCTAACACATTCAAGTACATTAACTGTTCCCATCACATTCGTATCAAATGTATATCTCGGAGCCACATACGATTCTCTGACAATTGGCTGAGCAGCAAGATGCAATACAATCTCCGGTTTTTCCTCATCAAAAACCCGCTTCATAGTATCATAGTCTCTTATATCTTCATAATACTGCTTAATCTTGTCTCCAAGGCAAAGTTCGTCAAACAAAGATTGATGAGTTACAGGACTTAAAGCATATCCAACAACATCAGCACCTGCCATAAAAAGAATGGCAGATAACCATGAGCCCTTAAAACCGGTACTCCCTGTAACCAACACTTTTTTCCCTTTATAGAATTCAAGTAATTCTTTACTGCTTTCCATAATCTTCCTCCTCATTTTGTACCTTCGGATTTAATCGCCTCTCTTCTATAACCAGTGGCCTTTTCATTACTCTCGTATTAATGTTAAGTATGTATTCACCTTGGAAACCAATAAAAAACAGGAGCACAGAGCCAATAAAAAATAGACCTACCGACATTCCTGCCAGCCCCATTTGAAATTTATCCCAATACATTAATTTAACAATAAAAGTAATACAGCCTATCAAAAAACTAATACCCGACATAACAAAACCACTAATCGTAGCCAGTCGAAGTATAACTTTTGAATACGATGTGATTCCCAGCATAGCCACATCATAAAGCTTTAGGAAATTAAAGCTGGTTTTTCCATATTTCCTAATATCCTGATCATACTGCACTTCATATCTGTCATATCCTAACTCCGCAACAATTCCTCTTAGATAAGGTAATGAATCATCTAATTTCTGAAGTACTTTTATAAATTCTCTGTCATACAAACCAAAACCGGTAAATTGTTCTATGTGATCAATATCTGTAATTGATTTAATCAACTTATAGTAAATTGTACGGAACATATACATCAGCTTGCTTTCTTTACTTTTACGCTTTTTACCGATTACTATTTTATACCCCTGCTCCCATGCATGGACAAAATCCACGATAACCTCCGGCGGATCCTGCATATCAGCAAATATTAAAACTGTGCAATCCCCAATCCCCTGAATCAGGCCATAATAAGTTGAACGGTTAAAACCAAAATTTCTCGCATTAAAAATACCTGTAACATTTTCATCCTGTTTGCATAACGTTTCAATCACTTGTCTGGACGAATCCGTCGAACGATTATCAATATATACAATTTCATACCTGTACAGTTTTAATTGGTCACGAAATAATTCCTTAACTCGCTGATAAATCAGCGGTATATTCTCTTCTTCATTATAGGTTGGTATTACGACTGATATGGTCTTCATATATCTCCTTCTCTCTAAATGCCCAAAACTTATTCAGCACAAAATTAACCGGAATCGTAACTACTATCACTATAACTGGGGCAACAGTTTCAGACAATCCAATTTTTTGCACAAGTATGCTTAGTAAAACAATATTTAATATATAGGTAACAAAATAACTGATAAATACTTTCATCAACTTTTTAGCATTACTATTGATATTGTTCTTAAACACATACTTGTTATTCCAATAATATGAGTTTAATATACCGGCCACATATCCAATTGTATTTGCAATAAGATAGTTCAGTCTAAAAAACACCAATAAATAGTATATTCCATATGTTACCAGAACATTTAAGACTCCTACAATTCCAAACTTAGCAAATTGCTCAGACAATTTTTTCATAAATATTTACCCCGGAATCAGTCTTTCCAAATCTTCCAGGGAGCATTACCGCTCTGCCAAAGCTCCTCCAATTTCTGTTTTTCTCTCTGTGTATCCATGCATTGCCAGAATCCCGGATGATAGAAAGACATTAATTGGTCTTCTGATGCCAGTTTCTGCATAGGACCTTGTTCAAATATAGTAGAATCGCCCTCCAAATAATTAAAGATTTCCGGATTTAGCATCATAAAACCACCATTAATCAGACTTCCATCCATATCTTCTTTTTCTCGAAACGATTTAATGACATTATTAGAATCAATATCTAAAACGCCTTTCATCTGTCCGATGTTGACCGTGGTGATCGTGGCAATCTTTCCACTATTTCTGTGAAATTCTTCCAATTTTGACAAGTTCACATTGGATACACCATCTCCATAAGTCAACATAAATGGTTCATTTCCAACATATCTTTGTATTCGCCTTATACGACCGCCGGTCATGGTATTCAAGCCAGTATCAACAAGTGTAACTTTCCAAGGCTCAGAATAATTATTATGAACCTCCATTTTATTATTGGCTAAATCAAAAGTTATATCTGATGTATGTAAAAAATAATCTGCAAAAAATTCTTTTACTACATATTGTTTATAACCAAGGCAAATTACAAAATCGCTGAATCCAAACTCGGAATAATATTTCATAATATGCCACATAATTGGTTTTTCACCGATCTCAATCATTGGCTTGGGTTTCAAATGACTGTCCTCACTGATTCTTGTACCAAATCCACCTGCTAAAATAACAACTTTCATTTGTTTATTATCCTCCTCTTTTTGTTCATTATAGAAAATACAGTTACCCCAGTTCCGTATATCACCATTAAGAAATAGTAACCAATAATGACCATACCTCCTAAAGTTCCTATTCTATTTTTGTATAAAATCTTAATTTCATGCTTTCCTGCCGGAACTTTTAAATACGCCTGTAAGTCTGAAATCGTCGGCTGAACTTCCTGACTATCAATATAATATTTATAGTATGGGCTGGCATATGGAAGGAACTCAACATCACTTTCACTTTCCGAATTTATCTCCGCATAAAAGTATCGGCTTCGATCTGTCTCAAATCTTGTCATATCTCTATTCAACAACTGAGGCGAATAAAAATATCCATTATCCAGCGCATCCGTTCTAGGATCCAGTGTATCACTGTTTCCGGCATAATAGGATGGAACGTATTTCTTTAATGTACAAATCCGCATCCCATTACTTAAGTAATAGTCGCTTTTACTCCAATCAATTATTGAATCTAAAAACTGCTGATTTTTTTCAATATATGCAGGTGTTAAAATCACAAAATTTCCGCGGGTGTTTTTAATATACTGCCAGTTCACATTTGCAAACCATCCATTAGAAACGATTGCATAATCTTTAGGCCATGCCAACTGTAATTCGTAACCATAATAATTCGATATATCACGCTCTGTTCCATTAAGCCAAGAAAAATTCTGAGGAACATACGGTGTTATCGCTTTATCTTCATCTATGCATACATATCTATACAATAATTTAGTAGTATCATTATTTAAATAATTATTTAACGTCACTAAATCGCTGGAGTTATAGTAAATATTGTCAGTTTCTCTATAAGCTGCCGTTAAATTTGGAACTGTAAATGAGTAAAAAGATGTGCCTGCTGTCAAAATCAATGACACACACCAAACTAATACCGTTTCAATGTTATTCCAGCCATTTTCATATACCTTAAAAAGAACAATCGCACCTAATACTATTTCCAAAATGAACAAATTCGTATTGATACACTTCTGCGGATTCACTTTTAATATAATTGTCGCTGTTATTGCAATCATTACTAAAGCAATCGATAAATTTTTAAATAGCTTTTGACCTTTTAAATTTGGTAACATACTAATTTCAATGCAGACTACCAGATATAATAAGGGCAAAGTTATCATCATATAGCGAATTGGTAGATGCATATGACCAAATATAGGTACTAATGAATAGAACCATGTAATTACCGGTGTTGTATTTCCAAATGCAATAATTAAAAGTAATACATTTACACCTATTAACACATTATGAAAAATTCTTTTTTTAGAATCAAATTTTATCCTTTTACGTAACACAAATACTGTTATTAATGCAACCGTCCATACTACGCCTATAGTTAAAGCATCATATTGTTCAATAATAAATGATGGTGTATATGAAGCCAACGGAACGACCCATATATCGTCCAAATTAAGCGACAAATCCCAAACTTGTGTTAATGTATTTCCTGATGTTTGAACAATTCTGCTGACATAACGATATAACTGCAAATAATATATTAAGCATACAAGACCTGCAATTAATATAATAGAAAAATATTTGACAAAAGCCCTAAAAACTTCTCCTTTATCAGTATAAACTACTATGAAAATACAAGTAGTCAAAAATACAATCCCAACAAGAATTATAGAGATAGTTATATATCCCGTTGTAAATGCCATAACATAGGGAATAGAATACAATAATAAATTATACTTTCTATTTTCACCAAGCAAGCTCAAAGATGTATACAATAACGGTACTACCAGCATAGTAGATAAAGCAAATCCAGTATACCATATCTCATATGAATATAACATTAAACAACTACACGCAAATAAAAGTGATAGATGTTTCTCTAAACCGAAAAAACGGGTACCTAATCTTTGTGCAAAATAAAAAGCAACAAAGAAATGTAAAGCAAACATCAGACTATACATAATATATTGAATTGAAAAGGCATCACCTATAAAAGCAAATAACATAGCAATCGGATACATTGTAGTTAAATTGCCTCTAGAAAAAAATTCAGATGCCCCATTAAATGTTGAAATATCAACACCAGAGAATATACCTCTCCTTAAATAAAATCCCAAGCGCATAAATGAAGGGTAGCATAAATTTTTCTGATCCCCAACCACATTAAATGTTTCATTAGAAAAATTTGTAAAAATAATTCCAAAGAATAATACTGTTAGAACTAATGATGTGCAAACAGCATAAAATCTTTCATTTTTTTTATTTTCCATCTTCTTTTACTCCTACAAAATAATTGTCATCTACTAATTAAGCAACTGTAACCTCAGCATTGTACTTAATCAATAGTAAACGAAAATACGACTTTTATCGATATTTTATCACATCCTCATGTTAGTGTCACTAAGATAATTATTCTCTCATAATTTTCTACGATTCTTGCTGAATTTGATCAATTCGAATTTTAATTAAATTATTTTTTTTTATTGAACAATCTGCGCCAAAAATTATCTTTATACAAAGGAAATAGCTGCTGTTGACTTTTCCCTTCTTTCCACTGTTTAATTTCCTCCTGCATTTTTTTAATTTTTTCATCTCTTTCTGCAATATCCTCTTTCAACAGTCCAACGTGAATTTCACTTTTTTCCAGTTTTTTATAAACTATCTTTAAATGATTATCACGTTCTTTAATATCTTTATAAATTGCAGCTAAATGATTATCCCTCTCATCAATATCTCCATGTAACAATTTGATATGTTGATCATAGCGGGTCACATTTTTTTGCAGAATTTCTATTAAACCATCATATGAAAAATCGAACTGCCATTCCCCAGAGATTATTATCTTATCAGCTTTTTCACATGGCAAATCAAACTCCACACTAGGCTCCAATATCACCATGTCTTTATATCCATCCGGTCTATCTTCTCCCAGATTATAAAACAAAGCATTTAAATTCACGTCGAATACTTCACTACCATTTATACAGCTAATCTGACCAATTCTTAATGAGACTTTTCTGCTCCTGGCGATATACCACTTTACATGTTCTTTAGCATTAAATGATACTGGAAATACAAATTTAAAATTACCATCTTCTGTATAAATTTTTTGTTCCGCAACCATTTCATAACGACCATCCCTTAAAGTCAGAAGTGTAGTATAGTTGTTTAAAGATGGTTTCAATTCCCAATTTTTCTTATAATACTCCGTAAAAAACGTAAGGTATTCTCGCTGTTCATTTTCAAAAGCATCTAACTCAAAACTTTGCGGCTCTTTCTTTAGAATTGATGAAACAATCTCTTCCAGCTCTGTAAATGATTCTGGAAAATACACATTCTCTCCTCCATAGATTTTTATAAACTGAGGTAAAATATTATAGGTATCAATTGGATTTGTGCAAAACTTCTCATATATTTTATTCAAAAAAATCATTTGTGTCCCATCATCAAATAATAATTTATCATGGAATATCGCTCCTGTAGTGCTATAGGAAATTACAATCCTTTTCTTATGAGGACATTCTGTTTCATAAAATCGCAAAACCTCCCATGGAATATAACTATCTTTATAAACTTTTTGCTTTACATTTCTGTATTTTTCATAATTTCGCTCTCCCGGATGAGGCTTAATAGCAAAATCATATCCACTCAGTTTATCAGCTAATTGTTCTAACAAATACTGCTCAAATTCTTCAGAAATGCAGTGATACATCTGTAGATAGTATACATCGAAAAAACAAATCTGCGGAATTTTCGCCACACAATCCTCCCTTGGGAAAACTAGTTCCAACTTCGAAACATATCTTTCCCTGATATCCTTTTGTTTTAGAATCTCCTGCATCTTTAAGTCTTTAATCTTTATTTTCTCATCATTCTCCGATACTCTAGCATCCATCAGCCACAATTCATCAATACAGCTAAAATCAAACACTCTTCCTTGAAACCACTCTTCATGATAATCAATCCTAATTCTATTTTTTATATTTACATTTGCCAATACTCCCTCATCTGTCAATATGCAAGTGGCTTTCTTCTCTGCTTTGTACAGCAAGTAAAAACTAACAAATTCTTTTCCAAGAATATGAAGTTTATCTCCTTCTTGGAATTCTATTTGATCGAGCTGCTTAGCAATATTTTCCGTTGTCTCTTTATCTGTATGAACGCAAATCACATCATTCCATAAACCACTGTTCTTGATTTTAGGATAGCACCTTATTAAATTGGTCACATGGTCCAACAGTATCAAGGTTTTATTTTGAGTTGAATCTTTATATTCTGTTTCCAATAAATAAATAATCATTAACAAATGAAAAACAGATGTTGCACAAAAATAAATCATACACTCTCCAAACGGCATTTTTTCTTAATACCGTTATTTCCTCTCTTATTAATTTATTAGAATAGTCTTGTACAGATTTAATGATTCGCCACTTTTCTGGAAACTGCTTGTGACAACTAGCCCCATCTACATCAATATCAAAACTTTTAATAGAAACTTATCCACTTAAGCATACTATAAGATATAAAATCTTACTATAAATGTTGCTAAACAGCGGAATATGATCCTCAATTCATTGCGTTCCTGTACTCCTTCTATTTCTACATATAAATTCTTGCCCTACAAGTGCAAGACTCCTCAGTAATCCATTAATTAAGGACGTCATCACCAATATAGATAAAATTTTGATTAGAATATTACATACCATTTTTAATGATTGGATTTCCATTATCTCAATAAGCTTATCCAATTTAGTATATACTCATTCCTTATCGCAGTTAGCTATTTCCTTATTTTATGGTATATCCATTTTAAAGTATTATAGCCCGATTTTGCAATGTGATAAAGAGATTTATGGCGGTACAGTTTGCCTCTTATCCTGAACTTTACCTCTCCCAAATCGCCACATAACAATATTAAAAGCCACCTTCGCACTCTTCCATAGGAATTATAATCAATTTTATTTATAGTTCCTGTCGTCATTCTGTGAATCAAACCATTCCAAAACTTTTCAAAACCTATTTCGTTTCCAAGACCCATATCGTCTTCAAAATGTGTATCCGAAAAAATAGATCGGTCAAACGGACTTGAATAGGCTAAATAATAGTCAAAAGGTATGCTTGCATAATGATTACGTATCAGTAATTTTCTGTTATAATCTCCAAAGATTTTCACCATATCCCGGACAAATGCCAATGCACCTTCCTGCATAAAATGAACCGCATAATAAGTGCCGCTATCAACCTTAAAGTCCTCAAATTGGGGAACTGCGTTCCCATCCATGAATTCGTATCCAATGCAGGAGCCGGACAATTCGCTCATAAGAAGCTCCCTTGCTATCCCACTGATATAGGGGGTGAAGTCATAGAAACAATTAACTTTTACACCTGATTTCAGCTCACGCTGGTATGCTTTATCCAAACAGGTATGAATATAATTTGCCGTAATATCATAACCAAAATTTTCCTTCAGCACAGCCTCGCCCCTTGCACTATACCCCATGTCAAAGGTTGCTGCCTTACCCGAAAATTGCGTATCAAAACATCGAGCAAATTTTCCCTTAAATTCTGTTGCTTTTTTCTCATCATACAGTTCTGTTGCAATCAGTTCCGAAATCTTCAGAAAATTCTCACGGCTTCCTATGGGTCTGTTATAATCGATTCCTATTCCTCCGCATAGCTTTTCTAATGTTCGCTTCTCTTGTGTCTTGATAACCGGGTCAATTATACCAAACACAACCTCAGGCAGAATATCAACACCATTAAAACAGTTCATCAGGTTATAGCAGTCCCCTTTTGACTGTAGCATTAACGGCATTAATGCCTTTCTGGACATATATGTGTAGTGCAGGTTTGTCTTGACATTAAATATTTCACTTAACATTTGATATGCCGCTTTTGTTAGATAGCCATCTCTCGCCATAAAATGCAAGTTCTCGTACTGCTCTCTTTTTGTCTGCTCAATCAGCCATCTGGCCACCGCATATATATGCATCCCTAAGGTAAAATAACCAATATTATACGGATTTCCGTTAAAATCACTATCTTTGTCGTATAAAACAAACGGATAATCATATAGCTTATTGGCACATACCGCAATCATGCAGCGAATTCCAAATAATTCTTTCGCATCATAGTTTTGTACAATACCGCATCTGGACTCAAACATATTTGTAAAAAAGCTTCCAGAGTATATCTGAGAATTCCAATTATTAAAAAGTTCTTCTGCACGCGGAAGATGAAATGACACAATCCCCTTATCTCTTGCATTAATAACATCCGTCGCCATATTATCACCGATATGTATGATATCGGATGACATGCAATGCATTTTCTTTATTACATATTTATATAAGTCTCCAGATGCTTTCGTCTTTCCACAACTGCTTGAAACAAAAACATTTTCCTGAATAAAACCATTCTTCTTAAGGAGCTGCTCCACAACATCAACTGGCAAATACATATCCGACGTATATATGACACACTTACCAACATATCTTGCCAAATCATACAGCTCTTTTCCAGTTTTTCGTTGATAACAATAATGTAATTCCAGTTCAACTTCTTTTTTCTTTATATTTTCAATCTGCGGTTTTAGCAGTGAGCAACGTTGCTCAAGTTCCTCATAAATTTGATTTAACGTCACATCCTGCGCTGGGCTGCGCTTGCTAATTCTATCACGTGCGCACATTTCTGCAGACATTCTGAGTTTTTGGAATCCAATTCCATCCGTTGTAGGAATAATTGAATTAACATATTGTTCCAAAACAATAAAAAGGTCCGTTGGATATAAAAAAGGTCTTAGAAGAAGCGTATCGAATATATCAAAACTGACAATCTTTATTTCTGGATTCAATATCGCCTCTTTGATTTTCTCAAAATAAAATGGACTCTCAACTTTTACGTAACGCTTGGTAAAGTAATCCCTATTTTTTACCACATATTCTGAAAACGGCAGTTCCGAAGTCTTCCTGTAATAATAGTTATTTTTAACGCTGGTAAAACTGTTTGCCACGCGAAAAATCTGGGCATTTATCTGTCTGCCCAGCTCTTCTTCCGTGTCACAGTCCATATCTGTCTTTTCCAGTGCTTCAAGCAGCAGCTGTTTTTTGTATAGTTTATTCCATAAAATATCCCATGAATAATCAAGATTCCCTAATTTTAAATAAGCATTCTCTATCTCATGGTCCTGCAAAAACAGTTTGTTTTGATTAAAGGTTCGATTTGGAAAAAATATTTCCTCACCTATTTCCTCTAAGAATTCTCCCGCAACGACCTCTGCTCCAGACTCTGCCTGATCTATAAATATACGGCAATAATCAATGCCTATCCTGTCATTCGAATGTACGAATAGCACATATTCGGCCCTGCTATCAGCCAGAACAGGACAAAGAGCAGCCTTGGAAACCTGGCTTTCAAGTACAACGGTTTCGATTTCCTTATAAGACTGTAACCTTATTGATTCCAGGCACTGCTCTTTTCTCTCTTTACATTTATCATCAATTAGAATAACTAATATTTTAGAATTCATGTTATATTTATTTCCTTATCTAGGTTCATATGTATATCCGTCAAATATCTCGCAGAAATCTATTTTTTGAAAAACCAAAATCACCGAAAGATCTCTCCTAACGCTTTCACTAATGATGCTTCAATTGTTTCTGCAGTATCACGATTCTCTGCACTAACAGAAAGATATACTTTTAATTTTGGTTCTGTCCCCGATGGTCTGATTACTATAGAAACATTTTTCTCTAGCAAATACTTCAATACATCGGATTTGGGAAGTCTATTAATGCCATTAAGATAATCTTTCACTTCAATAACTTTCATATACCCGATCTGTTTTAAAGATGTTCGACGTAGTTGCTGCATAATTTTCTGCATTTTCTTTAATCCTTCTGAGCCTTCAAAGGTATAGCTATGTAATGTATTTAAGCAATATCCATACTTCCTATATAATTCATTTAGCACGTCAATCAAATCGATTCCTTTCGTTTTGTAATATGCAAACATTTCACATATCATCAAAGAACCGCCTACAGCATCTTTATCTCGTACGTACCCACCAGTTAAGTAACCATAGCTTTCTTCAAAACCCAAAATAAAACGTTCCTCTTCTCCAGCTGCCTCTAAAAAACCAATTTGTTCACCTATAAACTTAAAACCAGTTAACACCTCAATAACTTGTACATAATAGTCTTCGGCAATCCGTCTTACCATATCAATTGTTACGATGGTCTTAATAAGAATTGGATTGTTTGGCATTTTTCCAAGAGCAATTCTACGTTTGCATATAAAATCCAGGAGGAGCATTCCCACTTCATTTCCACTCAAAAGTACGTAATCCTCGCCTTTACGTACAGCAATCCCCACACGGTCACAATCTGGATCTGTAGCCAAAAGCAAATCACTCCCTAGTTTTTTCGCATCACGTAGCCCTAATGCTAAAGCTTCTTCTATCTCCGGATTCGGATAAGGACAGGTCGGAAATTTCCCATCTGGTTTTTCTTGCTCTTTCACTACAGAAATATTAGTAAAACCATTATCTTTTAATACCCTGGTTACACATTTTAATCCTGAACCGTTTAACGGAGTATATACAATTGAAACTTCTTTGTCTATCCCATCTCCACACAGCGTCTGCAAAGATACTGCCTGGAGATATTCCTTGACTACTTCCTCTCCAATATAGGTAACCTTCTCCCGGGATAACGCCTCTTCAAACGACATTTTTCTCACATCTCTAAAAATGTCCAAAACTTCTATTTCTGCCAAAATAGAATCCGCCGTTTCCGTAGTAATCTGACATCCATCACTTCCATAAACTTTATAGCCATTATATTGAGATGGATTATGACTGGCAGTAATTACAATTCCTCCCGAGCATTTTAAATATCGAATGGCAAAGGATAAAGAAGGGGTTGGCATTAATTCCGGGTAAATATATACATGTATCCCGTTTGATGCAAATACTCCGGCAGCTACTTTTGCAAATACATCTGATTTTATCCGGCTATCATAAGCAATTGCTACAGAAGAACAATCCGTTTGTTTCTTTAGGTAATTACTATAGCCCTGAGTGGCTTTAGCTACTGTGAAAACGTTCATGCGATTAGTACCTACTCCAATCACACCTCGCAGACCACCTGTACCAAATTCTAAATTTCTGTAAAAATGATCAAAAATTTCTTTATCCGATTCCTTTATACTATCCAACTCTGCAATTAAATCTTCATCATCTAATTTCTGAGTTCTCCATCTGTTCCACTCGCTTAATATCTTCTCATCCATTTCCCTTTTTCAATCCTCTTTCCTATTTGATTTTTATTTTTTTAATAACAAAACACTCAATAAGCAAATGCATAGCTCAACCTGCACTTGATCATGGAAAGATTAAACGCGGGATTTAAACTAAATATTTTAATACTCAAATTCATATTTTTGTTTATCATGAACGCTAATATCCTTGCCTAATTGCACCTCAATCATATTCAATTCAGTATCAGCAATAATTGTATGACGACAACCAGCTTTTATCGTAATAACATCTCCACTCTTTACCAGTTGTTCCACTCCATCAACAATAGCACGCCCCTGACCAGATATTATGGTCCACACCTCATCTCTCCGCTCGTGGCTATGATAATTCATATGCTGTTCCGGTTTCAAAGTCACTCTAATGCTCATACTTTCATCTTCTATGTCCAATACCCGAAAATTTCCCCAAGATTTTTCCGCAAACATAATCTGTTGGTCAATTTTATCTACATATGGTTTAATATAACTAGACTGTTCTTTATCTGTTACAATAATACCCTCAGGACTTGCGGCAACAATAGTATCTTTTAAACCCATACATAAAACAGGAACATCAAGCTCATTGATAACATGAATATTTTTACAAGTATCATTTAGTATAACGTTTCCTATACTTGATTCCTCCATAACCTCAGTCAGAGTATTCCAAGTACCCAAGTCTTTCCAATCACCAGAAAAGCGCATGACTTGAATATTGCTTTCTTTTTCCACTACAGCATAATCAAAACTAATTTTTTCCAAAGTTTCGTATTTTAAAAACAAATCTTTATAATCAATAAAATCAATAAGTTCATGTGCTTTGTCTAACACATATTTCAATTTATAAGCAAATACACCACCATTCCACAATGCTCCTTGGCTGATATATTCTTCCGCAGTTTTCACATCTGGCTTTTCTTTAAAGGAAGCAACCTTACTAATTAACTCTTTGGATGAGGGGATAATATAACCGTATTTCTCGCTTGGGTAAGTCGGCTCCATTCCCATTAAAACCAAATTAGCTTCTCCTGTTTCAGCGAATCTTCCTAACTTTTTCAAAGTTTCAAAATAACCACTTTCAACATACGGATCTACTGGACATACTACCACAGCTTCCTCTTCAGAAATACCCTTTATATCGTGAAGGTAAGCTGTTGCCAAAACAATAGCTGGAAATGTATCCCTTCTGCAAGGTTCTACCGAGATCCCTACCTCATCTCCTAATTGATTTTGAATAGCTGATACCTGTGTTTTGGAGGTTGCTATTGTGATAATAGCATCCTTATCTGATTTACGGATCTGGTGATATATCCGCTGCACCATAGATTCATATTCACTATTTTCGTTTTTAAAAATTTTAATAAATTGTTTTGATCGAACATCATTGGAAAGTGGCCATAACCGCTTTCCTGATCCACCAGATAATAATACAATGTTCATATTATATAAATCCTTTCTTTAAATGATGTACAATCAATTTCTGCTCGAGTTATTCATAATTATATATTCTTTCCCTTTTCATATTTTAATGAGCTTATATTCATTTGTGTATAATCAGAGCATTAAATGCAGACAATCTTTACTAAATTCAATTATAATTGTAACTTAATCTCATCTAACTCTAATACTTTTTTTACACACGAATTATCAAGTAATATACAATCAGCTCGTTCAGCCGTAAATATTGTATTATCTTCATGCATTGAAATTGGAACTATTAAATCACTACTGCAGTTATATTTTTGTGCTATTCTTAGACCAATTTCATACTTAGAAATGACTTCATCACCTGAAATATTTAATACAGTTGGCATCTCATGTGAATATCTTTCAGCCAAGTCTACTAACACCTTTGTCGCGGTATCAAAATCAAGTGCTGTTTTATACGCATCTTTAAACATCTCAATTGTTTTACCCCCACAGATTGTCTCAACAATTATGTCATAAAAATGCTTTTTCTCTTTCAAAATACTTTTACCTATCAAAAAAGGAAATCTCACCACATTATATCCACGGCCTAATACCAATGCTTCAGCTAGAACCTTATTTTTTCCGTATGCATTTATGGGTTGTTTTAAGGCATCTTCATTAAACTTTGTACTCAAGTTGCCAGGCGCATAGACCATTTCCGTTGATGAATAAAATAAACACTGAACATTATCAAGTGTATTTAAAAAATCTGACAGAGCGGTAATGTTAATATTCCATGCTATTTTAGGATTTGCTAATACTTGATCTGGTGCATGATATGCTGCCAAATATATAATCTTAACTGTCTCACTTTTATTCGTAACTAGTTTATTCAGATTAACAATGTCTTCATGGTTTGTTATATCACATTGAACCCATAAAACTCTATCATTTTTATTAACAAGATCAATTTTCTTATCAACAGCAATGATATTTTCCGTTGTTTTCTCTAAAATATTTTTAATCGTATAAGCGCCAACATATCCATTTGCTCCTATTATAAGATACATTTCATATTTATACAAAAATATAAAACTTTTTGCTTTTCCTTTCGATTTTATAAACTCATTAATCACTAAGTTTGATTACTTTCAGTTATTATAAATGTCTTTTGTACCATCTGGTAATTCGACTCCAATGTCGTACATTGATACCATAATGGTATCTTCTAAAAAACTAAATGTATGTTTTTGATAAGGAGAAATCATAAACATTTCACCCTCAGCGAATATATAATTCTCTATATTACCATTCATTTCTAAAGTTAATTCAAATTTACCCTTAACAACATAAAAAGCTTCACAACATATTTTATGATAATGCCCACCTCTTACTGAGTTGATATCTGAATATAAAACATTTATTTGCTTCCAGCCGTTATGCACTAATTGAACTAATAAACCTGTGTCATTTTTAAATTTGAAATCCGGTTCCATAATTTTTATCATATTTATTCCTCGCCATCCTTAAATGCGCTTTACCATTATGCATATAAATTTAAAATTTAGTAACTGCATATAATATTGGAATTAATTTTAATTTTTCCTAGACATGATTTAATTTTTATTTAAGTTTACTTCTTGAGTAACCAATTTCAAATCATTGTCTACCATTCTACAAACTAACTCATTAAACGTTATCTTTCTTTTCCATTGCAGTTCTCTCTCAGCTTTTTGAGGATCACCTAAAAGAATATCTACTTCAGCTGGTCTGAAAAATTTGGAATTAATCTTAATGATAGTTTTTCCAGTTTTTTGATCAATACCGACTTCATCAATACCAGTCCCTCTCCATTCAAGCGTAATATCAGCATGCTTAAATGCAGCTTCAACAAATTCTCGAACAGTTCTTGTTTCATTAGTGGCTATGACATAATCATCTGGCTTACTTTGTTGTAGCATAAGCCACATCGCCTGAATATAATCCATAGAGTGTCCCCAATCACGTTTCGAATCCATATTTCCTAATTCTAAATAATCAATAAGTCCTAATTTAATACGAGCAACCGCATCAGTAATCTTTCTTGTAACAAATTCTTTACCTCTTCGTTCACTTTCATGGTTAAATAGTATTCCACTACATGCATATAAACCATAGCTTTCACGGTAATTTTTGGTAATCCAATGTCCATATAATTTCGCTACTCCATATGGACTTCTTGGATAAAATGGGGTAGTCTCTTTCTGGGGTATTTCCTGTACCAATCCAAACATTTCACTAGTAGATGCCTGGTAAAAACGCGCTTCTGGTTTCACTATTCGAATAGCCTCTAGAATATTTGTAACTCCGATAGCATCAATATCAGCAGTCGCAAGTGGCTGTTCCCAACTAGTAGCAACAAACGATTGGGCTGCAAGATTATATACCTCATCAGCTTGAGACTGTTTCATGGCTGATATTAGAGAAATGACATCCGTCATATCAGCATAAATAAATGTTATTTTGTCTCTTAAATGTTCAACATTCCCGTAATCAATGACGCTTTTTCTGCGCATAATACCGTATACTTTATAATTTTTTTCTAATAAAAATTCGGCTAAGTAAGAGCCATCTTGTCCCGTAATACCCGTAATAAGTGCAACCTTCATATTTATTCTCCTAACTCCAGTTTTCAAAAAATGTATTTTTAATAGTCTGTGCCTTTACCATATGTCTTTGTCCGATTTTTGTACTTGACCCAAATAAACGCACTACAGCCACATGCCACCTATACTTCACCCAACGCTTCATTGGAACTTTTAAGAAGGCATCTTTTATCATAAGCATGATATCAGGATATGACTGCCCCATTGGGTTAAATGTGAAATTTTCCCCACCTTTTTTTCTCATCTTCAATTCAAATCGAACCATGTCCTGTATTAACCTAACTTGCATCCCTCGATCAACCACGGTATTTCTATCATCAGATACAGCACCATTATAGATAGCAGTCATACGTTTACTAAATGATAAGACTAAATCATTCTTTATCTGCAAAATATTGGCATAAGCGTAATGCTCTAAACCATCCAGTGAATCAAAGATATAATCCGGCATATATTCTTCTGTGGCCTTTGTAAACATGAATTCGCCTGGGCATTCAACCACTCTTATATCTGACATGGAAGATAACTCTGCATCTGAGTATACATTGAACCAATCCGTCCTCGTATATCGATCTCCTCTATCCAAAAATGCTCTTCCAGAATAAGCACCATAAGAACCCTCATCCTCAATGGTTCTCACCAATGTTGTAATATGATCGTAGAACCAAATTTCTCTTGCACTCATATTAACATAATAGTCGTATGCATGACTTTTTTGAATCTTGCGAATTGCCTGCCCGTCTGTCATGCAACGTATACCTTTTTTATCAAAAAGCTCCATAACCTCATATTCAGCATCTGAGTCTTGAGTAAAGAGATATTCTTTTACACACCGTTCCTGGCTTCGGTCAATTGCAATAACCAGTTTTATATTAATATAGTACTGGCGATTGATATTTTTAATAACAATGTCAAGTTTTTCCTCTATATCGTTTTTTTCAACACTGTTTAACACATATGTAACTAGCACTTGCTTACTATCATCTTTTGCAAACAAATCTTTTGCTATGGAAAAAAACCTTTTTGTATGATTAGAGACGATATTAAGAAGTTGCTTATCCAAAGCAAATTTTTCTCTAAAAATCTGCTGAGCTCTGTTAACCATAGCTAGAGCTTCTTGCCTATGGTTAATAATCCAGTTATACTTTTCCATAATCTGACGGAAGGTATCTTGAGGATCATTTCTGTTATAATATATGAACAAAGCCGCATCAGCAAAATATTTCTGCATAAACTCATTATTATCAGAAATCATGACTGCTCCTGCAGCGCAAGCCTCATAAGCTCTTGTCGTCACTGCCCCTGCACGCCTATGAACGTCTGAAGAGATAACTAAGCATACTCCACAAGTATTTATTTCCTTAAGAATAGAGAACCCATCCCAAGGAATAGGATACTGGTAACAACGGTAACCTTCCCAGGGTTTCATGCCCCCCCAGCTTTTTACTACATCAGGTCCAAAGAATTTTATTTTACCTGTCTCGTCCAACAATTTAAATAAACCTTCATGTCTAGTTTGGTGGTTTACTAGTTTATCCCAGTTCATTCCACAATAGAACATTTTAGGATCTTCCAGTTTCGAGTCAAGCATAGAACTTTCAGGAAAAGACGTTGTAAGCATAGAAGCATCTTCGATAGATCTTGGTTTATTCATCAAGATTGTCATAAGATGGTTTCTCATACCACCCGTATCATATATTAGATAATCATCATTCATCAAATAATTATTTGTTATGTACTGATTATATTCACCAAGATTAAGTGGAATCTCCGGTGGATTCCATAATGTATGATAATAGTAACTGTCCAAGGATTTTGGAGTTAAATAATGCGTTGTCAACACAAAATCAAGATCAGTAGCATCCACAAACTCTTTTGTTTTCTTTTGATCATTCTCTCTCAGTATATGTCCCCAATCAGAAAGCAAAGTGCATTTGATTCCAGCATCCTTTGCAGACCTATTTATTCTCGCAATTACTTCTGATTCCGCAGACCAATCTCCGGGCCACGGATTTATTACGCCGATACTCATTCTGCCTGCATGGTTTAAAGGGATACGGTAATTTTCTTTTCCAACCATTTCATTCTTATAAATTTTCATCAACTGACATTCATCGTATTTGCTCAAATATTCATTGAAACACATAATTACAGTTTTATATATCTGTATTAAAACGTCTTCTGACAATAATAAATCAGAGGCATCAGCGACGAATCTCTCCTGACCGTTGATTATTTTATATACTATATCTCTGTTATCCGAGACGCTGACTTTATCGTCAAAATATAAAGCTGAAAAGATTTCCTTTGCATAATGTTGATTATCAGAAATCAAATTCAGAACAACCAACCGTTCTGTTTTTTTTAGGGCGAATATGCCAAAATATACATATCCGAACAATTCCCAATAAGCATCGCTTGTATATTTTTCTACTGCATGGCGCAAAACCGACTTATAGGCCTCTATTTCCTTATTCATTATTCTGTTTAAGAGCGTAAAATAACTAGAATATAATCTCATTTGGTATCCCTTTCATTTTATCTTGTTATGAATTTCTCTATTTTACCAGTCATACTTCTCCGACCAACTAGATAATCTGTTAACTGTGATCCCAGATGAGTTTCCACCATCCTTGTAATCAATGCTTTCATACTTTTCTCCTTTTCGTTTGTCATACACTTAATATATATCACTCTGCATCATACTTACTTAAATATGCATCTGTAACATCATACACATTGCCGCTCATTACTTCACGACCTTTCTCTAACCATAACGCATTGTCACATATTTCCTGCACTGTTGATGCTGAGTGTGATACAAACAATAGCGTGGTTCCCCTTACAAGCATTTCCTTCATACGGCGTTCGCATTTTTTCTGAAAAGCGATATCACCAACTGACAATACTTCATCACATATCAGAATATCTGGTCTTACTACAGTAGCTATTGAAAACCCTAGCCTTGCTGCCATTCCTGAACTGTAATTCTTGATGGGCATATCTAAAAAATCCTGCAATTCAGCGAAATCTACAATCTCATCAAAATGCTCTTTCATAAATGTTTTCCCATACCCCAAAACAGCACCATTCAGATAAATATTCTCCCTGGCAGTTAATTCTCCATCAAAACCAGCTCCTAATTCTATAAGTGGCGCTATTTTCCCAGTTGTTATAACACTTCCTTTATAGGGCGTTAATATACCGCAGATCAATTTCAATAACGTGGATTTACCTGAACCATTTGTCCCAATAATCCCCCATGATTCACCTTTCTTTACACGTAAATTGATATCTTGAAGTGCGAGAAATTCTTTAAACATCAATTCCCTCTTCGCTAATTTAATAAGATATTCTTTTAAATTGTCTATTCTCTCTGAGGCCATGTTAAATCTCACTGTAGCATTGGCCACCTCAATAATATAATCATTATCCATTTTTCCATCCTGCATCATTAAATATATAAGATAAAGTTATCTTTCACTTTCAAAAACACCATTGTTCCCACTATCATCGCAATCATAGCAGCTGCAATTCCTGCCAGCATTATTGTATTACCAGGCAACCGCTGATAAATCATAATATCACGGAACTGCCCCACATAAAAATATAATGGATTCAAATGCTTAACAATCCATTGTACATTATCAGGTAATTGCTCTATTGGATAAAAGAGAGGTGTCATATACATCCATGCTGTTAAAAAAGCACCATATATATATTGTATATCTCTGAAGAACACATTAATAGCAGCTAGAAACATTCCAATACCAAGGCAAAATACATATAGCTGTATCAACACCAAAGGTAGCAATAGCATATAAACAGACAACTGTACTCTGCAAACAATAAACACTATTAGCAGGGCCCCAAGTGAGAATAATAAATTAACACAGCCACTTGTCACCTTGGCAAATGTGAATATATATTTAGGAACATACGTTTTCTTTAGTAACGCTGCATTTCCTGTAATTGACCAAATAGCCTGATTTGTTGATTCAGATAGAAAGTTAAAACATACTTGTCCTGAAATTACATAAGCGGGGTAATTTTCTATAGTGTACCTGAACATATGTTGGAAAACCGCCACCATAATCACCATAATCATAAGCGGGTTTAACACACTCCACAAATACCCAAGAAAGCTTCTTCTATATTTTAATTTAATATCTTTCTCCACGAGCTGAATCAGCAAATCCTTATATTGAGTGAATGCTCTTAGCCTGACACTAAATTTTTTCATAATTTAAAATCCTTCTTTTTTCTTTTATAGCTGTCCTCATATATCGGAAAAGCTGTAATAAACTTATATTTAACCTATACCATAACCGTACTGGATATCTAATATAAGTAATTACGCCATATGGCCAAAATATATTATCTATAGGAGTATTATCCATATGAATCATTTTGCCAATGATTTTAGGTATAAGCATATAATTTTTCAGTTTTGACAACATGTCTTTTTGAATAAGAGTACTCATATTATCTTCGGAAACGTCATCACTAAACTTAAAAATACTAAATATCTCTATTTCATCTTTGGTCGGATATATCACTGCCCTTTTTAAAACTCTATATGTCCTTTTCACAGAGTCTGTACATTTAAGTTCTGAATGTTTTTCCACTTCCAGAGCGTATTTTATAGCACCCGAAATCTGACATTGAATAAAATCGGTTAAATCTGCATTCATATTACTCTTTAATATTGGCTGATATCTTTGACCATTGAATGAAAAACCAATAGTCATACCATGAGGAGCAGAAAGCAAGCACTCAAAAAAAGTATTATCAAAGTAAACCTTATGTTTCATATTGGTAAATGCATTAAAGTAATATGTTTCATATTCTCCGTCTGCCACTTCTTTTGGTTCATTATACATACCAAAGTAAAATCCAATAATTCTCCCTTGATATCCCTCCTTTTCAAGTAGTTGGCGCAATGATCGCTGCATGCTTCCCGACCATCCGCTATCTATTATTGCAATTTGTAAATCATCAAATAACCCCTCCTGTTTAAAATACCCTATAGTATTATCATAGGATTCAGTTGATTTACGATACATGAATTCTCTGTAGGTCTTGCTTTCTCTGACGCTTTCTATTAGTTTATTAAATTCCACCTGCGTTAATGGATTATGTTCTTTTATTACACCAATCTCTTTATATATCTGTACTCTTTCCTCTGAATTCAAATTCAAACGATTCATTAACGTATAAGGTGTAATATGATATCCTCCCTGTAAGAGTAAATCATATGCTTCATCTCCAATAAAATGGTATGTTGGCATTCTAAGAGCCATACGGGAACAATATAGATACTTACATTGAATATGATAACCATA
Organism: Lacrimispora sp. 38-1; assembly: GCF_049890855.1. Lineage (NCBI taxonomy): Bacteria > Bacillati > Bacillota > Clostridia > Lachnospirales > Lachnospiraceae > Lacrimispora > Lacrimispora sp. 38-1. The sequence goes on along the minus strand of NZ_JBANEW010000015.1, from coordinate 113,806 downwards.
TTTTTCACATAAAGCTTCTGCCATCTGTTTTAACAAATATCCATCTCTTGCAAGAAAATATAATTTATTAAGATTTCTTTCCTGAGCCCGCTGCAAAATCCATGAAATATACTCATACATAATTGGACCAATCACTTTATTCCCATAATCTTCTGCATTTATCATACTATACTACATTTCCCTTCCAGCCCGGCTTGTAAACCTCATCGACACCTAAAATTCCATGTCTCGCATGATCAAACGCTCTTTTAGTCATTTCATTTAAAACTTTATTTTTATGATACTTTATATAATAATATAGTCTTTGAAAACCGGATTGTAATAAACCAAAATGAAGATAATAGCTATAAATTTTATTTCTTAATGCATAATATTTCTTCCATGTAATAATATCTTCTGCTGATTCTATAGAATCGTGAATAACTTTTGCCTCAGGTAAACACATTATTCTTCCTTGTTTCCTAACACGAATGCTATGTTCACTGTCGTCATAGGAAATAAAAAAATCTTTTAAAGGCAATCCAACTTTTAGTATTACTTCTTTTTGAATAAGTGTACCAACATAGGAAAATAAATCCAGTTCAAAAATATTTCTTTCATATTCTTTAACATCGATGCAATTCTCTACTCTAACTACTCCGCAACGTTTACCAAATCTGCGCCTATGCCATGTATCAATGCGTCCCTCTGTATATACAGCGCTGCACAATGCTGCTATGTCAGTTACACTACTGCGTTTCATAAAATTCACTAAGATCTGAAAACAATCTTTTGCTGGATACGCGTCATCATCCGCAACCCAGATCCAGTCCGAATTCATAGTTTCCGCAACATGCATTCCCTCATAAAAGCCACCGCTTCCTCCCGTATTTTCTCTCAGGTGCAGAACCCGGTGTTCTATTTCTGATGACTCTTTTTCCCACACTTCAAGATAATCTTTAGTTCCATCCATACTGTTATTATTAACCACCAGTATATATTGAGGCTTGAAAAGTTGATTTTCATATGCTTGAAGAGCTGTTTTTAACTTTTGTAACCTATTATAAGTAACTATGATTGCTCCAATGGTGCACATGGCGTCCCCTTCCGCTTTTTAAACACACATACATATCCCCTATTATGGATTTAACAGATATATACTTAATTTTACTAAATTCATAAGCTAACAATTTAAATAACCGTCTTTCCATTAATAACTTCTTTCTAACTGTTTGGAATAATATCATATTGTTAATATAATTAACTTTATCTAAATTCGGGCTGATTGATTTAAAGGCATCAATTAGTTCATTAATTAGCTTCAATCTATTTTTATGCATATCTTGTCTTCGCTGGTTTATTATTACTCCCGTTGTATTTGCTCCATGTTGTCTATAGAGAACAAGCTTATCACTTAAATAATACATTCCGCCTTTTTCAGCCGCATACTGATTTATCATCCAATCATGAGCTGCATTAAACTTCCAATCCATGGCATCTATATCTGACCAGATTTTCTTCTTAAATGCCATAGCCATGCCTGGATATTTGGGATGTCTTATAAATTTTTCCCAGGATATTTTTATCAACCGGCCCTCTTTATAACTATCAGATGCTTTCTTTTTTCTAAGCATATCATCCGCCAGATAGTAACCTGTTGAAAGTGCAAGAATATCATCATAATTTTCAAAAACGTTTATACAATTTTCTATTTTTTTTTCATGCCACACATCATCTTGATCACTCAAAAAAACAATGTCACCATGACATCTGCCTATTGCTTGTCTAAAATTCTTTGCATAACCCAATCGCACCTTATTAATTTGAATATCTATTGCAATATCTGATGAACATTTCAAAATCTCAATAATATTAACAGTATTGTCAATTGAATCATCATCGTTTATAATGATTTCGTCCGGTTTCCTGCTCTGTCTCAGTATGGATTCCAACTGTGCTTTTACATATTTTTCTCCATTATATGTTGCCATAACCACAGATACCATGACTCACTCCTTAATATTTCTCCTTAACAATCTGTACACTAAATTGCGCATTTTTGCAGGTTGCATAGTCATTGCAAAACTTAACAGTACACCAAGTGTATATTCTATAATGTTAGTATATCCGAGTTTCAGCTGAACATATCTAAGTTTTTTATACTGTTTAAAATATTTAAATCCGCCTCTCTTATTCGCAAAATTTTCACCTATTCTCGCCCATACCAATACCTTGGGAATATTAGCAATTTTGTAACCTGCCGCCAATAATCTGCTCCACAAATGATAATCCTCCAGCAATGGAAAATGCTCATATCCCCCGATCTGTACTATATCATCTTTTTTAAACATTACAGTCATATGATTAAGCGGATTTCTTAGTTTCCCATATTCTTGCAGCTTTCCATGAGTTGATGGCATTCGTTTGACTCTTTTAATTTTACCTTCTTCCGCAAACTCCGCTATATCTCCCCCCACAACACTAATCTCCGGATGGTTCCTTAGATACTCGTATTGCACTTTTAATCTATCAGGAGCGGCAATATCATCACTATCCATTCTTGCAACATATTTATATCTGCACTCACATAATCCAGTTTGCAAAGCTCTGCCTAACTGTAAATTTACAGGCAGGCGCACCCTTTTTAGTGTCGGGTACTTTTTAATTATTGATTCCAAGTCTGTACTAATTGGACCATCTTCTACAAGTACCACTTCATTCGGCTGCAACGATTGATGGTATATGCTTGCAAGTGCTTTATCCAGATATTCTGGATTTTCTCTATTGTAAACACTCATAAGAACTGATATCATTGGTCTGGTTATCACCCTCTCTTGTTTCAAAAGTGCTTATGTTCAGTTTTTTTAGAACAGATATTACTTAAGTACAGAATTCTGTTCATCTGCAATCCCTTCCGTGCTTTCTTTTATTAACATTATTTTGGGTGTCATAAAAATCAGTTTTAAATCCAAAAGTAACGAATAATTTCGTATATACGTCAAATCGAGTTTTAATTTATCATAAGAATTGGTATTATATTTACCATAAACCTGAGCATATCCAGTAAGACCGGCTTTGACTTTTAACCTGTATGAAAATTCAGGGATCTTATCTTCAATTTCATTAGCCAACATCGGTCTCTCTGGTCTAGGACCAACAAGCGACATTTCACCTTTCAATATATTCAATATCTGTGGTAATTCATCCATTCTTGTAGCTCTCAAGAACCTCCCTATGGGTAAAATCCTTGGATCCTTTTCAGATGCCAATACTGGACCAGACTTTTTCTCAGCATTAACAATCATTGTTCGAAACTTATATATCATAAATACTTTACCATCTTTTGTTAATCGTTCCTGCTTATAAAAAACTGGTCCCTGATCCGTTAGTTTAATTCCGATGCTAGCAACTAAAAATATAGGAAAAAAAAGAATAAGCATTATTGTTGAACCAATAATATCTTCACATCGTTTTATCCATTGCTGTTCTATTGACAAGCTTGAATTTCTCGAAAGCAATAATGGGGTGTCGAAGAGGTTCATTTCATCAGAACTTCTAAGCAAGATATCAGAAATCTTAGGTACACTATAAGAACGCTTACCAATACTAAAACAATATTTTATTATTTGATTTCTTTCATGAGATGGCATATCACCAACAATAACGCCATCATATTGAGAAATCATGTTTTGTATCTCATTCATACTTTTTCGATAAGATATTTCTGCACAAATTTCATATTTGTCTTCTCTGGAATTAATTTTATCCTTTAGATGATAATCCTTTCTATCGCCTGCTATTAAAAGCATTTTACGAGGTGGAAATATCTGCCTATAAGCAAAATGGAAAAGCAGTGTCCATACAAATACAAACAATAACTCAACTAAAGTCATAATAATAATGTAGATGGGTGTAACAAAGCGTTTATCAATAACCGCTATTTGAAAATAAACAAAAACATTAGTAAATATTATTGAAATTGCTTGAGAATAAATCAAATTAGTATTCTTTAAGTACCCTATTTTAAAACCACCATATGTATTCATAAAAAACATTAGTAAAACCGAATATAATAAGATTATTACCCAATTACCCCTTCTGAAAAATGGCATTTGTAACACATAGCGGTTATAATAGCCAATCCATACAAAGGAATATATACTTACCAATCCTAACATAATGACTGTCGAAAACAGCATCTTTATTAATCGTTTATAATTTTCTCTTGAATTATTCATAACACCTATCATCTACTTTTTATTTGTTAGTTATACTAGTTAATCTATAATATACTTATATTTTTATTTATTGTCGTTTCTGATTAATTAACCTCTGTACAGTATACCATCAAGTAGTGATTTACGCAACTTTACCGCATTCGAAAAAGTTTGGAATTTTTTTAATATTTTATTAAAAATAGGACATTTATCCATTTAAGGTGAAAAAGTGGTAATGTCGAGAAAAATACCAAAACCGATTATATCATTTAAGATTGCCAATGGTTTTGGTACGTATAATATTATTATTCTTTTTGAGTTACAGATGATCTTGCTGATCCAATGCCCATGAGTAACCACAGCAATGGTGTAACAATAGGAAGATTTAAATTAACAAATGCTTGAGCACTATAACAAATAATGCCAAATGCTATTGCTGCAATATAAACATTATTTTTCCTATCACTAAAGCAATTTCTTATAAATGCTAAAATAGAAATGATATAGGCAGTTAATCCTAATATCCCAACAGTTAATAATGTGTGCAAATATTCGTTATGAGCGCTGTCAAATATTTCTTTATAAGGATTATTAGCCGTTTTTTGTAATAGTAAAATACCAAATGTTTCAGGTCCATAACCAACCATCTTTTTCCAGTAAGGCAACTCTTTAAAACATTCTATAGCATTCCGCCAAATATACCCTCTATGTGTTCCCCATTCATCATTAAAAAGTAGATAATTACTTGCAAATCCATACCTATCGGCATTACCAGCAATATTACAATCAAACAAAATATATACTATGAATAATAAAGCAACAGCCATTAATATCAACCATATGCGTATTAACTTATTTCCATAAGATTTTTGTTCATTTTTTTTCTTACTATCATGCAAATGCCAAAGAAGTACTATAGTCCACAATAAAATCACTAAATAGTGCAATTTATCAAAACCAATTACTATATTAAAAGCGCTGTCAATTCCGAGGACATGGTTTTTAAAATAAATATTAATCCAATCTATACATTGTATTACAGTGAAAAAAATTGCCAAAATTATAAGATATTTTTTAGCACCGGAATTATTTTTAAAAAGATAAATTGGTAATAATCCAAACAACGCAGCTAATGATAAATAAGCATTATCGCTTACTCCCATTATTATAGCAAAGAAACCAATTATCATACACACGCAATAGAAATACATTTTAATACGTTTTTTTTCTGTCGCAAATAAAACCGTAGCTATAGCAGTAATAATTCCCACATACGCAGTATACGTATTTATATTTCCTAGTGTGGATGTAAAAATCGATCTCTGTTCCGGGAGCATTGGAGCCTTAAATTTAAATATATCTAAATTAAAATAATCAGTAATGCCAAACAAACACACTGATGCGCCTGCTACCAAAATAAGATCAATATACCAACTTTTGAATTCCCAGAAACGGCTTATGCAAAAGTAAGACACCACATACCACGTTATCAGAAAAAGACCTGTATAACGCCCTTCGTTACCCCAAAATGCCTCATACAAATAATCAGAAGTTAATGTCGATATTAATGCAATGAACCAATACAGTAATATAAAAAGATCTAATACTGAGCATTTACTAATAAAAGACTTTATACGAAATTTCTTTATTGCCGAAATAGTAAATTTGATTCTCCCTGTTAAATAATATCCCAGCAACATAGCAAACATAGTTATCGTACAAAAACAATAATAATAATATTTGAAAATAAGAATATCAAAGTATCGATCTCTAACCACCAAAGGAAAGCCAAACCCAATTGCTAATACATATATCCCAAGCACTGTTGATATTAGGTTATTTTTTTTATTGATTTCATTGTTAGTATTTGTTGACATACCTAAAAATTTCCTTTCTTCCGATTATGTTATTTCTTAGTATATCACTCTATGTCTAAACCTGCAACTAATTCACATATTACATAATCTGCAAAAAGATCCATTAAAAATCGGTGATAAGTTACCTTATCACCGATTCCTAATGGATTACTTAATCTTAATCCTGCAATTAGTCTTCTACATAGATGTAGTTGATCTTCTCGCCAGTTAAGTTATAGCAACGATCGTTACCATCTTTAGCTTTTGATTTGCTCTTCTGTACGCTACCGCTAGTATTTACTAACTTGTAGCTAATGTGAGCTGCTTCTGCAGCTGTATTATTAACTGTATAGTACTCTGTATAATCTTTTCCTGTCGGAATTGCAGCAGAGCTTACATAAGACTCATCCTTGAACTCGTCTGTAGTTAAGATTGAATATCTTGGTGCTGTACCAGTCTCATCAATCTTGATAACTGCATACTTGTCGTCCTTATCAGCGCTTAAAAGCATACCAGCCATATAGTACTTTTTGTTATCAACGCCATTCTTACCAGCGCCCTTATAGCTGCCAGACTTGTTGAACAGGAATCCTAAAGACTCACCATCAATAGAAACATTCTGCTTATTAGTCTTCATGGAACCATCATCGCCGCTTCCGAAATAATAGCATAAGTAGCCCATATCTAATAATTCATTAGCATTCTCTTTAAAGTTGTCTTCTGTATCAAACTTCTTATCGCTGAATGTATCATCAGATGCGATTGCTTCAACATTAGTCGTGCTACCGGTTTCAAACTTAACGAACTTCAGTCCATCTTTCATTCTTCCGTATTCATCAAAGAGGTACTTCTTACCATTAATTGTCTTGATTTCAGAAGCAACTAATTTACCATCTTTATCAGAATAGTACCAGGAATCTTCATCATCATTATACTTATCTTCATAAAGATTCTCATCCGGAACAACCTTGAACCAGCCCTTAGTTACTCTTGCGCCATCTTCTGGTGTACCATAATATCTCCAGTTTTTGGTGTAATCTGCAGAACCCTGTGTTGCTGTGATGCTACCTGAAGCAACCTTAGCTGTTGTAGGTGTAGCATCATAGATAACCCACTCTGCATTCATACGGCCATACTCATCAAAGCTGTATTTCTTACCATTGATGGTTTTGCCCTTCTCTTCGGTCATCTTCTTACCATTGCTCTTGAAGTAGAACCAACGAGTCTGGTTTTCATCATCAAATACGTTGCTGCTTGATTTCCAAGCTTCATCTTCTGTATAATCACTATCTACGATGTCAAGAGATGCCCAGCCAGCTGCCTGTGCTCCATCATTTTCATTTCCGCAGTAATAATCGCCTTCCTGCCAAGCTGTATCGCCAGTCTTTCTCTCGCCGTCAGAACCGATCCAGCCAAATAACATCTTTCCTTCATCATCGAAAAGATATTTTTTACCATTAATGGTTTTGAAAGAAGCTGTGCTGCTGGTGCTTGAGCTCTTATAAGCTTTACCATTAGCACCAAAATAGTACCAGTGATTTACAGGCTCATCTTCATTGTCTCCATCATAATTTTCATTCTCAATGGAAACCCACTTATTGGTTACCATGGAACCGTTATCATCTACATAATAGTAGTTGTCATTGTATTCAACAATAACATCGGTAGCCATTTCGCCATCATCATTTAAGTAGAACCAGTTGTCACCAGATTTTTCCCACTTCTCTGTCTCTTTGTCTCCGCTCTTGTCATAGTACACCCATGTACCATTTTCTTCCTGCCAGCCAGTAGCTGCGAAAGAGGACATGGAAGCGCCTAATGCCAGCAGTGCTGCTGTAGATAAAACAGCAACTAATTTAGTCTGCTTTCTCATAATTAATGCACTCTCCTTTTTTCTTTTTGAAATACTTTCTGAAATTCCTAATAGCATTACGAGGTAATTATACTTCCTATAATGGAAATTATCAATACTTTTTTTACTTTTTTTGCATATTTTGCAAATTCAAAAAAATATTTACAATTCCGGAAGAAGCTATCAATTCCTCCATCACATGGAACATTATAATACATATTTTGTAAAAATGCTATAACATTTATCTGTTCATTTTCTTACGTAAATATTACGAAATGGCTTTTTTTAGGAAAAATTGTTTTTTAAAAATACAAAGCTTCGTTTTTTTTGTAGAAAGTCTTATTTTATCGGCTTTTTTCACACCTTTTCCAATGCCAATCCTCTATTGATTTTTACCAGTTCAATGGTATAATGTTCATATAAATATGTACTAATATTTTTTTGAACGCATAATCAAACTCAATTTACTATATGTGGAGGTTTAACTAATATGAATCGTAATGTTATTATCTGCCGTCTTGTTTTGGAAAATCCAGCAGTCACACAAAGAGAGATCTCTCAGGAACTTATGGTTTCACTTGGAACTGCAAACAGCCTGGTAAAGGACTGTATAGAAAAAGAACTGATAGCACCTGGGAAAATGAATGAATCATATGAACTGCTTCCGGCCGGCAGGGCTCTTCTTGACCAGCATAAGGTTGATGGAGCGGTAATCATTGCTGCCGGCTTCGGGTCCCGTTTTGTTCCGCTGACCTTCGAGACCCCTAAAGGGCTTTTAGAAGTATTTGGTGAGCGCATGATCGAGCGCCAGATCCGGCAACTGCATGAGGCAGGTATTACTGACATCACAATCGTAGTTGGATATCTGAAAGAAAAGTTTGAATACCTTATAGATAAGTATAAGGTCAGGCTTCTTTACAATCCTGAATACTCTAAGAAGAATACTCTGGCTACTATTTACCATGCCAGGGAATTATTTAAAAACAGAAATATGTATCTTCTTTCCTCGGATAACTGGATGCGCCATAATATGTATCATACCTACGAAGGGGGCGCCTGGTACTCCTCCTCTTATATGGAAGGAGAAACTTCTGAATGGTGTTTTGATTATAATAAGAAGGGACGCATTTTAAACGTGACTGTTGGGGGGCAGGACAAATGGGTGATGTATGGACCTGTTTTCTTCTCTAAATCCTTCTCAGATCAGTTTCTGCCTGTTCTGGAAGCTTATTATGAAATTCCTGGAACAGAGCAGTTTTATTGGGAGAATGTCTTAATGGAGATGCTTTCAGGCGAAGCAGCAAAACGACTTCCGGAACTCTCTGAAGCAGGACGTGAGATCGAACTGTATATTAACCGGAGACCGGCTGATGAGGTTTATGAATTTGAAAATCTGGAAGAACTGCGGCGGTTCGATATCAAGTATCAGCACCGTTCTGACAATGAAGCTTTAGAGCTGGTTTCCAGGGTTTTTAATGTTCCGGAATCTGACATTACGGAAATCAGATGTTTAAAAGCTGGTATGACTAACAAATCTTTTCTGTTTAAGATTAAAGACCGGCATTATATCTGCAGGATTCCCGGACCTGGTACGGAACTGCTGATTAACAGACAGCAGGAGAAATCGGTTTACGATGCTCTCTCTCAATATGATATTACGGAAAAGGTTATTTATTTTAATGGAGAATCCGGATATAAGATTGCGGAGTTTTATGAGGGTGCCCACAATGCCAAGCCTGACAGCTTAGAGGAGATCAGCCGCTGCATGGCACTTGTACGGGAATTTCATAAATCGGGAATTGAAGTTTCCCACAGCTTTGATTTCCAGGAACGAATTGATTTCTATGAAAATCTCTGCAAGCGGTATGGAGCTGTTCCCTTTGAGGATTATTCTGAGGTTCGCAGCCAGATGGCTGAACTTTTACAGAATTTAGACAAGCTGGGGCATAAAAAGGTTCTGTCCCATCTGGATACGGTGGTGGACAACTTCCTTATGCTTCCGGATGGAACGGTCCGTCTGATCGACTGGGAATATGCCGGTATGTGTGATCCTCTTGTTGATATTTCCATGTGCGCAATTTATTCCTATTATAATGAAGAAGAAACTGACCGGCTCATTGAGATTTATCTTAAACGGAATCCAACCACTGAGGAACGGTTCACTGTTTATGCCTATATGGCTCTGGGTGGATTTTTATGGAGCCTTTGGGCTATTTATAAGGCTTTTCTGGGAGAGGAATTTGGCGAATACACCATAATCATGTACCGGTATGCCAAAACTTATTATAAAAAATGTAAGGGACTACCGAAATTTTGACATTTTTGGAAATTTGTCTGCAAATCGTAATAAAATGTTTAGGTATTATGAATCGCACTATGTTATAATGTCCCTATATGTAAAATAGAAATGGCTAAAGCAGGAGGAAGTAAACGGTATGCGATACGGAAAGAAAACAGCGGCTCTGCTGCTTGCAGGACTTGTAGGGACCGCAGCATTGATACCGGCTAATACAGCCTGGGCCGCAACGGGATGGGTGCAGGAAGGTTCACATTGGAAATATTTAGATGGGGACGGATCTGTTCATAAAGGCTGGGTGAAGACATCTGACGGTACGTTTTATTATCTTGATTTAACTACCGGTATCATGGCTACCGGGTGGAAGCAAATTAATGGAAACTGGTATTATTTCCATTCTAACGGTTCCATGGCTACCAAATGGATCAAGGACGGCGGAAAATATTATTATTTGATGGACGATACCGGAGTTCTTGTAAAAGGCTGGTTAAAGATAGGAAACAGTTACTACTATATGAAAGGTGACGGCGCTATGGCTACCGGCTGGAGAGAGATGGACAACGGCTGGTTCTATTTTAAAGAAGACGGCACCTGCACCATTGGATGGGGACAGGTTGGCAATGACTGGTTCTATTTCGGTTCTGACGGCAAGATGGTAACCGGCTGGAAACAGATTGACAATGCCTATTACTATCTGAATGCTGATTCCAAATCAGTATTAGGCAAGATGATGACGGGCTGGCTCAGTGACGGTACCAACAAGTACTATATGGATACCAGCAATGGAAAGATGGCTCATGGCTGGAAACAGATTGAAGGGTCCTACTACTACTTCAGCGATTCAGGACATATGACTACCGGTTGGATTCAGCTTTCGGGCGTTTACTATTACCTTGATCCATCAACTGGTAAGATGGCAGCGAATACCACACTCACCATTGATGGTAAGAGCTATAGCTTCGGTTCCAACGGGGCTTATCAGAACGGCTCTTCCGGAACTCCTACAGGTACGACAGGCAGCAACACTCCCGGAGGTACGAGCAGCAACAGCAATGCCCCTGGAAGCACCTCTACGACTAATTCCGGAGGTCCGGGCGGAACATCTACAGGAGCGGGTAATTTAAGCAGCCCTCCCACCAGTCAGTCCAACGACACGCCGGGCGGAACATCAAATACTTCCGGCAGCGGTACATATCAGTTAGCACCTGGATTAACCAATGGACCAGGTTGATCTTTGACGGGATTTTTCTGTGTGGGTATCTGCTCCTTTCCGCAGATGCCCGCACTTATTTTTTCGTCTTCTTGTGTACATAGGAACATTTTTCTCTAATAATACTTAAAGGAACAAAGGAGGATATAACTTTGAGATACACGAAAATCAGTATGCGTTTTGCTACTGCTGCACTCAGCGCTTTCATCGGCATGTCGGCAGGCTTCTACCCGGTTATGAACACTCAGGCAGCGCCCTATGAACGGGTAAATGGTTATTATCAGCTAAAAGACGGCACTGTCATAAAAGAGGCAATCGCCAGAGGAATTGATGTTTCCCGCTGGCAGGGGAATGTGGACTGGACGGCAGTTGCTGCCAATGATGTCAGTTTCGTTATGCTTGGAACCCGCTCCAAAGGTGTAATTGACCCTAATTTTCACACAAATGTACAGGGTGCCTCAGCAGCAGGACTGAAGGTAGGTGCCTATATCTATTCCCTGGCTACCACCACAGATATGGCCAGAGCTGAGGCGGACTTTGTTCTGGATCTTGTTAAGGACTATCCCATTTCTTTTCCCATTGCCTTTGATGCAGAGGACAGTTCCACACTGGGAACTCTCCCGCCCTATCAGGTAAGCCAGATCATCAACGCGTTCTGTGACCGTATAAGAGAAGCCGGGTATCATCCCCTTGTTTATGCTAACGACTATTGGCTGGCAAATAAGATTGATTTGTCTCAGATGAAATATGATATATGGGTTGCCCGCTATGAAGCAAAGCATACGTACCAGAACCCGGCTATGTGGCAGGTTAGCAGCACCGGACAGATTCAGGGAATTAACGGAAATGTGGATATTGATTTTCTGTATCAGGATCTGACTCCAAAGCTGCCAGGCAATCTATGGAGAAAAATCGGAGACAAGACTTACTATTATCAGAACTATGCTATGCAGAAGAACACCTGGATCAACGACGGAACCGGCTGGTTTTATATGAACAATGAGGGGCAGTTTTCTACCGGCTGGTTTGATAAAGACGGACAGCGCTACTATCTTGATGATACCAACGGGCGCATGTTTACCGGCTGGAAACAGCTTTCCGATAAATGGTATTTCTTCAATGCAGGCGGCTCTATGAATACCGGATGGCTGCTGGATAATGGTGCAAAATACTACTTAAATTCTGACGGTACCATGGCTACGGGCTGGGTTGATTTAAACGGCCAGCATTACTATATGAGCGATACCAATGGACAAATGAAAACCGGATGGCTGGATCTAAATGGAAAACGGTACTATTTACAGGATAGCGGTGTTATGGCAACCGGCTGGATTGACTTAAATAACAAACGCTATTATTTAAATAATGACGGTTCTATGGTAACTGGATGGCATACAGACGGAATGTCTAAATATTACATGGCTGATGATGGCAGTGCGTCTACTGGATGGAAGCAGCTGGATAACAGCTGGTATTATTTCAATACCAATGGTACCATGAGCACCGGTTGGGTAAATGCCGACGGAAGCTGGTATTACCTGGAAGGTGATGGTAAGATGCATTCCGGATGGCTGGATGACCGGGGGGCTAAATATTATTTAAGCAACTCCTCAGGTAAGATGACCGTTGGCTGGAGACAGGTAGACGGAAGCTGGTATTATTTCGGTGAAAGCGGTGCTATGGCTAAAGGTATGATAACGGTAAATGGCAAGCAGTATTACTTAAATCCTTCTGACGGTAAGATGAAAGTATCAGAAACTTTTACAGCAGACGGTGTCTCCTATACGGCAGATGCAGACGGTGTATGTACATTGACTCCTGCTGAAACAACTCAGGAAACCACTGGAGAAACACAACCTGCTGTACCTGGTACAACACCACAGAATAATTCTGGTGGAACAGGCAGTGCAAATTCCGGCAATTCGGGAACAGTAAGCGAAACCGCACCGGGCAGGGAGATCGGGCCTGGAATACATTAAACAACCAGATAGGAAAAGGCTTGGGATATAAAAATCCCAGGCCTTTCATATTTTAATTTCATCCTTACTTGGATAATTTATATTTCAGGTACATTTGTTCACGAAATTTTGTATCAGTAACGGATCTTTGTAAGTCATCTAGTTTTCCTTCCGACAACAGAATTTCAGTAAGTCGGGCAATTCGGATTTCACCTTCCAGTCTTCCTTCCGCCATTCCTTCCAGTTTCCCTTGCCGCAGTCCTTCTCTCCGACCTTCAGCTAATCCCTGTTGAAGACCTTCTGCTAATCCCTGTTGCAGTCCTTCTGCCAGAAGTTCATCAAACTTAGTCATCAGTGTCATATAGATCAACCTCCATTCTTCATTTCTGCGTCCTTCCTCCACGCCAACGATTGACTTCTTAACCAGATTACTATTCGCTCCTGCCTGAAATTCCCCAGGAGATATTAAAAACAATAGAAATTCCTTTAATTCGTCTGAAATTACTCCATGAGTTCCCTGGGCATTCACGAAAACTTTGTAAGCTCCATCATTGAGTACTTTTTCCGGCAACTCTGTGCATCTGTTCTGGAAACTGTAAATATACTGTCCAAATCCAAAGGGATCAAAGGTACAGAGAAATATAATGTAGCTGTTTCCAAGTTCTTTATACATCTGCCCTTTCTGAAGCATGGCAGTATCCAACTGGCTTTGATAATATCTGCTCCTCTGCGGCAGATCTCTTTTGTTTGATGTCTGCAATTCCACATCAAAACTCCTATTACCGCTTTTAGCAAAAACATCAAGCCTTACACCCTTAGCAGATGCATAAGTATCAATGGTTTCCTGTGAGCTGATAAAATCAATTCTGTCTATGGGGAAATTTAGTATGCTTTCCAACAGCTGTCTGCACAATTCCCCATTACTGCGCATCACATAAGAAAACATAAAATCGTCCGTAAGCTCAAGTTGCTCATACGGTTTATACTTTATCATTTGTTTCCTTTCCCTCTCCAGGGGAAATCAATAATCCTGAGTTTATTATATCATTCCAGGAAAAAGGAATCAATGAATGTTTTTGGTCTCCTCAACTATATAAATCGGCCTGTCCTTCAGTTCGGCAAACAGAATCGCAATATAATTTCCAATAATCCCTACAATTAAAAACAGAACTGCAAACATAAAACAAATCAGAACAATAATCGTGGCATACCCACTTGGTGTTCCCACTCTTGCCCAGCTCCATATGGTATAAATCATCATGATAATTCCAAGAATACCGGCACCGCAGCCGGCATAAATCCCAAGCTTCAGAGGGAGATTAGAAAAACACATAATGGTATTTACAGAAAATGCAATTAATTTCTTAATGCTGTACTTACTTTCTCCTGCAACCCGGGTTCTGGCTTCATATTCAATCGTAGTTCTGGGGTATCCGATGTTTTGTACGTATCCTCTCAGAAAGCGTACTTTTTCTCTGTAATTATCTTTAAGCACCTTTGCCGCTTTTCCGGATACTGCAAAAAAATCAGAAGCGTTTGGCTCGAATTTCACATCAGACAGCACATTGATCAGACGATAAAATGCGGAGGAAGCAAAATTTTTAAACCAGCCTGCTGATTCATTTCTGGTACGGACCATGTTGATCACATCGTAACCTTCTTCCAGCTTTTTTACAATCTCAGACAAATATTCCGGCGGGTGCTGCAAATCTGCATCCATACACACAATTCCGTCACCCTTACTATAATCCAGTCCGGCAATCATGGCTGCTTCATGACCAAAATTTCTGGAAAAGCTTATAACTTTTACCCGGTCATCGGACTCAGACAGACGGGTAAGTACAGAAAGAGTCTGATCCTGGCTTCCGTCGTTTACGAAGATAAGCTCATATTTCCAGCTTAGATTTTTCAAAATGCTGGCCGTTTCCTCATAGAACCGGTTAAGCGCCAATTCTTCATTGTAACATGATACAACGACCGATAATGTCTTTTTCATAAATTTACTCCTTAGCTACTGGTTACCCTCTCGAAATACACTGTAACCATTCTCTTTTAATATAGTCAGTGCACTTCTTACTTTCTGTCCGCTGTCTTCCCGACCCAGCCGGTATTCGAAATTGGCACGGAGCTCTTCATCCGTCACCTGTTCAAATCTAAGGGCCAGTTCTGCCCTCCGTTCATAAGCTGCTTTCCGGTGAGGCGCTTTTTTTACTTCAGTATAAGTGGTATAACAGTTTCCTGTCAGAAATACAAAACAGGTAATTCCCGCTGCCAGCTTCACACCTGAACCAATCCGGTATCTCCTCTTTCTGAAAAGTAAGGCAAAGGTAAGAATAATTCCAAGTATACCCGTCTGAAACTGAAGGGCATATCTGGAGCTGAGCCCGTAATTCTCCTTAAGAAAGATCCATCTGGCCAGCACGATCAGCACATGGTTCAATACTCCCGACATAATTAAAATAACAGGAAGAATGGTTTCCTCATAAAGGCGGTAATACCAGTTATACCACAGAGCCAGCACATATAAAGCGATCACAATGAGACCCATGATCAGGAAAGGAGCATTTGTACGAAAAATCTCTTCAGCTCTCTCCCCTTCAATTACCATGGAAGAAAAGGATTTTACAAAAAAACGGACAAAAAATCCAGGAGTATCCATGAGCTGGGTGAGGAGTGAGACCGTCGCAGACGCATCATGGTCTTCCACTGCATAGTGATTGCTCCATAGATATAAAAGAAACGGAACAAGAGTACAAATTCCGTAAATGATCGGCCAAATCCCCAATTTCCGTCTTTTAAGCAGAAACATCACAATGCAGGCCAGAAGCACGGTCACAGAATAGATGGCGCAATACGGTCCTGCCACAAGAAGGGTTGTAATAAACGGAAGTACAATCAGATAAATACGGTCACGAAAGCAGTCATCACCGTTCCATAACCGATCCAAAACTTCATAGTGATAGTAGAAAAGCGCAAATGAAAGAAAATGTGCAAATCCGCTTCCATTATTTAACATCTCCCATTTATTCAGACTGAAAAATACGGCCATCAGTACCAGAAACCAGCCATAGGAGAGCTTTTTACGAATACAGTATCCAGTTATCACCGCACCGGAAAGCCCAAGTGCCATAACGCCAAGTACCCGGTCAAACATGATGTTATAATCAAAAAAAGTTACATTAATAATTCTTGCCAGATAGTTGATTGGGATACGAGTCAGGATATCCGGTACGAAAAACAATCCTGGATCGAACACATTGGGAAGATAGCTGTTTACCAGACGGACATAGTCTGAGTATATCCCATCACAGGTTGCCGCAAAGATGTACCAGAGGCAGAAAATCGTTCCCAGGAAAGGGACTGTATAGTAAAGGTATTTTTGTTTCATCATTTCACCTCTGTCGCTTAATCGGCTGTAATCTCTGCAACGACTGCCAGATGCTTTTCGCTCCGCTGTTCCGCTGCTGCCTGGTAATAAAAGTTACTTTCAAACGTTATTTCCGAAACTTTATATGGGGGAACATCAATCTCTGCAGCCGCAGTGCTGGAATCGATGGAAACCACCGTTTTTTCTTTTCCTTCTACCATAACAGTGATATGTTCCAGTCCGGTTATCACACCCGGGTAATAGAATTTCAGTTTGATTACCCCTTCTTTTCCTGCCATAATTCTGATCTTTGCATCCTCATCCAGCCAGCCATCTTCATAGCTGCCGTAAACCCGCTGGAATTTTAGATCTTTTACAAATGAAGTAACGTCCTGAAATGCATTATGTGCGGGATCCTCACGCAAAATCAGCATGTTTGGCGCCACAAGACCAATATCTCTGATAGAATCAATTAATGTAACTTCTGTTCCTTCCGCCAGACGTTTGCTGTCAAAGGTCTTAAAAAAGGTCCGGGCTGTAAAATCACTCATTTCATAAGTATTTCCGATAATATAGATCTTTTTTCCGAATATATCATCTCCATACTTTCCATAGGTCTCTTCTGCAAGAGAATTATAACGCAGCTGAGAGGACCAATAGTAAAGATTATCGTATTTGTCCCGGTAAAAATTTTCAACAGGGAGCATGATAAGACCGTAAAGCACAAACAGACCGCAATATAAAAGGGGGCCGGCAGAAATAGTCTGTCCCTCTTTCAGCGGAACTGCTTCTCCGCATAAATATGCGGCAAACAGCCATGCAGCAGTCATGGATACGTAGATCCATCTGGTTTCTACACGGATGGTAACGCTTGAAGATCCAATGCACAGGGCTATGAAAATAATGAATAATGCAATAATCGGAAACCGTTCTTTTAATTTCCCCTTGTCTCTGAATAATATAAATAAAAATCTGATAACCATCATCAAAAGAGAAAAATTGGCGAGCATGACAAGAACCCGAATCCAGGAGGGAGACTGGCTCCAGCTTAATCCGCTTAAATAATCAGGTCCTGCATTAATTCCAAATATATAAAGCACCTGGCTGAGGGCATACTGAATGCTCTGGGATATGCTAAATGTATCGGCTACTGTCGTGCCTCCTGTCCCAGCAGGAGATATGCTTCCGATGGTGAGAAAACGTATGAGCTGAACTGCCAGGAAGGCCCCGGTTATACCAAGCCAATAGGAAATCTTCTTCTCTTTTTTTATAAGGAATGCAAAGTAAAATAAAGGAAGCAGAACCATATAGCGCTCATGAACAAAACATATAGAAAAATACAACCCCGCTGCTGCCCGGATATACCGGTCTGGCTGCTCTTCCCCGGATAAATAACGACACAGAAAGTAAAGAATCCCGATTGCCATCCAAAGAGCCATACTTTCCATAAGACCGTACACCTGACTGATCTGATAGTAAGACATTCTGGAAAGAAGATATAAGATTCCGCAGCCAAATCCCACAAGCCACCGATGGGAAAGACGTTTTCCGAACCGGTATATGGTATACGCAATACAGCTGTTCAGAAGAATATTAAACGGCACAAACCAATCCGTATGACTTCCAAGAATCATCATCTCAAGCCAGGCTGCCAGATAATAAACAAAACGGAACCGGGTGCTGCCTAATGGAAATACAAACTGGCGAAAGGTCTGTTCACCGTAACAGGACCAAAGATAGAGATCATCCATATACAGACCTTTTATTTTAATCCCTCTGTTAATGAAAAAAGCAAAGGAAATCAAAAGCAGAGCTGCAATGACTTCGTTCTTCCACAAAGCTTCCTTACCCATCCACTGTCTCTCTTCCATCTTTTCCTCCTGTTCATGTAAAATTAAAAAAACCGTTCCTCCAGCATCAGACATAATGCATGATATACCGGCAGATGAAGTTCCTGAATTTTATAGGTTTCCTTCTCCGGAACCACGATGGATACATCTGCAATCTCCTTTAGCTGTCCGCCATCCCTTCCTGTAAGGCCAATGGTTTTCATGCCAATCGCTCTGGCAGCCGTCATGGCATACATGATATTTTTAGAATTTCCGGATGTGGAAATGCCAAAAAGGACATCTCCCTCTTTTCCATAACCATATGTCTGCTGGGCATAGATTAAACTGCCATCCACATCATTTAAGTAGGCAGTGGAAAGTCCCGGGTGACCGGTTAAAGCAATGGCCGGAAGCCCTCCCTGAAGTTTATCTGCCAGTTCCTTGCCGCGGACCGGATCAGCCTCTAAAAGCTTTTGGGCAAATTCCCCGGAAACACTTCTGGGTTTTACAAAACCTTTCATCAGCTCACCGACGATATGTTCTGCATCCGCACAGCTTCCTCCGTTTCCGGCAATTAAAAGCTTTCCTCCGTTTTTATAACAGTTTTCCAGAATCTCATACGCTTCTTTTATCTCATCTTTCACACTGGTTAAAACCGGATAACGTGTAAGAAGCTCTTCCAAATAGTTCATGGGTTCCATCAAACTCACACTCCTTCTTTTTGTAAAATCCACTCTGCTGCTGCTGTCATGTCTTTCGCATAAGCATCAAAGGCTTCCTTTTTCTCCTCTTCGGTCAGGCTGTTATATAATTCTTTTCCATATCCTGTGCCTACCAGGACCGAGCTTACGCCAAAGTTATGTCCCGCTTCCGTATCCAGAAGTTTATCTCCAACCATATAGGAGTGGGACTTGTCCACATGAAAATATTTCTCGGCCATTTCAAACATTCCAATGTCGGGTTTGCGGCAATGGCAGGATTGTTTATAAACTCCGATTCCATGGACCGGGTGATGGGGGCAGTAAAAAAAACGGTCTATTTCTGCTCCGTCTTGCGCAAGAAGACGGTTCATATATTCATGAAGCTGATCTACATCCGACTCACTATAATATCCTCTTGCGACCCCTGCCTGATTGGTCACTACTACAAGACGAAATCCATGCTCTTTTAAACGTTTTAATGCAGCAGCGACACCGGGAAGGATCACTAAGTCCGAAGGCCTGTGTAAATACTCCACTTCTTCATTGATTGTCCCATCCCGATCTAAAAAAACAATTTTATCCATGTTCGTTTCTTCTCCTGCCGCCTGTTTTTCATTTTTATTATAAATGGAAATGATATTGTCCGTCTGGCATGGAAACTCTGACATCCTGATAATCCCAGCGGGATTCATCTGTAATCCAGCTTTGGGCACCTCTTAATTCAAAGTTCCAGTCTGTCAGCTGGCCTCCAGCCGCTTCCATTCTTGCAGCCACCTTATGGCGTACATTATAAGGACAGTAAACCAGTAAAAATCCGCCGCCGCCTGCTCCCAGAAGCTTTCCTCCAAGTGCTCCTGCTTTCAGAGCCTCTTCATAAAGCTCATCGATCTGGGGTGTGGTAATCTTGCTGCTCATTCTCTTTTTGCTTTTCCAGCCATAGTCCAGGAGCTTTCCAAAGCTGTATAAGTTGCCCTTTAAAAGCTCATCTTTCATGGCATATGCAAGTGCTTTCACTTCACACATGGCTTCAAACGGATCCTTTTTCTCATAATTTGAGACCTGATCCTTGATAATGTTGGCGGATACATGAACGTTTCCTGTATAGCAAAGAAGAAGGTTATACTGCAGTTCATGAATGATTTCCTTTTTAATTCTGAGGGGATTGACTACTACGTTATTACGTCCATGGAATTCAATAAAGTTAAAGCCTCCAAAGGTAGCGGCATACTGGTCCTGATACCCGCCGTCAATCTTTAAATCCTCCCGCTCCACCTGATAAGCAAGATCAGCCATGGCGTAGCTGTCAAGCTCCACGCCCTTCCATCTTGCCATGGCAGTTAAAAGCGCTACCATTACAGTAGAAGACGTTCCAAGACCGGATCCTGGAGGCGCGTCACACTGTAAATAAACTTCGCAGCCCTGTTTGATATCCATGGCTTTTAAAGCAGCAGTAACAAGATCAAGACGGCCGTCATATACATAGTTTTCTTTTGTATTATACTTCACTGTCATATCAAAATCCAGGGAATGGACGATGATCTGGTCATCTTGTCTGGGTACAATGGAGCAGTAAGCGTATTTATTGATGGTGCTGCCGATTATGGCTCCTCCCTGCTCGATGCAGAAGGGGGCAACGTCGGTCCCTCCTCCTCCAAAGCTGACACGCAGGGGAGCCCGTCCTCTGATTATCATATGATCACCCTTCCTTCCTTAACATCTTCCATGAAACGGTAATAATCTTCCGGAATACCGATATCAATGAAATATCCGTCATTTACCAGACCGCCAAGCTTTCTTCCTTCCGAGAGCCACTTTGGAATCATATCATGCTCAAGAGATACCTTTCCTTCCGGTATTGTATCTAAAAGAGCGCGTTTCATGAAATAAAATCCGCCGTTGATCGTTCCTTCTCTGGACTCTTCCACCTTTTCGTCAAAGGCTGTTAAACGGCCATTTTCCAAAATTGCCTGACCGTAACGGGATACATCAGGAACTTTCCGGAGAACCAGAGCCATTTCAAGGTCCGCTTCCTCCATCAGTTCCGTGAAGCTACTGCAGTCGATCTGATAGAAGGTGTCTGCGTTTAAAGCTAAAAATATATCTTCTGTCACCTGTTTACCAGCATTTTTTATGGCTCCGGCTGTTCCTAACAGTTCCTCTTCATAAGCATAAGAAACACGAATTCCCCATTTAGAACCATCTCCAAAATAATCTTCCACCATAGAACCTTTATATCCTACGGCGAAGATAATTTCTGTTACGCCATAACGGATGAGCTGTCTCACCACATATTCCATAAAAGGTTTCTCTTCTATCAGCGCCATGGGCTTTGGCCGGTCACTTACTACGGAACGCAGTCTGGTACCCAGCCCGCCTGCCAGCAAAACTGCCTGCATCTTCATGTCCTCCCTTATCTGTTATCATCGGTTCATACTTTATCTGTTCTAAAAATCCTCCCCAACCACGCTCCAGGCCGCATCAATGCTGTGATACGTCCGAATGTAGTTCTGGGTATTCTGGCTCATCTGCCTTAAGCTGTCCGTGTCATTGTAAAGAGTGATTACTTCCTCTGCAAATGTCTCCGGCTCATCTCTTACCACCATCACCTTTTCTGCCTCAGGAATTCCCTCTGCTCCAATGGAGGTAGTTACAACAGGGGCGCCATAATAAAGCGCTTCAATTACCTTTCCCTTAACGCCTGCTCCATAACGCAGCGGAACTACCACAATCCGGCAGCTGGCGTACAGACTTGCAAGTTCTTCTTCAGTCACAAAGCCTTTTACGATGATTCCGTTATCCGGCTGTTCCAGAGCCTTGATTTCATCAGTAACCTTGGAGCCGACAATGTAAAAATTAACCGGTATCTGTTCCCTGATTAACGGAAATATCTCCCTGGCAAACCATAATACTGCATCTGCATTGGGCGGATGGGCAAAACCGCCGACAAACAGCAGTCCTTCCCTCTTTTCAAAATCATTGGGAATGTGATTTAAAAACTTATCAAAAACGTAAGCTACGATTGCTTTTACCGGTACGGAAGGCTCGATTTCATGAATCGCTTCCCTCTCAACATAGGAGGGATAATAGGATACCGCCGCCTTTTTCATGAGACGCAGTTCCATGGATCTCCAGTATTCGGAAGCTTCCCGCTTTTTAGGATCTCCAGTAAGCTCATATTCCCTGCCTTCCCGCAGGAAATGAAGGTCATGGCCGTAATAAATCAGCTTCATGCTGGTATGTTCCCGAAGAAAATCAATATATTTCTGAGCGATATGGGGGCGGTTTAAATAAGCTGCCTTTATATCGTCTCCATGTGTCTTTAACCAGTCCCAGATACCTGCCTGATATTCCCTGCCGTAAAGAATCTCGATTCCCATCTGCTGCAAAGCGGTGGAGTAGGGTTCTTCATGAAGGAAATTGTCTCCCAGGAACTTGACCACATATCCTTTATCAATAAACATCTTTAAATACTGGAATGTAGTTTTGGAACCAGCATCCCGGTCATAGGTAGGTACATAATGATCTACCACAAGGATGATGTCCTTTCCCTGGCTTCTTTCTCTGGCACGGAATGGATCAGGGTTACCGTTGTTTTCGCTTTGCTGGCTGAATTCAACTGCCCATTTTTCTTTCAGCTTTTTACTGTTTTCCACCTGATAGCGTTTTAATCCGGAACCATTGACATCTGTGCCGTTTGAAACACCTTCGAAATGAATCACCTTGGAAAGGGGCTGATAAACCACCCGGTAACCGGCTTTACGCACCTCAAAGGCAAGATCGGAATCTTCACAATAAGCCGGTGCAAACCGTTCATCGAAGCCGCCAATCTGCTTCCATAAATCATTGGAAAGAAGAATTGCAGCACCGGAAATATAATCCACGTCTTTTACATAATTGTATTCAGGCTTTTCCGGATCGTCCAGACGTCCGTAATTCCAGCCGGACCCATCGCTCCATAAAATTCCTCCTGCTTCCTGAAGGCGTCCGTCAGGATAAACCAGCTTGGAACCCACCATTCCGATAGAGGAATCAGACTCGATTAAATTCACCAGGCTGTCCAGCCAGCCGTCGGTCACCTGAGTATCATTGTTTAAAAACATGATATATTTTCCTCTTGCCGACTTTGCCGCCTGATTGCAGTTTCTTAAAAAGCCCTGATTGGTCTCATTGCGGCAGATCACCACATTTTCTGTGAATTTGGACAGCTCTGCCGTGGCATCACTGGATACGTCATCTGCTATGATCACCTCATAATCCACATTCTTTGTATGCTCCAGTATGGACAGCAGACAGGCATAGGTATAATGGATCTGGTTGTAAACCGGAATGACAATGGATACCATGGGGTGCCCTTCTTTCACAAAACGAAGCTTTCCATGAATCCGGTATTCCTCACCGATTTTCATATCCCCTTCCATAAGATTCCTTCCCTTATCTGTTGTATAAAGGGAAATGGACTTTACGGGGTGGAGAATAGTCTCCTTCATATAAAACAGGATCTTCCGCTTTTTCGTACCTTTTGGGAATTTTTCATTAAAAATTCTTCCCAGCCTGCGCCATACCTTATAAAAGAAGGATTCATGCTTTCTTAACTGTTCGATGATCCCCTGCATGGTTTCGCAGTCCTTTCTAAGGGATGCAATAATCATCTCCTGATTGGTAACATGGTTATCCGTCAGGCGTTTTTCTTCCTGCTGTTTTGTAATGGTTAAATCCTTTTCTTTTAACTCTGCTTTCATCTGGGCAATGCGGTCCTTGGTATCATCAATGATCTGGGATACCTCAAACATGCTGTCAGGGAGTGCAAAGGTCTCATGCATATAGTTTAAGAGATAAATCTGCTGGTTCTCACCGTGGACATATTCCTGAAAATGACGCTCCATCTCTTCATAGATCCCGATTAGCTCCCTGTCTACTCCCTGTTCTTCCATAAATGCTTCCATGGAATCATAGCTCAGGATGCTTTTATACTGCTCATAAAAATAATAAAGCACGCGGAACTTTATGAAATTAACCGGAACTGGAAAAGAGAATACCCATTCGTAATCCAGACAGTAAGGACCGTCTTCTGTCATCATGATATTCTCAAAAAGGCAGTCAATATTTGAATGTTTAAATGCCCAGTCCCTCTTAATCTGCTCTCCAGTATCCGGCAGAACACCGAATACCTCTTCAAACTCCTCAGTAACATGGAAAGGCGTCATATAATCATCATGCACCTTTAAAATCATGGAAATGCCCTCTTCCAAAGAGGCTTCGGGTACCTTTCCATTCTGAATCTCTCGGCCCAGAAGCTCGGCATAAGTCTCACCTTTTAAGAAAGCGAACCGGGCTGTGGTTCCATCGGCACTGACAGTCACGTCTGCCACATTTAACCCCTGATTCTGTTCCTTTAAATTTCTGTATTTTTCTTCAAAGGAACGGATGTGAGGAATACCCTCTGCCGTCAGGGCAGACTTTTCCACAAACGGCAGTCCATTTTCTTCCACAAGACTGGTTCGTATCTGAAAAGCTTCTCTTCTTGTTTTATTATATTTTACAAAATTAATTTTCTTCATGACGGCTCCAAATGGTTAAAAATGAATTGGCAAATGTCTCAAACTGTTTTCCTTCACACACTTCATCAAACATCTTACCTAAATCGAATCGTAAATACTTCGGGTAATCATAGGCAAGGATGGCGTGGGTTAAATCTCCCTTTCCCGGAAGATACCCGTCGGAGTAAAGAGTTACCGGGAGGCGGTAATCCGGCATGGGATAATAAAACTCCACAGTTCCTTCCTCACCTTCACTTCCGCATAAAAGTTCTTTCAGCTCTGTTCTGGACAGACAAAACTGCTCCGCTTTTGCACCAGCCTGATACTTTAATCCCAGCCGGTTTGTAATTGCAGCAATCATGGTTCCGTCCGGTTTTAAAAGTTCTTTTGCCTTCTCTGTCATTTCCTGATACGGTTCACAAAGAGAACCTGCAAAAACGATATAATCAAAGCTCTCATTACTGATAAAAGAGTGTAAATCTCCGTTCACGTAGTGGATATTGTCCCGTTTCTGATGGCGAAGGCGGTTGAATGATAAATTGTTGTGACTGGGGTCTATTACGGTTACTTCTTTTACCCGTCTGCTGTATAAGCCTGTAAGCGCGCCGTAGTCGGATCCTACCTGCAAAAGAGTTCCTTCCGAATTAAATTCAAACCAGTCCAGCAGATTTTCTCTTATCTCTGATAAGGCATATAAGTAATCCAGCCTGGGATTTTCCTGCAGCAGCTTTTTGATGTCTCCATTGTAATTCTGATACAGCTTTTTAAGTTCAGGGCTGATATCATTCATGCTTATTCCTCCTTACTTTTCTGCACGCAAAAGTGTTAAGCTTACATCTGGTTCCATATCATAAACGCCAACCGTATTTTTATTGGATATAACGGTGATATTTACAATATCATACAGACGGTGGTAAACCACATGCTCCCCGTTTTCAAAACCGGTGCAGCTCATGGACAGTAAGTATTCTCCACCCTGAAGAGTCATCTTCTGGGTGAATTCCACGACGTATTCATCGCCCTTTTTCACAGCCTTTACATCGGAGGCTTCGTACATGGTATTGGTTCCGGTTAAATCGGCGCCCCGCTTGTCCTTGATGGTATAAGTAAAAATAGGTGTCTCAATTGCTCCATGGAAATGAATCCGTTCTTTTATGGTAAAACGCTCTCCCTTTAACAGGAGATTTGTGATGTTTCCTCTCTCGTCAAGAAGCCCGAAATCGACGATTTCCGCTCTCTTGTCTCCATACTCCGTACGATTTGGATTAATTGTCAGCTTTTCCTTCATCATGCCGCCTGCTGCCGCACTGTTTCTTTCAGAAAGTGCCCGATCTCCGGAAAAATCATTGTACAACCTGCTATCCGCATCTGCCAGTTCTTCCTCCAGATCATCCATCTGGTTTGCCAGAATCTTCTTATAGAGGTCGACCATTTTCCCAGGCTCACCCTCTGCGATGAAATTGCCTTTGTTTAATACGACCACACGGTCACAATACTTGATAATGGCACCCATATCATGAGTAACCATGAGAATGGTGGTGCCATTTTTACGGATTTCTTCCATGCGGCGGTAACATTTAGCCTGGAAGAACACGTCTCCTACGGAAAGCGCCTCATCAACAATCAGAATTTCCGGTTCCACATTAATGGCAAGGGCAAATGCGAGGCGGACGAACATACCGCTGGAATAGGTCTTTACAGGCTGATAGACAAAATCTCCAATGTCGGCAAAATCCAGAATGTCCTGGAGTTTTCCATCCATCTCTTTTCGGGAAAATCCCATCATGGTACCATTCATGTAGATGTTCTCGATTCCTGTATAATCCATGTTAAATCCCGCCCCCAGTTCCAGAAGAGCGGAAATCACCCCGTTTACCTCCACATCTCCTGTGGTAGGGGTCAGGACTCCGGTTATAATCTTTAAAATAGTAGATTTTCCAGATCCGTTGGTACCGATAATGCCTACGGTCTGTCCCTTTTCCACATCAAAAGAGATCCCGTTTAAGGCATAAAAATCCCGGTGGTAATTCTTATGAGTCAGACTCATGGCCTCTTTTAACCGGTCAATGGGCTTCTCATATAATCTATATATTTTGGTTACATTATTAACAGACAGTGCTTTGTTGTTCGATTCTACGGACATTGAATCCTCCATGGTAACTGCTTACAGCACATCGGAAAAATGCGGGCGCAGCTTTTTAAATACTTTTAGTCCTATCAAAAATAAGACAATGGTCACAAACCAGAAATAAAGGCCAAGAATTGGACGTTCAAAAATCCAGTTCCCAGTTAACATGCTGTCACGGTATCCAGCCACAATATAATAAACCGGATTTATTTTCAGCAGAGTGGGAAGCCACTCAGGAGCTTTGGGAAACATCTCCGGGGCCCACATAATCGGTACCATCCACATGCCAAACTGCAGACAAATACCTACAATCTGTGCCATATCCTTGAAAAACACATTGATGGCACTGGTAAAATAAGCGATGGACAAAGACAGCATGGATGCTGCAAAGGAATAGTAAATAATCTGAAACCAGCTGATCTTTGGTAAAAATCCATAACAGAAAAATACCACAATCATAATAACAGCAAATATACCGTGTACCATCAGACATGATAACATCTTAATAAACGGCAGAATCTCTACACGGAAAACCACTTTCTTTACCAGATAATTATATTCCTGCAGACAACCAGTCCCCATGTTTAAAACTTCACTGAGATAAAACCAGGGTACTATGCCGGGAATCAGCCACAATACATATGGATATTCCTTAATGGGAGGTACACTCTTAAACCCCATCTGAAACACAAAAAAATAAACAAGGACCGTCGCCATCGGCTGCAAAAACATCCAGGCAATACCGAAGTAGGAGCCTACAAACCGCTTCTTAAAATCTGCCTTTGACAAATCCAGAATCAGTTTTCTTTTTATATAAATTTCTTTTATTAAGGAAACCAGATAATTCATGGTTTTCTCCTCTCGTTAGAATTTAAACGTATCCCGGATACCGTTCCACTTCTGGTCTTTGTCGGAAATAGTAAGCTCCATTCCCTCTGAAACTGGCCATTCAATTCCGATCTCCGGATCACTCCAAAGAATTCCGCCTTCGTCGCCCGGATGGTAGAAATCTGTGCATTTGTATGCAAATTCCGCCTCATCAGAGAGAACTAAAAAGCCATGGGCAAAGCCTTCGGGAATATAGAACTGCTTTTTGTTTTCTGCAGACAGCTCCACGCCGAACCATTTTCCATAAGTTTTGGAAGAAGATCTTAAATCCACTGCCACATCAAAAACGGTTCCTCTCACTGCGCGGACCAGTTTCCCCTGGGGAAACTGCTTCTGAAAATGGAGTCCTCTTAATACCCCTTTTACGGACATGGACTGGTTATCCTGTACGAAATTCATATTCAGGCCCGCTTCTTTAAAATCATTCTGGTTGTAGGTTTCCATAAAATATCCTCTGGAATCCGGAAAAACCGTTGGTTCAATGACATAAAGCCCTTCTATCTCACATGATGTTACTTTTATCTTTCCCATATTTTTATGCTCCTTTACATTTCAAAACATTCTTTTACTTGTAGCATTCTACCACAACTCAGCCAAGATTTCTATATATAGGAAAATTTTTATTGGTTTCATCCCGATTAGCGGCTCATTTATGATACATATATGCAAAAAATGCCGCCCGACTGAAGATTTTCAGCCAGACGGCGACTTTCCTGTTTTATTTAACTGTAACAATTATAAAGTCAGACTCACGCACCGGTCCATGCACCGTCCGTTCCTACATAATACCCATCCGGTGTTTCAGCATTGATGTACATATCACCATTATCTCCGCAGTAATACCATTTGGAATTCCAGGATATCCAGCCTGTTGCCATATATCCATATTCGTTGAAATAGTACCAGTATCCATTAATATACTGCCAGTTGCTGACTGTATAGCTTTTGTCTGCATTGCAGTACCACCAGCCCTTGTCATCTTTTAACCATGCACCGCTGCCTACCGAAGCTCCGGGACCTGAGGAATTGATGGAATTGCTGGTGCTGTTGGAACTGATTTCCTGCGCCTCTGAAGAAGTTACGTACCAGGAATCGGATTCTTCCCAGCTCCCTTTATTGGACGAATTATAGACGCCTCTTACCTTAAACGTATAATAGCCGCTGGATGTAATATAACTGGAAAAGTCATAGCTGGAGCTGGTTGTTGTAAGTACAGAGGTTACGGTACTGCTTCCTCTGTAAAGTCTTATTTCATATTTTTTTGCATCTTCTGCTTCATCCCAGCTTGCTGTTCCATTGGATTCATTCCACGATAATTCACTGGCATCAAGTGCATAGTCGCTGCTGTCACTATCCAGTGCATCAAGAGTAATATAGACAATCAGTTCGGAACTGCTGCTTCTGCTTACAGAAGTAACTGTACCGTCAGATCCGCTGATGTTCACACCGCTTTTAGAAAATCCACTGGTAAAATAGTAGTCATCATCAGCATTCAGGTATACTTTCAGTTTTGGTTTATCTCCATCTTCCCATTCATCATCAGGAGTATTGGTTACGGTTATTTCTTCCACGCTATATTTACTGGTGTTGACAGTAACTGTTACATCACTCTCATCAGTTCCCACTTCTATATCTGAGTCAATTACCAATGAAACACTGCTTATTTGGGTTTGAGTGGATGCCATAGATGAGAACGAATATGCTGCAAAAAAAACTGCAGCACTCATTATGGCTATGGACTTTCTATAATGGAACATATCGGATCCCTCCTGCATTTTTTTGATCCGGGGACCAGATATCAGCCCCCGGAGTGTTTTTGTTTTCTCTTTATAATTGTATCACAGACTGCTTAAATCAGTCTTAAATATTACAAAGATTTCCAGAAACAATTATTCTATGCAGAAACAACCAGTTTTTTGATAGTCTTAGGCTTACTGCTTCACAATAAATGATTTTCTCTTACTTACCACATCAAATATAACTGCAGCCAGAAGAACGGTTCCTTTCACCACCTTCTGAAGGTTCTGATCCACGCCCATGATGCTCATTCCCAGGTTTAAGACACCCATCAGCGTAGCACCTACAATAACGCCAGGTACCGTTCCTGTTCCGCCGTATGCGGAAGCTCCTCCGATAAAGCAGGCTCCGATGGCATCCATTTCATAGTTGTTACCAGCCGTCGGATTGGCAGAATTTAAACGGGCCAGGGTAACCATGCCTGCCACTGCTGCCAGCAAGCCCATATTTAAATATGCAAGAAAATAAACTTTATTGGTATCAATACCGGAAAGTCTTGTTGCCTTCTCATTTCCGCCCACTGCATAGAAATAGCGGCCGGTGGTTGTTTTGGAAGATATGTAGCTGTAAATTCCGATGATTACCACAACCCAGATAAGTGCATTGGGGATTCCTTTGTACAGGGACAGTTTATACATAAAAGCGAGTATAACAGCAGTCATCAATACCATTTTTAAAATCGTACTATTTAAAGGATCTACCCGGTAACCCTTTTTCAATTTTCTTTTTCTGGTGAAGATTTCTGATACAATAAAGATGCAGCAGGCTGCAATTCCCACAAGGAAGCAGGTGAGGTTAAATCCCTTCATTCCAAATACATCGGGAACATAAGTATTAAACAGATTTAAAAAGCTGTCCGGTACAGGAGAGAGGGTCATTCCCTGAAGGACTACGTTTGAAAGTCCGCGGAAGATGAGCATTCCTGCAAGAGTTACGATAAATGGCGGAATCCGTACGTAGGCAATCCAAAAGCCCTGCCAGGCTCCAGCCAGTATGCCGATAATGATCATGGAAAGAAGAGAAAGATAGGGATTTATTCCCATCTTAATCATCATGCTTCCGCCTATGGCTCCTACGAAACAGACAACTGATCCAACAGATAAATCAATGTTACCGCCTGTCAGAATACAGAATAGCATTCCGGTCGCCAGAATAAATACATATGCGTTTTGTGCGATTAAGTTGTTTACATTCTGAGGTAGAAGCATTTTCCCTCCTGTATTCACCGTAAACAGGATAACGACTACTGCCAGAACGATAACCATTGTATATTTTTTAAGTCCTTCCGACATTTTTAATTTATTCTCCATCTTCTACTCTCCCTTCCTCTTCCATGCCCATGTGATCCGGGGTTAAAGGTATACCCGAAGGATGCTTATCTGATTTTAAAATGCATGCCATAATTTTTTCCTGTGTGGCTTCCTGTGCACTCATTTCTCCTGCAATATGCCCCTCGTTCATGATATAAATGCGGTCCGACATTCCAAGAATCTCCGGCAGCTCTGAGGATATCATGATAATTGATTTTCCGGCAGCAGCCAGGCGGTTTATAATACAATAAATCTCATATTTGGCACCTACATCAATTCCTCTGGTCGGTTCATCTAAAATCATAATATCAGGCTCTGTAAACATCCATTTGGATAAAAGAACCTTTTGCTGGTTTCCTCCGCTTAAATTTCCTACTGACTGTTCTACGGAAGGGCATTTTGTCTTCAGCTTATTAATGTAATCTTCGGCAGCCAGAACTTCCTTATCCTTATCAATAATAGTTCTGAAGCTGACTGCACGCAGATTGGCAAGTGTGGTATTGATTCGTATGGGGTTTCCAAGAATCAGACCATTTCCTTTCCGGTCTTCTGTTACGTAGGCTAACTTATGGCGGATCGCGTCCCGTACGGAACGCAGATGGACTTCCTGCCCATGAATTTTCAGAGTACCGGAGATATTTGCTCCATAGCTTTTTCCGAAAAGACTCATGGCAAGCTCTGTTCTTCCTGCCCCCATCAGTCCGCAGATTCCCACAACTTCACCTTTTCTTACATATAAGGATACGTCACTGACCACCTTACGTTCGGAATAAAGCGGATGGCTGGCATTCCAGTGCTCGACTTCCATGGATTTTTCTCCGATTTGAATGCCGGTACGCTTTGGGAAACGGTCCACCAGTTCTCTTCCAACCATTCCTTTTATAATCCGGTCCTCTGTAATATGATCTGTCTTACTGTTCAGTGTTTCTATGGTTGAGCCGTCGCGGATGATGGTGATTTTATCCGCTACATAGGCAATTTCATTCAGTTTATGTGATATGATGATAGAGGTCATACCCTCTGATTTGAATTTTTTCAAAAGATTGAGAAGCGCTTTTGAGTCTTCTTCATTTAATGATGCAGTGGGTTCATCAAGTATCAGCAGTTTTGCATTTTTGGCAAGAGCTTTCGCTATTTCTACCAGCTGCTGCTTTCCTACCCCGATATCCTTAATAAGCGTATGGGAGGATTCAGAAAGTCCTACTGTCTTTAAGTATTTGTCAGCCTCCCCAAAGGTTTCATTCCAGTTAATTGCGAATTTTTTTCCTTTTTCATTTCCAAGATACATGTTTTCGGCAATTGTCATGTAGGGAACCAGAGCCAGCTCCTGATGGATTATGACGATCCCCTTCTTTTCACTGTCGCTGATATGACTGAATTTACAGATTTCTCCGTTGTAGATAATGTCTCCCTCGTAAGATCCATAGGGATAGATACCGCTGAGTACATTCATCAGAGTGGACTTACCCGCTCCATTTTCGCCCACCAGAGCATGGATCTCCCCTTCTTCTACCTGAAGGTTCACTAAATCCAGGGCTTTCACACCCGGAAACGTCTTGGTGATGTTTTTCATTTCCAAAAGTATATTTGCCAAGAATATCCCTCCCTCTTTATATATTCAGAGGACGGCTTTCATTCATAAAAGCCGTCCCCCATAAGGAAATCCGCCTGATTACTTTAACTGATCCTCAGTATAATAACCGGAAGTGATCAGCATCTCTTTATAGTTGTCAACTGTAACAACTACCGGGTCACAAAGATAGGTAGGAATGATTCCGGTTCCGTTGTCATAGGACTTGGTATCATTGATTTCCGCTTTGCCGCCCTGCATAACGGAATCTACCATCTTAACTACCTGGGTAGCCAGAGTTCTGGTATCTTTGAATACGCTCATGGCCTGTTTTCCCTGAAGCATGTTCTTTACGTTGGCAATGTCGCAGTCCTGACCGGTTATAACAGGATATTTTCCGGTGTAGGAAGAAGCAAGTGCATTCTCAACACCAAGAGCAGTGGAATCGTTGGAGCAGAGAACTGCATCAAGTACGGTTCCGTCTGAATAATTGCCTGCGATAATGGTATCCATACGGTTCTGAGCTTTCTCTGAATCCCATTTTTCAGTTGCAACCTGTTCAAATGCTGTCTGGCCAGATTTGACTACCAGTCTGCCGTTGTCTACATATTTCTTTAAAACATCCATGGCTCCTCCGAAGAAGAACTTGCAGTTATTATCAGCAGGATCACCTGTGAAGAATTCGATATTCTTCGGGTCGCCGGCTTTGTCAAGCCCAAGAGACTTCTCTAAATATTCTCCCTGCTTCTGGCCTACTTTGTAATTATCAAAGGTGGCATAATAGGTAACTGCATCGGAGTTCATGATCAGACGGTCATAGGCGATAACCGGAATTCCCATGGATTTGGCCTGGGAAAGAGGCTCTCCCAAGGAGCTTCCGTCAATGGAAGCAATAACTAACATCTTGCAGCCATTGGAGATCATGTTTTCAATCTGGGATACCTGTGTCGCAACGTCGTTGCTGGCATACTGCAAATCTACCTTATAGCCTGCTGCCTCCAGTTCCTTTTTCATGTTGGCGCCATCCTGGTTCCATCTCTGTAAATCCTTGGTCGGCATGGCAACACCGATTAAAACTCCGTCTTTCTTGTCTGCTTTTGCTTCTGCTGCAGTGGTCTCCGCTGCTTTGGTTGTCTCAGCAGCTGCTGCCGTAGTGGTTTCAGGAGCCTTGGTCTCCGGTGCCTTGCTTCCCCCGCTGCACCCTGCCAGCATTCCTGCTGTCATGGCAAGTGTCATCGCCACTGCTAAAAGTTTTCTTTTCATTGAATATCCTCCTCCAATACTTGTTTTTGATATTCCTATATTAGCATGGGAGCATCAGGACTTGTTTGTTAACCGTTAGCACGGATTCATCCACATAAAAAAAGCCCTGAAAGAACAGGACTTTTTTATCAGACAAAAAAATGCTACTGCTGTATGACATTTAAATATACATCTTCCCGAGCATGAAAACCTCCCTGAATAATGACGGAATCCATATTTTCCCGGGTGACTGCCACCGGCTTCAGTTCCAGATACGGCACATCATAGGTA
Organism: Lacrimispora sp. 38-1; assembly: GCF_049890855.1. Classification (NCBI taxonomy): domain Bacteria; kingdom Bacillati; phylum Bacillota; class Clostridia; order Lachnospirales; family Lachnospiraceae; genus Lacrimispora; species Lacrimispora sp. 38-1. Next base: position 79,778 of record NZ_JBANEW010000015.1, on the reverse strand, counting down.
CCGTCATGAATCGTCTGGTCAATTCCTTTTAAGGGTTCCCCCCTGCCAAGCATGACCGCATACTCTGCAGCCAGTCTGGCTTCCTCTTCCACCGATTTAAAAGCAGTCATATTCTGGGTTCCCTCCACAATCCGCTGACAGGCCATTAAATCTCCGTCCTGGCCCACAAGGCACACCTTTCCTGCCAGCCGGTCCTCGGATAGTGCTTTAAAAACCTGGGTGGCCAGATCATCATTTCCGCACATGATCCCCTTCACATCCGGATATTTTTCAAGGGCTTCCTTAGCATAGTCGTAAGCATGCTCCGCAAGCCAGCCCTCACAGTTGTTCTGATAGACCACATCTAAATTTTTACCTTCCAGAACGGAATAAAAGCCCTCACGGATCATCGCCACATTGTGATCGGATTCCGGTCCCTGTATCATGACAATTTTGCCTCCATCAGGAATATTCTTAACCAGATTCTCCGCCATCAGGCTCCCTACCCCCCTGTTGTCGAAGGATATATACATATCACTGTCGGCATTTAGTACCAGACGGTCATAGCTCATGGTCTTTATCCCTGCCGCTTTTGCCTTTTTCATCACGTCTGCCAGCGCTTCACAGTCACCTGCCACTACCACGATTACATCCATCTGCTTCTTGATAAAGTACTGGATCTGCTCAATCTGCTCATTCACATCTCCATTGGCGTTCTGTACATTGACTTCAGCCCCCATCTCTTTTGCAGCGGAAACAAAAACATCACGGTCTCTGATCCACCGCTCAATGACAAATGAGTCAATGCTCAGTCCGATCTGCAAAGGCCGGTCCCCCTCCTTTTCCTGCACCTGCACTGTAGTCTCAACTTCCGCCTGTCCGCATCCTGACGTCAGAATGCAGCAGGCTAATACCGTAAGTAATAACCTCCCGCCCCACATTTTCATAACACTTACCTCTCCCTGTATTCGGTTGGTGTCATCCCTTCATATTTCTTGAAAATTCTGCTGAAATAGTTGGGATCACTGTAGCCGGACATCACACAGATCTCTTTAATGCTGTATCTGGGATCCTCCAGCAGCCTTCTTGCATTCCTGATTCTGGTTCTGGTTACATATTCAATGAAATTCTCCCCTACTTCCTGCTTAAACAGCTTGCTGAAATAATAGGGACTGATATCCACCATTCGTGATACGTCATCAAGAGAAATGTCCCTGGCATAATTCTCGTCAATATATCCCTTGACTCTGGATACCACATTTTCATATTCCCGTTCTCTGGATGTGCTGATCTTGTCGCAGATATCTCTGGTTTTGTTTAAGAACCAGCGCCGCATCCCCTCCCCGTCAGCTGCTTCCTTCAGCTCATCCATATAATTTTCCCGGTAACGGAACCCGTAGCGGACATTGCCGGCTTCAAAAGCCCTTCGCTCCAGTCTCATCACCAGTTCCAGAATCTTGATTTCAATATTGGATCTTACATTTCCGTCATGGACCAGCATCCAGTCAAAAAATTCATTGGCGCAGGATAATGCACCTTCCCGGTCTGCTTTTATGCCTCTTTGAAGGTACTGGTTCTCCAGATCCAGAGGGTATTCCCCATCGTATTCCGCCACCGCCGGAATATCGGTGATATGCACCACATGGCTGTCGCTTTCCCGCAGGGATTTTAAGGCTTCCGTATAGGAGTCCCGGACTCCCGCAAGAACCTTTACAGAACCGATTCCACCCCTGCATTTCATGTCCATGCTGTTTTCCAGCTTATGAATCATATTTCTGGTTCTGGTAATCACTTCCACCCGCTTCTCATACTGCATCTTTTCCTGATCAAAGGAAAGGAACAGAACCAGGCGGTTTCCCATGGCTGGACCAATGACACATTCAAAATAGTCTTTGACAATTTCCCTGATCGTACTGTAATATTTATTGACCTTTACCCCCACCCCGATGGCATTGGTCATGGTTCCTCCCTCCATGCTGTCCCCAAATTCCAGAACCACGATGAATCCGTAGGGTTTTCGGATATCAAGCATCTCCGGATATCCACTGTGAAGAGGGTCCGAATCTTCCTGAAGGATGGTGTAAATGAAGCCGCTTTCGATCATGGGAATGACGATTTCCAGCCGTTCCCTTATTTTTAAATCGTCACTTATCTTTTGTCTTGCTTCCTCAACCTGATGCATGGCTTTTACGCATACATCGAGAATTTTTTTCTTGTTAACCGGTTTCATAATGAATTCCATCACGCCAAGGTTTACCGCTTCCTGTGCATAAGAGAACTTATCAAAGGCTGTCATTATAATAAAAACCATGGTCTGATTAAATTTACGTATCTCCCTGATTGCCTGGATTCCGCTTAATCCAGGCATCTGGATATCCACAAAAGCAATATCCGGGCGGAACAGCCCGGCCTGCTCAATCACCGCTCTTCCAGTCTTCACACAGACGATTTCACATTCGCTTTTGAAGTTTGATTCAATAATACTCCGTATGGATTCCAGCATAATTCCTTCATCATCTGCAACCAGTATCCGAAACATGTACCTCTTCCCCCTTTTTAGGAATCCTTAAAATTACTGAAGTCCCCTGATCTTCCCCCTCACTGACAATAGAAAACAAATCCTTTTTATTATAGTAAAGTTCCAGACGGGAGATCACATTGTAAATACCGATTCCTGTGGATGCCGAGTCTTCCTGGATTCTCACGCCTTCCTGAATGTGCTTTAATTTTTCTTTATCGATTCCTTTTCCATTATCATCAATCCGGATCTCTATGGTATCTTCCAGATTTTTAACAGAAAGACGGATATTTCCCTGCCAGTTGATATTGCGTATGCCATGGGTTACTGCATTTTCAACCAGAGGCTGCAAAGTCATGCTTGGTATGGAATAATCCAGGGCTTCCTCTTCCACTCTGGATTCGTAATGAATATCTCCCGCGAACCGGACATTTAATATATAAATATAGTTCTCAACCGTATCCACCTCTTCCCGAATGGTGGCATCCTCAGAGCTCTTTTTTACATTGTACCGGAAGAAATCCGCCATCTTTTCCATGAATACCGAGGTTTTTTCCGCATCCTCCATCATTGCAAGCTGTACGCCTGCATTTAAGGAATTAAAAAGAAAATGGGGATTAATCTGGGACTGTAAATATCTTAAGCGGGCCTCCTTTAGATGGTTTTCCATCAGAAGCTCCCGTTCCTTCATCTCCTGCTCTTTCTCCGCACTCTCTTTAATTTTATTCACATAATCAGCCAAACTGTCCACCATCTGGTTAAATGTCTTCGTCACGATTCCCAGTTCGTCCCCCGACCGGATATAGGGCACCTTTACATGAAAATTTCCCTGACCCACCAGCTTGGCTGTATGTGCCAGACTGGTGAGTGGTGTAACAATGTCCCTGGTCATCATCATCATTACCGTCAGGCTGATAATCATGACGATAACCAGTATGACAGAGCTGATGACCTCCAGGTACTGGAGTGCCGCCTGAAGTGTCTGATAGCTTGCGGAGTTGTTCTTAAACTGCCTGCTGTTTAACACAGAGATATCGTGATTAATGAACTGATAAAGTTTTAAGGCGGATTCATAGGAACTTTTATACTTCTCTACATTCTGGCCCCGTTTTGCCTGTACTGTCTCATCTGTGACCGCCAGATAGCTGTCAGACATATTCCGTATGTTTTTCTCCAGAATCTGAACCGGATTGTCTGTAACCACAACATTCAGCCCTTCTAAAAGCTTTCTGTAGTCCTGTTCTGCACGATAGTAATCCGTTAATGATTCCGAGTCTTTTACCTGCAGGTATTTGTACATGAAATTCTGTACATCAGTCAGGGCATCGGACAATTCATTTAAATTCACATTGCTCATATAAACAGAATTCATCCGTTCCACCATCTGGTTAATCTGGGCATAGATAAATAAATTGCTGGCGAAGAGGACCACTGCAGTCACCGCTATTTCCAGAAAGAGCTTTCTGGTGATGGGTAAATTCTCCCAGATTGTATTACGCTTAATTTCCATGGGATTTCCGCTCCTGCTTCATGTATTCAGGCGCCTGCTCCTCTGTTACAAACTGTAAATCCACGCTGTAAAAGGAGTTGGTCCGTCCGTCCTTTATGGATTCCGTCAGTGCCTGTACGCTGTATTTGCCCATCTGGCTGGTATCAATGCACAGAGTCATTGCCATGGTTCCCTTCTCCACTGCCTCCAGTGCCGCTTTGGATTTATAATAACCAATCACCTGGGTTTTTCCCACTCTGTTATAATCGATCACCGCCTGATAAACAGCTTCCGTATCCACCTCATCCATACATACAATGATGTCCGGCGGTCCCTGGGCGTTCTGGAACAGATTGCGGACAACCTCCTCTGATTCAAAGGCTCTTCCCGATGGAATTCTGATTTCTTCCACCTTGATTCTGTCCGCATTTTCCTTAGACGTAACCATGCGGTTATTAATCTGATTAAATATCTGGGCCTGATTGCTGTCTATGGAATTATCATGAAGAAGCATCATAACCCGTGTGATTCCCCCATGGTCAGGCAGAATCTTTAAAATCTGATTGCCGTATTCCTGTCCAAGCTGGTAGGAATTGATTCCTACATAGCTTTTCCGCTGTGTATTGGGAGCATCATTTAAAATTGTGACGACCGGAATCCCGTTTCTGGCCGCTTCATTGATCCGTTCCTCCAGCATACGCTCTCCGGTGTATTCCAGCAAAATCCCGTCAACCCTGGCTGCTATGCTCATATCCATAAAATCCAGAGTAGAGTATTCCGATGACTGGTTCTTTCCCTTGAGTTCTACAAAGGCATCATATTGCGCCGCCTCTTCCTTCACACTCTGGTATACATCATTCCAGAACTGGGAATCCAGGTTATCGATTATCATTACATAATGATATCGGTATGCAACGGTATTTTCCGCATGCTCCACCCCGATCTTTTTCAGCACGTACCCATAAAAGGAGGAGGTTAAAAGTGTGAGAAATACAATTCCGGCCAAACCGGCAAGCATTAATAAAAGCAGGCCCTTTTTCCCGTTTTCCATAATTGTGTCCTCCTTGTCTTTCCACTAAGTTTATTATACTAAATGACCGGGCAAAACAAAAGCAGGAGAAAATTGTTAAAAGGTAGCATTTTTTCGTAAAATGCTACCTTTTAACAATATCCAGGACACACCTGCCTGCTGCCATGTCCCCGTTTTAATCATTTCATAATCCTGGCATAACGGATCAGCAGAAGTAACAGAGCCAGCCCCCATGCAAGTGGAGTGGATAAGCATGCTCCCGCGTATCCGGCATATGGAATGAAAAGAATACATCCTGCCCATCTTGCAATCAGTTCAATTACCCCTCCAGCCAAAGGTACTAATGCTTCCTCCATTCCCTGCAGGGCGCTTCTTAATATCTGAAGCGAACACAGCAGCCAGAAAAAAACTGCAATAATTAAAAGATAATGGTATCCATATTCTACCACCCGGTCATCATAATGATCCAGAAAAAGTCCGATAAATTGTCTCCCCAGAAACACACTTATGAAGGATGCGAAAGCTGCCGTCCCCAGTCCCATTAAAATGCTGCTTCGTATTCCCTGCCGAAGCCTGGCTTTATTTCCCGCACCATAATTCTGACCGCAATAGACCTCCATGGTTATGGCCAGAGTGGTAAAAGGAAGCGTCACCAGATTCTCCACTTTGCTTGCCGCCACATATCCGGCAATCACAAGAGAGCCAAAACGGTTTAAATAAGCCTGCAGTATCATAATTCCCACTGCTGTTACAGAAAACTGCAGTGCCATGGGAAGACCAATTCTGATATGTCTCCACGCCTCTAAGAAAAAAACGCTGAAATGCCGCTTCTCCAGTCTGATCTGGGGATATTTTCCATGAGCATAAAGATGACAGACTGCAGCCGAAAAAAACTGGGCAAAAACTGTACTCACCGCCACCCCGGTCACTCCGGCGTGAAGCCATATTACCGCAGCCAGATCCAGGATTATATTTAAAACAGAAGATAAAACCAGAAAATAAAGGGGAGTCCGGCTGTCACCGATCGCCCTTAGTATTCCGACGATCAAATTGTAATAAACAGCCGCTCCCAGACCTGCATAAACAATCAGCATATATCGTAACGCATATGGAAAAATATCTTCCGGTGTGTTCATTCTCTCCAAAAGAGGCCTTGCAGTCACCACTCCTAAAAAAGTTAAAAGAAGAGTTATGATAGCACACAGGCAAAAGGAAGCCGCAATAGAGGATTTTGTTCTTTCTGTATCTCCTGCTCCAACCCTCTGAGCTGTTATCACCGAAAATCCTCCTGTGATGCCGGTGGCAAATCCAATAATCAGAAAATTTATGGCTCCCGCAGCTCCGACTCCTGCCAGTTCCTTAATACCAACCAGGCGGCCTATGATCACAGCATCCGTCATGCTGTAAAGCTGCTGAAACAAATTTCCCAAGAAAGAAGGAACAGAAAACAGCACAATCACTTTCCACGGTTCCTGTACTGTCATTCTGTCCATACCTTGTTCCCTGATTCCATTCATAGCATTATTTCCTCCATCAGCCGTTTCCCTTTTCCCATTCACTTTTTTTCATATTTGTATATACGTAGACAACAGCAGAAAGCAGGGAAAGTAAAAACATAATCACGGAAAGAGCAGCTGCCCTCTCATAATGACCGTTATTAAACTGGCTGTATAGAGAAATACCAAGCATCTGAGGATTGTTCCCTCCCATCAGATAAGGGGTGGTAAACGATCCTAAATTGCTCATGAATACAAAGGTTGCAGTGATAAAAATATCCCTGTAGGTCAGCGGTAAAATCATGGTTTTCAAAATCTGAAGTTTTCCTGCCCCTGAGTCTCTTGCCGCCTCAATGGCAGAATTCTGGATCTTTGACAGGGCGGCTGCCAAAAGCATGGTTGCAAAGGGTATGTTAAACCATAAATTCATCAGAACAATCCCTTTGCTGTTATACATAAGTCCCAGTTTTATCTCAAGTCCAAACAGCCGGGAAATACGGTTGATCAGACCGGAATCACGGATTACCGTTATCATTCCGTTGACTGCTACCAGACCCGGAATAAACCGGGGGAGAAGATAAAGCCGCCCGATCAGCCTGCTGGTCCAGGTATTGGAAAACCGTAAATATAAGGCTAAAAAATAGGCAATTCCAACTGCCAGAAGCACCGTTATCATAACCACCTGAAGCGTGTAGATTATATTATCCCGCTGAATTTTGTCTGTAAAAAAATACAGGTAATTATCCAGACCCAGTCCGCCCTCTTCCAGCTCAAAGCTGCGAAGAAGGCTTGCTGCGATCGGATAAAATACAACTCCAGCCAGAATGATCAGGGAAGGAAGGATCAGAAGATATGGGAGGATTTTCCCGAACACTCTCTCTTTCAACATGTTCTTAATCTCCCGGCTCTTATTCTAATGTACCAATCTCTTTGTCCCACTGCTCATAAAGCTGAGTTCCTAAATCTCCCAGACTGCTGATACGGAATTTATCTATTTTTAAATCCGCAATGGATTTTATCAGTTCCGGATCCAGAAGGCTGAAATCGATAACCGGTATGGCAGCCATAGTATCCAGAGCAGTATTCTGTGCCTCCGGACTTATCATGTAATTGATAAATGCATATGCTCCATCCTGATTTGAGCCGATAGATGGAATTCCAAGTGTTACTGCACTTCCTGTAAAGGAGGGACTGAGCTGGGTAATCTTAATGGAGTCCGGTAACGTTCCATTTTTGATCTGTGTAATTGTCATGTCCGCCCACGCAGGAATCATATCCACTTCCTTATTTGCCAGAAGATCCAGGGTTCCCTGATTCTTGTTTGGATAAACTACTTTTCCGGATGACTTGTACATAAAGGGATGAAGCTCTTTTAGGAGGTCGAAACCTTTACTCCACTTTTCCTTATTGGCAGGATCTGTGGAAGTGAGTGCAGACTCATCCATTAGATTGTACACACTGGTTGTTACAAAGGAACCGCCGGCTCCGCCTGATCCCGGAGTATTATAAGCAAAGCGGCCCGGATGATCCTTAATCCATTTATATAGCTCTTCTGTGGTCTTTGGAGGCTCCGGTACTGTGTCTGAATTATAAGCCAGTACAACCGTTGTTCCACGGTAAGGGACCACCAGATCATTACGGAAAGAAGATTCAACCTTAAGATTTTTAATATTTTCTATTTTAGACTTGTCAAGAGCAACAAAAAAGTCTTCTCCGCCTTCTTCCACATAACGGCTGATCTCATCTCCTCCCAACTCAATGACATCGTAATCCGTATTTGACTGTCCTGCCTTCTTGGCTGCCACAACCCGTTCAAACAGGCCCTGTGCTCCGGTTCCGGAGGTAATGAACTGAAGCTCTGCCGTATATTTATCCTGGGAAGCATTAAACTGCTCAATCTGTTTTTCAAACTGTATTCTTACGTTATCAGAACCGCCGGCCCATACGGTAACTTTCTTTTCTCCATCCGCTTTTGCTGTTGTTTTTGAAGCGCAGCCTCCAAGCAGCATAGCTCCAAGAGAAACTGACAATATAATTGTCGCAGTCTTTTTTGCATTTCCAATAATTCTGTTCATCATTTTAAGTCTCCTCATATTTGGTGTTTTATTCTCAGGCACAATATTTACAGGTTTTTATAAACAACAGGGATACCACATCCCTTGGCTTGATTTCTTCAGCAGCAGCGCGGGTCACATAGGCTTTCATTACCTGATCCCCAACCTCTACGTTGATTTCAGCATAGTGGCCCAGTACCATGACAGTTCTCACTCTGCCCCAAATCTGTCCTTCTGCTTCTCCTTTGGTAATCATAATGTCCTCCGGACGCACTGCCATGGCGCTTCCGTCATGTTCCTTAAAGAAATTCATCTCTCCAATAAAAGATGCTACAAATTGTGTTGCAGGACGGTCATAAATTTCCTCCGGAGTTCCAATCTGCTCAATAACGCCTTTGTTCATTACCACGATTCTGTGAGACAGAGCCATTGCTTCCTCCTGGTCGTGAGTTACAAATACCACGGTAATGTTTAATTCTTGCTGAATCCTTTTCAGTTCCTCTCTCATCTGGCTCCGGATCTTTGCATCCAGAGCAGAAAACGGCTCATCAAGGAGGAGAACGGATGGCTTCAGCAGAAGCGCCCTTGCAATGGCTACTCTCTGCTGCTGTCCGCCGGAGAGCTGGCCGGGGTATTTCTTTTCAAACCCGCTCATATTTACCAGTGCAAGTCCCCTATCGACTTCCGCCTTTATTTCATTTTTCGGAATCTTCTTTATCTCCAGTCCGAAAGCCAGGTTTTCATAAACCGTCATATGCGGCCACAGATTATAACTTTGAAATACCATAGCAGTCGGTCTTTTTTCCGGAGGAAGACTTTTCACAGAGATGCCATCTATAAGAATATCTCCGGAATCTACGGATAAAAAGCCTCCAAGAGTCCGTAAAATAGTAGATTTTCCACAGCCGGATGGTCCTAACATTGTTACAAATTCTCCCTCATGAACCTCAATATTGATTTCATCAACACCATCACCATTTTTATAGTGCTTTTTCATATCGGTAATTTTCAGCTTTATCTTTTTATCCATAATTTCACCTTTCTACTTCACCCCATATCCGCCGGACAGACTGTCCGCATTGATGTATTTGCGCATGAAGAACAGAACCAGCACCGTAGGAATTATAAGAATCAGAGACAGGACGGGACCTGCAGTCAGCGGATACTCCATAATCACGCCGTAAAGCTCCACCGGCATTGTTTTAATCTGGGGAAATCCTACTAAAAGCGTCCCCTGGGCCTCCTCTAAAGAACTTAAAAATGTAAAAACACTTGCTACTGCAATTCCCGGTGTGGCTAAAGGCAGTGTGACTTTAAAAAATGTTCTTATGGGACCTGCCCCTGCATCCCTTGCCGATTCCTCCTGCTGCCTGTAAACACTTCTGAACGCACCGGAAGGAATCCAGGTCATAAACATCATGGAATTCAAAAAATGGATAATAACAACCCCTGCAAGAGTGCCCATTAAACCGAGCTTATAAAATAAAATCCCTATTGATATGTAAAGCCCCATCCTGGGATATGCATTGCTGAGCAGAAAGGAAAGGAGGAAAATACGTTTTCCAAAAAACTCATACCTGGCAAGGGCGTAGGCTGCGGGTATACAGACAGCCAATGAGACAAAAGTTACGATTATGGCCAGAATAAATGAGACTGAAATAGAGCTGACAAGACTTTTCTGCCCCAAAACAAATCCCCACCATTTAAAACCAAACTCCTGTGGAATAATTGCCGGGACTTCATATTTGTCCGCAAATGCCAGCATACATAAGTTCATAAGCGGAAGATAAAAAAAGATGAGGAACCCCGCAAACAGCAGATACTGAAAAAAACCTTTTTTCCCCAATATATAATAAAATGCTCTAGGCGACAAAAGTTTCATCCTTCTGCTTCTCCCTTCAGTTCCAGTGCAGTTGTTAAGTTTCTGGTTGTAATATTAAAAAGTCCTTTTTTTAACAGACGACGAATATCGTCCGGTTCGTTCACGGTCCATGCGGATCCCATTACCTGCATTTCTGCCAGCAGCTCCATGATTTCATCTGTATATGTATGATATTCCATATTGATACAGGAAACAGGATAGCCTTTCACAGCTGCCAGAAGTTCTTTAAGATTTTTTAAGGCTCCCTCCTGTGCCATCATCTCATAAAAATCCGCCTGCAGATTTTCCGGGTTTATATATACTTGTACTTCCGGATACCATTTTTCTTTTTCAGCCAGCAGATTTAAATCAATCTCTCCTGAATAAATCAGCTGACGCCTGACTCCGTTCTCTCCTGCAAGCTGGTAAACGGAAACTTCAAGTCCTTCTTCCTTTAAATCACAGTTCATCTTTTTTTCAGGAAACTGTTTTAAAATACGAAATGCCTCCTGAATTGTCACACATTCTTCCTCTGTTTTATTATGAGATAAAATCAAAGCTCCTGCCTGATTTCTCCTTACATCTGCTTCCATACAATCCGCATCTGAATTTAAGGCATATTTTATAAACTCAATAGAATTGTCTTTGGTTCCATCGCAGCCGGAATGTGCTGTAATAACCGCCATGATGTTTTCTCCTTCCCATGATCGCGATTTGACCATATTTTTGATTGTAGCAAACCAATGTAAATTAAAGACCATCATTTCGAAAATTTTCAGTAAAATTTTCAGTTTTTTTTGCTCTTTTTATCTATGTCTCAGATATTACATGGAATTTACAATAATTATATTGACTTGTTACCCGCCTTTTTCTATCATAGTCTGGTTAAGCTATCTGGAAATCGTACAACTTTATATTTCAACTGAAAGGATATTAATAATGAAAATAATTCAAAGCTTTAGCGGAACTGTAAACCGGGGCTTCCAGGGAAATGTAACTTACCGATTTCAACTTCCTTCCGGCTGCCGGGCACTTTCCATACGGCTGACCTATACAAAGGAATATCCTTCCAAAGAAACTAATCCTGAACAGTTCCGGCCAGCATATGAAGCTTACAAAGGCAGACCGGTCTCCGAAAAAGAGCTTTTAAATGCAGTTGACTCCATGAAAACTGAAATTCAGCTGGCCTTATTTATTGGTAATAAATTTGCAGGAAATGTACATATGCCTGGGACAATAAAGGAACTTTACCTGTCAGAACGCATTTCTTCCAGAGGCTGCCTGCCAGTTTATCCCCTGGAAGGCGCGGGTAAAGTGATTGTTAATGTATTCCAGTGCATGGAAAATGAAACTTCTTATCAATTAGAAATAAAGGGAGATTTTGAAGATGTGGAAAAGAATTGAACTGCATAATCACACCATAGAATCCGATGGCGCCATGACGGCAGCAGAGCTTGTGGATTATCTTGAAAAACAGGGGATCAGTGCCTTTTCATTAACGGATCACAATACAATATCCGGTTTTCCAAAGGTGGAAGAGAAGCTTGCTTCCCATTCCTCACCCGTTGAATTTGTTAAAGGATTTGAGCTGACTTCTTATTACGGACATCTGCTCTGTCAGAATGTATCTGCTTATATTCCCTGGGATGATATTGATGAAGAGAATGGAGATCTGCTGTTTGTACGGGTTCATGAAGCAGGGGGACTGGCAGGACCTGCCCACCCTTTTTCTATTCCCTCGCCTTTTTCCAACGGAATGCGCTGGTCCATGAAGATACATGACTTAAGACTGATTGATTTTATTGAGGTAGTAAACAACGCCCACCCAATGGATCCGGACAACCATGCGGCTATCCTGTGGTGGGAAGATTTGATTTTTTCCGGTTTCAATATCTGTCCGGTGTCAGGCATGGATCTTCATCGTCCGATACATATGGAAGGATTTTTCACCACCTATATATTGGTTAAAGAGGAAGATTCATCTCTTCCCCTTTCTATTAAGCTGGACAGGGCCATACGAACCTGCTCTGCCTGTGTTACAAGAGGTCCTGTACTTGACTGGGAACTGACACCTCATGGACTTAAAATATTTCTTGAAGACAATCCCAGTCATCAGGAACGTTCTTACTTATGCCAGCTTCGCACAAGAGATCATGTCCTCACCTTTTCACTTAAAGAAGAAATCTTATTAAAAGACGTTCCAGAATGTCTTTTGTCCTGCAGGGCCGCCACACTCATGCTTTTTGAGGATAAAACCGAGATGTCTTATTTAACAGCTATTGCCCGCCCACTTTTATTAAGGTAAGACTATTACACTGATATTAAAGCTTTACATCTCTATTGCAGTCTTTGGAATAGAGATAGGTCAGATCCTCTTCACGCCCTACTGCATAACAAGCCTGAGGACAATATGCATCCATAAAGACATAATCACCCTTTTTCACAGGCACCCAGTCATTATCCAGTCTGTACATCGCACTTCCGGTAAGGAAATACATGCCATGCTCTTGTATATGAGTTTCTATATAACCGTGGGATGCCCCTAAATGGAACTTAAGAATATGCATATTCATATCAAATCCAAAGTTCTCTGCTGCAGGCAGGAAATTCCGGATATAACAGTTTTCCATACCTTCATACGGGATCCATGGAAGGCCGTTTGCATTGCCTGTAACTGTATAAGCGCTGTAGCCATCCAGCTCCTCATATCTGCGCTTATAGGCAAAAAGCCTGGCCTCCTCTTTTCCCTCATTTATAAAAGATACTGTCTTACTGGCAGGAGAATAAATATACCCGCCTTCTGTGAGTATCTCTTCTTTGTCCGCATTTTTCACTTTAATGGAGCCTTCCATTACATAAATGAATGATTCCAGCCCTTCACCGCCAAATGCAGAATTATTTCCGCCTTCATGGACGGTTACTAAATAATCCGCAAAAGAAGCTCCCATATGAGGAGAACCAAGAATGGTAACATCACACTTTTCATATCCAGGAATCGAGTTTTTTACAATTCCATCCGGATCAATTAAAACATAGTTTTCCTTCTTAACGACGGATCTGGTGGCTAATAAGTCATCACGGTATCCTGTCTGTCCGTTTAAATAACTCATAATAAATTTACTCACTTTCCATTGACTCACATTCAACCATATTATTCAGTTTTATGTTTCCCCCAGTAAGACCGGTTCATTGTACAGCTTAATATCAGCCGCCTGGGCAGGGTGCGGTACCGTTTTCCCATAAGATACCCCATATATTTAAAACCACTCTTTATAATCACCCCGGGAATCAGAAAGGGTTTCTTCTGTTTTACCAGCCAGGTGCAGGTATTTTTCACCAGCCGTATTCCCTCGCTTTCGGAACGGATTCCACCAAACACCTCGGGGTGGTCTGCCTGAGACACCGCCAGATCAAAATTCCGTTTAAACTGGGCAATGCATCCGTAATTATGGGAATGAATCACCTTAGCATCAGCAGCATATGCCACAGCCTCACCTCTATAACGCACTGCATTTCCTGCATAAATCATATCCTCATTAAAAATGGTAGTTTTTGTAAATCCTCCTGCTTCCAGAAAGACACTTCTGTCATAAGCGCAGCAGACATTGGATGCAAAAAACGTTTTGATTCCCAGTTCCTTCAAATCAGCCTCTGTCTTAACCCGGCTCTCAGAAGGATAATTAAAGGAACGGGTATACTGCTCTGCCATGGCACAGTCCGGATTGGGCAGCTGTCTTGCATAAGCCATGATGACCTTTTCCCCCCCTTTTCCGGTCTGATGAAACGCATTTACAAGAGCACTGACTAAATTTTTATCAGCGGGAACTGCATCGTCAGTCATAAACACCATGATATCCGCCTTAGAATAACCGGCTCCTCTGTTTCTTGTGCCGCCATGGTCAAATTCTTCTTTCGTCACATGATGAATTTCTAAATTCTTCACATGCTCATAATCAGAATCCTTCCAGTAGGATTTTTCCGTATTCATCACAATAATTTTCCGTATGGGATAAGACTGCTCTTCCAGCCTGTGAAAAAGCCGCATAAGCGTTTCGTCCGGCTTATAAACCGGAATAATCACATCAACGGTCTTTTGCTCCCCTCTTATTTCTTCCATTAACTTTCCTTCTTTCCTGTCAATAACGCAGACATGATGTGGAGCAGATACGGATCAGGGCATAAATGCTTACAAAGCATTCCAGATACCAGGCGCTTTTTCTTAAATCCACACCGATTACCAGACGCCGGTCATACAGAGTCAGCAGGGGCAGGGGCAGAAGAGGAATAAAATAACGCCCCTGAACTCCGGTAATATACGTTAAATTTCTGGGAGTCCACCCCAAAAACATAGAGGTCAGAACCAGCACTGCACTGGTAAATACAAGAAATAATATCCACAGCTTCTGTCCGTCCCTCATTTTCACCACTTCCCCCTCTCTCTTTATTACGCTGATAAACAGGGCGTACCAAAGAAGGGTAAGGCAGACCGGCGGAATCGTTAGATTCGGATCTAAATTCCCCAGAAATCCTCCCAGCATAGTCACCAGATAATAGTCGTACTGGGTCACCAGGGTTTCATAATAAACCGTAAAGACGCAAAATGGTCTCTGCCACACATCAGACAAGTTATATCCTGCCGCCTCACTCCAGCCCACGTAGCTTTCCGTAGCCCCGGCCCATGCAGAAAGTACCAGGCGGTTTACCAGGAATACCGCAAGCAGCATTACTGCAATGACACCAAAAACGGAGATCCAGTAATGTCTTTCAGACCTGAATTTAGATTTTGGAATCAGCAGACAGATTCCGGCTGCAGGCAGGTATACGATTTTTCCAGGTTCTAACAGGATAAGCAGGAGAGTCAGCACCAGGAGGTCTTTTGTTTTTACCTCTTTCTTCTCATAAGCCAGATGAAAACACCAGGAAAGCAAAAGCATGGAAAGACCGATAAATGCAGTATCATAGGAGTAGGAAGCCGCCAGATGAAGAGTCATGGGAAGACAGGATACTGCCATGATAACTTCTTTTTTAAACGGCATCAGCCGGACTGAAACCGCTGCCATGGCTGCAAATGCCAGAAGATTCATAAACCGTCCCAGATATACCAGGGGAATATAGCCAAGGTGTAACAGTCTGGCAATCGTAATTCCCACTGCCTGAGGCAGATAAACCACAGGTGTTGTATTCACCGGAACTTCCTCCCGGACTGTCACCGACTGGCTGTGATCCAGGGAAAACAGCTCTGTCAGGACACGGTTGTACGTTCTCTGTCCCGGCTCTGTATAAAGACCGGAGACATCATCCCCGCTTCGAACCAGAACATTGGCACCTTTTTTCATGCGCTCCTGTTCTTCTGATGAAGCATGCTTTAAAAAATCTTCTCCTGCCACTGCCTGTCTCCCCAAAATCTGACTGGAAAGACGATAGGCACTGACAAAGTGGGCAGCTTCATCGGGTGCAGAAAAAGGTGTTAAAGCGAACAGATAAAAAACACCCAGTCCAATAACAACCAGCGGGAACAGCCACTGGTTAAAAATATTCTTTATCCACAAAAGAAAGGAAAACGCAGCAAGAAATCCACAACCGAAGATAATAAACCACCAGTAAAACCGCCGGACCGGCTCAAACTCCGGAGAAGGAATCCCCACTATAGTTTTTATATAGGTTCTGGCAAACAGGAACATTAAAAGCAGAATGCTTCCCGCTGCAAGCCATAAGCCCTTCGTCTTTAACAAACGCTTCACAGTTTATGTTCCTCCTTATCTATGGCTTCCTCCTTATCTAACGCCAGCATCTGGATTAACTCCGTCACTCTGCGCTCTAACTGAGATATTTTAATCGACTGAAAAAAGACCTTGGTGAGCAGAATAAAGATCATCAGAGTGAAAATGAAATTAGCTGTAGAATAGGTACCCACCAGGCTTGATATAAAATCTGCCACTTTGGGAAAGATGCTGAAAACTACCAAAAGCAGGGAAAACATTACCCAGAAAATGGAATCCTCTATCTTCATTTTTGAGTGGCGTATTCTTCCCAGTACATAAAAGGTAAGTACCAGGGAAACACATATCAGCACGCAGCGAAGTAAAACCGTCATATCACGTACTCCCTTCCTTTATCTTCTGTCCCGAACGCGAAAGCTTTGTACCAGTAAAATGGAAAACAGCATCTTTCCCATATACCGGGCCGCATTTAAGGGATTTAAGTAACTCTCTCCCAGTATCCGTTCATCCATCACAACCGGTATTTCGGCAACCCTGGCACCGTGGCGGATCAGATAAGAGATGGTATCCGGTTCCGGACCGTAATTGAGTCCGTCTGCAAATTCCTTGATCATCTTACGACTGAACATACGCATTCCCGATGTAGGATCCTTCACCTTTACTCCTGTCGTAAACCAGATGGCGCCGCTTAACATCCGGCTGCCAAGCATACGGAGAGAACGGGGTTTTTTCTCTGTTACAAACCGGGAGCCAATAACGATGTCATATCCCTGATCCATCTTTTCCTTCATGGGAAGAATGAACTCCGGCCGGTGCTGTCCGTCCCCGTCAAACTGTATGGCATAGCCATAGCCCTTTCTGTGTGCATACTTAAGCCCGGTCTGGAAGGCGCCTGCCAGACCTAAATTCATGGGAAGATCAATGATCTTCCAGCCATGCTTCCTGCAGATCTTAGCGGTGTTGTCCGTAGAACCGTCATTAATTATCACATAGTCGTACATGGGATAATTCTCTATAACCTCTCCCACTACCCGCTCAATATTTAAGGCTTCATTGTATGCAGGTATCACTACCAGTACCCGGTCTGTCATATCCTCTGTTCTCTCCTTTCTTTTTCTTTTGTATGAATAATCCGGATTGCCTGTCCCATAAAACAAAACATGAGAATCAGCATTTCAAGCATGTAGGAATACGCACCGCCGTTGATTCCGCCTGTTTTCACAAACTGGTAGGAAAGGACAAACGAAAGAATGCAGACCGGAACATATCCAAAAAATATCAGTCTCTGTTTTTTCATGATCACCAGGACATAATAAAACAGGTTCATTACTGCAAAGAAACCGCCACCCAGAATAATAGCAAGAAGTCCAGAGAGGTAAGGCGCCAGTTCCACATTAAAGACAGCGGAAAGCACAGGAACCCCGATTACCCAGGCCCCAGCCAGAGCAATTACGGTGAGAAGCAGGATAATTCCCGACAGCTTTCTCAAAACCATAAGAAACTCTGAAGTCCTATCTTCCTCCCAAAGAATGGAAAGTCTGGTGAGGAAAGGACGGATTACAAAATTAGCCGCAAGGTTAATCACAGATGTAGGCATAAATATTGCCACAAAAATGGCATTATCCCCGGAAGTCATCTGGGAATCAACGGCGTACTTTGCCATTGCAAAGATGAGACCGTCTAAAAATACAGACAAAAACAAAAGGAAGCTGTCCTGTAAAAGCTGTCTGTGTCTTCCCTTTGCATGTACATAAGTAATATCCGGTATCCGGTCCGCAGTCCTTTTATCAAACAGCCAGATTCCCACTGCCTGAGAAGCGGCGGCTACCGCCGAAGCGGTAATTAAATCCCTTGTAAAAGCCAGAGTGCCTAAAAATAAACACACGGAAAACAATGTCCTCCATGTCATGGCCTGTCCGGTCAGATAAAGCTTTCCTTTTCTTTGAAATTCCGACTCGTATACATCAGCAAAACCATCAAGCACCTTATAAAGAACCATAAAAAACACTACCAGGGTTTTCTCATACGTGTAGTCAGAAGAAGAAAAGAAAACCTTCCATATAATATAGCAGATGCCTAAAATCAGGGCCATACCGCAGGTGACCATACGGGCCAGCCGGTATTCCCCAAATGTATAGTTCTCTCTCACATCCGTGCTCTGAATCGGTCTCATTCCAAAATAAGCCACAAGAAACATCTGCTGGCCGAATGTGCTGAAAGCAAAACCGAAGATGCCTCCCTGATCCGTTCCCACCAGATGATTGACCAAAGCCGTCAGCAGCATGCTGGAACCCGCATAAACCAGGCTTCCGATCATATTCCATGCCACATTTTTACGTTCCATTTTTATTCCTCTATTTCATTTCATTTAAGAAGTTCCTTTTATTCTACATGATCCGCCTAAAAAAGTAAACCGCCAACCGGCTGCTTACCTTCTCATGTTCTTTACTGTCCTGCATAAATAAAAGAAGCTTTCGATGCGGAACAGCCAGGAAAGACCTGCATAAAACAGAACTCCTGTGATAATCTGCAAAGTCAGAGTCAGAAGTGTACCTTTCACCAGAAACTGAACACTGTACACCAGAGCGCACATGAGCGCGGACAGAATCAGAGAAGGAAATACATCCCTCCACTGCTGGAGAAAGCTGTAATGAAGAAGCTTCTTATTGGGGTATGCATTGATAAATGTACATATGAAATCCGTTACTGCTCTTAATGCCACCATGGTATAAATCCCAAACGGAATACTGATGATTAAAGCCGCCACACTGACTGCTTTTTTAATGATCTCCAGCTTTAAGAAAATCTCACTTCTTCCAAGGGCATTGATCGCCTGTAAATTCGCCACATGAAGAGGCCAGGTGGCATAGGCGATGCACAAAAGACGAAGCATGGGAACACATGGTAAATACTGATCTGTGAGTAAAAGCTTCACCATGGGTTCTGCTATTGCAATTAATCCCGCCATCATGGGAAAGACAAGATAGGAGCTTGTAACAATGGACCTTCTTACCATGTTTTTCACCCTTTCCCGGTCATCCTGACATGAAGAAAAAGCAGGGAGCATCACTGACTGTATGGCAGCCCCTAAATTATTGGCAATAAGGGCTGGAAACTGGTTTCCTCTTGAGTATTGCCCCATCATAGCCGAATTATATAGTTTCCCGATTACAAGCCCATAAACATTGGTAAAAACTGTGTCAATGAGACCGGACATCAGAATTTTCCAGCCATATGAGAACAACTCCCCAGCTTTCTGAAAAGAAAACTTCAGGCTGGGTTTCCAGGTTTTTAAAACATGCAGCACAATCATGAGAAAAAAACTGTAAAAAAACTGCTGCATGGCAAGAGACCATAATCCAAATCCGTTTAATGCCATCAGCACGCCGATCATGCCGGAACCTGCCGCAGCAAAAAGACTTGCCATACAAAGCTTTCTAAATTCCATATTTCTGGAAACAGACGCGGACTGAACCGATACGACTGCACCGAAAAATAAGGTCAGGGATAAAATCCTTAATACCGGAACGAACACCGGTTGTCCATAAAAATCCCCGATTGCAGGTGCAGAAAAGAACAGAATTACATACAGAACAAAGGCAATCAGGAAGCTCACGCAAAAAGCAGAAGAATAATCCCTTTCATCCACTTCCTGCTTCTGGATCAGAGAAGTGTTAAAACCGCTCTGGACAAATACATTGCCGATGGTAATAAATATCATGATCAGCATGACTTCCCCGGATTCAGACGGTGTTAAAAGTCTGGCTAAAAGAACGGATACAAGGAACTGAATTCCCTGTGTTCCCCCGTTTTCCATGACTTTCCAAAACAGTCCGGAAAGCACTCTCTCTTTCATATTTTCCTGGTACATACTGGCTTTTCTCCTCAATTATCCAATTTACATTTTCGCCTTATTGTACTATATTGACCAATAAATGTAAATCTTTTATAGCATTTTCCAGTTAGTTATGTTAAAGTATTATGGAATCACCATAAAATTTTTAATGATTTACAGGAGGTTTTATCATGCGTAAACTGACACGCGGCCTGGCGGCAATCTGCCTGACAGCTGCTCTTGTCCTGGGACAGGCTGCCCTTACGCGGGCGGATGAGGCATATGGACCAGGCTACAGGAATGGCGCCAGCATCAGCGATACCAGTAAGTCTGAAAAACAGACTACGGCTGAAACTGCGGAAGGCGTAACTACAGAGGAAGCAGAAACCGCTTTGGCAAATGCAGGAATAGATATCGGACAGGAAGGGGATGGAAGCGGAGAAAACGGTGTTGTTGATGAAGCGACGAAAGCCGCCCAGGAAGCATTAAAAGCCAACTTTCCCCGTCTTCAGACCACTGTTATGACTGGTGACGGCAACTGGACACAGCCTTTTGTCAATGATGCCTGGATCACCAACGACGGACAGGGCTTTCATGGTTTGTCTACATTTCTCACAAATATTGTAGGGAACGTGCTTTACCGGACCTACACCTCAGGCACTGGCTGGTCCCCATGGGTCATGAACGGTCAGCAGACAACCAATTACCCTAATGACGTAAACATTGAAGCCATACAGATGAGGTTTTCCGGTTATGTAAACAACCAGTTCAATCTTTATTATTCAGCAAAATTAGAGGACGGTACCACCACTGACTGGGCAAAGAACGGAACCAGTGCGGGAACCATGGGAACCGGACATTATATCACAGGTTTTCGTATGGCATTCTATGCAAAGAACTCTGCCTTTCCATATAAGACAGATAAACCGCTGATTTCCGCCACAAAAGACGGAATGCAGATTGTTGACGGCGGACTGCGCTACTTTAACGGAGACGGCACACCTTTTACCGGCTGGGCATGGATTGAAAATGACCGGTACTATTTTAAGGACTCTCTTCCGGTTGTAGGCTGGCAGTACATCGATGGCTTCAAATACTATTTTGATTTAAATTCTGGCAAGATGCTTACCAATTTAGAACCTATTATTGGAAGCAACGGACCATTTTTTATCAGCATCAACAAACAGATGAACTGCATGACGGTCTTTGCAAAAGATGGTGAAAACGGTTTTATCATTCCGGTAAAGTCATTCCTTACCTCTACAGGTCCGGATACTCCCCTGGGAACATTCCAGACACCTGAAAAATACCGCTGGCGGGATATGAATCACGGAATCTTCACTCAGTATGCAACCCGCATCTGGAAGGGCTTTTTGATCCACTCGATTCTTTACAGCCGCCCCAACAAGATGACTCTTGATCCCACTACATATAATTATTTAAGCATTGCCGAATCGGCCGGCTGTGTCCGTCTCCTCTCCGGCGATGCCAAATGGATCTACGATCATTGTGCGCTTGGAACTACCGTAACCATTTACGAATCTCCGGTTCCCGGACCATATGAACGGCCGGCCATTGAACAGATCATTCCGGAGACACAGACCTGGGATCCAACTGATCCCAACATGTGATAGCAGCGTGTTATTTTAATCACTGCTTCCGGTAACTATTCTTCGAAGTAAATGATATATGCCGGGAGTACGGTATTGAAACTGAATAAAGAACCGGGTCAGGGGCGTAAGTTCCTTATAATACCTTAGGTATAAGGGATTTAATATTTCCTTGAAATCCCTTGTATTGACCTTCGTCTGATAATAGGTTCTATTGGATGCACTCATGGCGGCCGCCCTAAAACGGCCGCCTGTTGCTTTGTCAAATTCATCATAAACTATTTTCATTCGTTCATAATATGCCTGCTGCTTCTTAGCATAATCCCCTTTTTTGCCCTCAGCAGTCCAGGACCCGGAAACCCCCACCCGGTATACGCTCATGGGTTCATCCATATAATACCCGTATCCACTAGCTGCAGCCATCAGCTGCAGGGGGGTATCTCCCACCGGACAGTCCGTATAGTAATCGGGAAGTTCTTTCACAAGCCTTGCGGGAAATACCATGGAAGACATGGCGTAACCGGAAGCTTTATCTATAATCTCTTCCGGCGTAATAACTGTAGTTTTCCGGTAAGGCCTCATCTGGCGTTCAGTCACTGCTTTTCCCATCAGCTGGATTTTTGCACTGTGGATACAAAGGGTACAGTCCGGATGGGACTCCATATAGTCCACCTGTTTTTGAAGCTTGTCCGGAGAATCAAAGTAGTCATCCCCATCACACATAAATATATATTTTCCTCTTGCACGGGGAAAGTTAAAAGCACCGCTTATATTGTCAATTCCCTGGGAATACTGGTTCTCCGTCTGAATCAGAGGCCGAATCTTATCGGGATACTTTTTCGCATATTCCCTGATTATGTCTCCAGTCCCGTCCGTGGATGCATCATCATGAACCAGAATCTCATACTCAAAGTCTGTCTTCTGCATCAGAAAACTGTCAAGAGCCTGGCGGATGAACGCACCATGGTTATAGGTGACACAGTTGATACTTGCCATGATTTCGCTGTTTAATCCGTTTCTCATACCTCAGTTCCTGCCTTTTTAAGTACCTTTGTCACGTATTCCTCATATTTTCTTGCAATAAACATCTCTGTTACAGGGTGTAACGGTTCAATGTCCTCTCCTGTAAAACATTTCACATGATTTGAGACACAGTCGTATCCCGCCATACAGGAAAATTCCACACCGCCTGAAAAACGGGGATTGCATTCCAGCATGGAGAAGGTTCCGTCTTCCCCTTCTATAAATTCGAAATTAACACACCCCGTGATCCCCAAAGCCCTGGCAGTCTCCTTGCATAAAGCTTCCAGAGCCGGATTTGAAAATACCAGAACAGAAGTGCCTGCACCGTTAGGGGTCCGCAGCAATTCCTTACGGCAGACAGCTGCCGACTGCCCAGTGTCCGCCTGCCGCACCACATCCACCGTGATAATACTTCCCTTAAAACAGGGCTGTACCACATAATCGTCCAGCTCACAGCCAGCAAGGAAGCGCTCCATCTCCTCCTTATCATAAAGATAGCACAGCCCCTGACTGCTTCTTCCGTTATACGGTTTTACAACTGCCGGATAGGTAACAGACTCCGGAGAAATACAGTTAAGCATTTTGGTAGGTATGGGATTTCCAATGCCATTTTCAGAGAGAAACTCATAAAGCTTCATTTTATTCCTGCAGATCGTTATGGTTTCTTCCGGCGATAAGCATAAAGTCACTCCGGCATCCTTCAGTTTTTTTCTGTTGCGGTTCCACACATCCACCTCTGCATCCGTAAGGACAATCAGCCCATCGGCAGCTTCCTTTTTACAGATGGTTAGAATCGCTTCTGTGTACTGCTCTTCCCTCGTTGCAAGAGGCACCTGATAAAATGCAGAAACATTGGAAGAATCAACAATCCATTCTGCCGGATATATATCGCAGCCGATCACCTTAAGCCCCATTTTTTTTAAATTTTTAAGCACAATGTCAGCCGAAAATGATCCGATTGCGGTTACAACTGCAGTTTTCATACTCTTTATTTTCCTCCCTGTGCGGCACTTAAAATTATTTCGCATATCCGGTCTACATCTTCAAGACACAGGTCTGCGTAAAGGGGCAAAGTCAGCACACTGTCTGCTGCTCTTTTTGCAATGGGAAGGTTAACACCTAAAAAGCGCTCCCTGTAACAGTCAAAATCAGTAATCAGCGGGTAGAAATATTTTCTCGCAAATATCTGATGGGATGCCAGCAGATCATATACCTGATTTCTGGATAGTACGAACCCTTCAAATGACACAGGAAAATATGCATAATTCTGACTGATCCCCTGTTTTACCGGATTGAGACGGATACCGGAGACACCTTCTAGATGTTCCCTGTACCGTTCCGACACCAGCCTGCGCTTTTCAATGTTTTCATCCACATGACGCAGATTGCAGATTCCCATGGCTGCCTGAAATTCATTCATTTTTGCGTTGCCGCCTATGTATTCAACAGATTCTTTTCCGGTTATACCAAAATTTTTTAAGTAATTGAATAAAATCTCCAGCGAAGGATCTTTAAAAGTGACCGCTCCCCCCTCGATGGTGTTATACACCTTGGTAGCATGAAAGCTGAACATGGAAGCGTCTCCATAGGTTCCGATTCCGCGGTGATTCACCTCTACCCCGAATGCATGAGCCGCATCGTAAATCACCTTTAAGTTGTGTTTTTTTGCAATGGACTCTATTTTTTCCACATCACAGACATTTCCGTATACGTGCACAGGGAGAATGGCTGTGGTTTTTTCCGTAATCAGCGCTTCTATCTGATCTGCATCTATGGTATAGTCATCCTCTCTGATATCACAGAATACAGGAGTCAGATTATTTCTTACGATTGCATGGGTGGTGGAAGCAAAGGAAAAGGGGGTGGTAATTACCTCTCCGGTTAAGTTCATCGCCTGCAGCGCCATCTCAAGAGCCATATGTCCGTTCACAAACAGCAAAAGATTTTCCGCTTTTAAATATTCCTTCAGCTGATCCTTTAATCTGTCGTGAAATTCTCCCATATTGGTCATCCAGGCAGTTTCCCAGATCGGTTTGATCTCAGTAATAAATTCTTCGTAAGAAGGCATGGAAGCCCTCGTTACCAGTATTTCTTTTTCATTTGGTATCATTCTACCATTCTCCTCATTTTCCCATGATTTGCTTCCGGTCAGATGGAAAACATCTGACCAAGCGTTCTGACACGGGTACTTTTAAATAATTTGTATTTTAAAATGGTCTTTATTTTTCCCGCTCTGCTTCTTTTGCAAAGTTTTAAAAATTCTTCAAACAATTCTCTCTGGTCAGGAGTCATGTACTGTCTGTAAATCGAAAGAAACGCTTTTGCCTGTCCAAATAAGCCTCGGTAGTTCTCCCTGACTTTTTCCCGGCTGTTCCTTCTCTCCGACAGCTGTTTCATTCCGCTCTTTGCTCCTACCTGATTGCTTCCATGCTGCCGGTAGAGTACCAGCGGACGGTCAATGTAGGTGATTTTCCCAAAACAGCTTGCCATGAGACCAAGCCACCAGTCGTGCATGACACATGTTTTTGGAATATCTACCATCAGATCTTTTAAGGACCTGTTAATCATCATGGTATTGCCTGTGATATTATTTTCAACCAGATAATGACTGGTGCGGTTATCATAAACTCCGATCTTCTGATATCTGGCCATGGAAGGGTAAACCACTGTTCCTGCCTGATCTGTAACCGAAAGATCCGTATGGACCAGTAATGGCATATCCCTGCCCCATACGTTCTCCATTTTCTTCATCTCTTTGATTGTCACTTCTACTTTATCCGGCAGCCAGATATCATCCTGATCGCAAAACATCAGATACTCATCGGAAGCTGCTTTTAAAAGACGGAAAAAATTATCCCTGGCACTGCCAGACGGTTTTAAGTTCTTTAAACTTTTTACCCGGTCCGGAAACCGGCTTTCATATTCTGAAATTATTTCAGGAGTCCGGTCCGTGGAACAGTCATCTGAAATTAAAATGGTAAACTCCTGATTCGTCTGTCCCAACAGCGATTCCATCTGTTCTCTTAGATATTTTTCTCCATTCCAGGCAGCCAAAAGTACTGTTATCATTCTATCCCTTCTTTCAACGCCATTTACCATGACATTCCCAGAATCTTTGTTAAAAACCAGATCTCAAACATGAGAAATTCCAGGAATCCCTTCGCAGCCAATTCCTGAAACCGGTTTATTTTTAAATATTTTTTATAGTAATGAAGCTTGCTTTTATGGAGCAGCGCCTGCTTTTTCAAGATCGAGCTTACGGATTTGTCAATGGATACGGAATGAAGATGAACATAGGTACGGTCAAGAAGAAGGAGTGTACGGTACCCCTTTGCCTTTAACTTATATCCAAGGATCTTCTCTTCGTAATAAAGAAATACTTCCTCATCATAAAGCCCGCATGCCATCAGCGCATCTGTATCAGCCAGCAAAAGAGATCCCGGAACAGCATCTGCCCACGCACAGCGTTCTGTTCCCCCAGGTGTAGTTATGTGAAATGCACGCTTTCCCGGATTGTCACTGAGCCACCGTTTAAACAAACGCCGTGTTACCAGTCCCGTATCCAGTAAATCCGGAAACAGACCGGTAAGCTTCCAGCCTGACAGCCCTGCCCTGCCTTTTTGATCGACTGGGACTGCAGCCGTCACTGCAACAGCTTTATCGGTCAGAAATGAGGCCTTCATGGCAACAATCGTCTCCTCTGAAACCAGGACATCGGGATTGGCAATCAGAACATGGGTAGCACCAAGTTCCCTGTAAGCATAGCGGATACCCAGATTATTCCCATAGCCATATCCGCCGTTCTTTAAGGAGCTGACCACATGGATTCTGCCGCCACTTAATTCCTTCAATCGAGCATAAGAATCATCTGTGGAATGGTTATCCACAATGACAATAGAGTCCAGAGAAGAATAATCTTTAATCGAATGAACCAGCCTCATGGTAGTATCGGCATCATTATAGTTCAGGATGATACAGCTTACATTCATATCTTCTCCTTTTAAGATCCTTTTCTGGAATTTACAAGCTTCATTCCAAACCGGCTGCTGATAAAATCACGAAGCGGCGGACACAAATAGGTACCGTAATTCATGAGATGATAAGCTGCCATATAAAGTCGGTTCCCCTTCTCCTTTGGAGTTCCTGCCCAGGGGGTTTTTGCCAGATACTTCTCATAAGCTCTGCGGTAGTGGTTTAAATTTCCTTCCTTCCAGGGCCTTTCATCTCCCATAAAATGAAGAATCGCCGGATGTCTTCCTGCCTCTTTAAAGCCATTCTCAGTTATGAGTGCGTACACCGGAGACAGCCGGACTAAATGCCGGTAATGGAAATACCGGTAATTCGTAAAGTAATTATATCGGGGAGATAACGGCCTGATTCTGCCCTTTAAGCTTCCGTTAATCGTATCCTGATCTCCGGCAAACAGTTTTCCGCCCCTGGAACGGTAAAAATCAAGAAGCAGCTTTTGAGCGTTCTCCTCTCTCCACCGGTTTAAATCAATCAGAAGCACCCCGGAATTAAAATAAGGTTCTTCCGGCCTTAATCCGATCTCTTCCTTAATACATGGATAAATGGTGGGCTCCATGACAGCGCCCAGCAGAAACGGACCAAGATCCGCTTTCCACAGCTTTTCCAGAGAAGACAGAACTACGGTATCGCAGTCTAAATAAAGAACCCGTTCCACATGCTCAGGAAGCACCTCTCCCAGAAACAGGCGTGCCATAATGCTTAAATCAAAACCTCCTGTATCCACCTCATGGGAAAACCGTTCCTTTAAATTTCCCAGTTCTATCATAGAAAGTTCCCGGTCAAATTCCTGTGCGATACCGGATAAACGGTCTTTGCTTTCCCTTGACAGTCCCATGGACAATACCCAGATATCAAGCGTTTCTATCTTTTTATTACGATCCAGAAGAGAATAGAGAGAAACTGCCAGGTGCCTGGCAAACTTATCGTTGGAAGCGTAAACTACATTCATAATAACCTCCCCGCATACCGATTTTTCCGTAGTATTGTACTATATCTGATTAGAAAAGTAAACAGCCGGGGAGCTAGGGAAGAAGTGCGAGCTGGGATTGTGCCAAATTGAAAGCAGACTCAATCACTTTGTCCATGTCGTAATATTTATATTCTCCCAGCCTGCCTCCAAAGATAACCAGATCCTCTTTCCGGGCAAGTTGTGCATATGCCTGATACAGCTTCTGATTTTTTTCATCATTAACCGGATAATAGGGTTCCATCCCTTCACTCCAGTCAACAGGGTATTCTCTGGTTATAACCGTCTTTTCCTGGGTTCCGAACTCAAAATGCTTATGCTCAATAATTCTCGTATAGGGAGTTTCACGATCTGTATAGTTCACAACAGCCACCCCCTGATAATTGTCTGTATCAAGTGTCTCAGTCTCAAATTTCAGACTGCGGTATTCCAGCTTTCCAAACCTGTATCCGTAAAAAGCATCGATCATTCCGGTATACACGATCTTCTCTCCCAGGCTGTCATACTTTTCCTTATGCTCCAGATAATCGACGGAAAGCTCCACATCACAGCCCTCAAAAAGCTTGTCTGTGATCACGTTATAACCGCCAATTGGAATTCCCTGATATAAATCATTGAAATAATTATTGTCATAGGTAAAGCGTACCGGCAGCCGCTTAATGATAAAAGCTGGAAGCTCTTTACAGTCCCTGCCCCACTGCTTTTCCGTATAACCCTTTACCAGTTTCTCATAGATATCCGTTCCTACAAGACTGATTGCCTGCTCTTCCAGGTTCTGCGGCTCGCCTGTAACCACCTTTCTCTGTTCATTGATCTTTTCCCTCGCCTGTTCTGGAGTTGACACGCCCCACATCTTGCTGAAGGTATTCATATTGAAAGGAAGGTTGTACATCTCACCTAAGTAATTGGCAACCGGGCTGTTGGTATACCGGTTAAATTCCGCCAGTTCATTTACAAACTGCCATACCCTGCGGTTGCTGGTGTGGAAAATATGGGCGCCATACCGGTGTACATGGATTCCTTCTTTCTCCTCACAATACAGATTTCCTCCCAAATGCCCCCTTTTTTCAAGGACCAGGCACTTCTTTCCCTGCTTTCCGGCCAGATAGGCAAATACGCCGGAGTAAAGACCGCCTCCGACAAGCACATAATCATATTTCTTCATTCTACTCTCCCGTCATTTTATAAACTGCATTAATTATACTAAAGTCTGTCACAAAAGTAAACGCCGGTTCCATTTATGAAATTCTAAATAATGATTGTCCGGGGACATCATCTGTTTTATAATTGAAATCAATTCATGAGAAGGAGGCACAAATGACAATATGAGTGAGAAGATTGAAAATAATATTAAGGTTATGGAAGCCGATATTCACAGCGACGAGTCTGTTTCACTGCTGAGTGAGTTATCCCGCAGCCTTAATCTCATAACAGGAAACAGTGGAGAAGCCTCATTTTCAGTCAATGATATGGAAGATGAAAAATCCACTTTTGTGATTGCAAAGAATGGAAATAAACCTGCAGGCTGTGGTGCCATAAGGAGAATCGATGATTCCACGGCAGAATTAAAACGGATGTACGCAAAAGAAAAAGGGAAGGGCATTGGTTCTTTTATATTAAATTTTCTTGAAAATAAAGCAGGAGAATTCGGATACAGCAGACTGATCTGCGAGACCAGAAAAATCAATACGGGTGCCTGCAGCTTCTACATGAGAAACGGATTTTGCATCATCCCCAATTATGGAAAATATCAGGGGCGCGTGGATGCAGTCTGCTTTGAGAAACGAATAAAATAACAGAAAAAAGGGATCCCGCCTCTGCAAAAGAAGACAGGATCCCTTTCATTATCTGATCTTAATAAAATAACCGGTTTACCGCACTGAAGATACCCCGAATAGACGCTCTGGTGATATTGGAACTGATTCCCACACCGTAAGTTGCCTTTCCGGTTTTCACATCAAGCAGATGGATATAGGATGCAGCCTGCGCTCCGGATCCGGATGTAAGTGCATGTTCGTAGTAATCCAGCACCCGAATCTCGATACCAAGCTCCTTCTCCAGACCCTTCTGTACAGCATCGATCGGTCCGTTTCCCACACCCTCGAAGACTTTTTCCACACCATGGTCTGTGTAACGGACTTTGGCAAGAGTTGAGAACTCCACATCTTCTTCTGCCTCTGTAATCTGGCTTTTTCTGAAATGGATTGGTTCCTTTCTCTCTGTGTAGCAGCTTTTAAACTCTTCCAGGATCTGCTCAGGCGCAACCTCACCCTGCTTCTCGGAAATTGCCTGAATGACATCAGCAAACTCCTTGTGCATACCCTTAGGAAGCTTGAAGCCATAGAACGTATCCATAACAAATGCTACGCCGCCCTTGCCGGACTGGCTGTTGATCCTGACAATGGGCTCATACTGCCTGCCAATATCGGAAGGATCGATGGGAAGGTAAGGTACCTCCCAGAACGGATTCTTCCTTTCATGCATCGCCTGCATGCCTTTATTAATGGCATCCTGGTGAGAGCCTGAAAATGCAGTGAAAACAAGTTTGCCGGCATATGGGTGTCTGGGTTCCACTTCCATCTTGGTACAGCGCTCGTAAACATCCACGATCTCCCGGATATTCTCAAGATGAAGTTCCGGATTAATGCCTTGAGAAAACATATTATAGGCAACTGTTAAAATATCCACGTTGCCGGTACGTTCTCCATTCCCAAGCAGAGTTCCTTCCACACGGTCTGCACCTGCAAGAAGAGCCAGCTCAGTCGCCGCAATTCCTGTTCCCCTGTCATTGTGGGGATGAACGCTTAAAATAATGCTGTCACGGTTTTTAAACCGGGAATTCATCCATTCAATCTGATCTGCATATACGTTGGGAGTTGTCATCTCCACAGTGGAAGGAAGATTGAAGATGATCTTCTTTTCCGGAGTTGCTTCCCAGGTTTCCTGCACAGCCGTACAGATATCAAGGGCAAATTGAAGCTCTGTTCCGGTAAAGCTTTCAGGAGAATACTCAAGCATAACCTCTCCCTTAAAATCCTGCATATACTGTTTCACCCACTGGGTTCCCTGTATCGCAATCTCTTTAATCTCATCCATCTCTTTGCGGAATACCACATCACGCTGTAATGTAGATGTGGAATTGTAGATATGAACGATTGACTTCTTTACTCCTTCCAAGGCCTCAAATGTTCTCTTAATCAAATGCTCTCTGCACTGGACCAGAACCTGAATTACCACATCATCTGGAATCAGCTTCCGTTCAACAAGCTGCCTTAAGAAATCAAACTCAATCTGGGAAGCAGCAGGAAATCCCACTTCAATCTCCTTAAAACCAAGTTTAATCAGAAGGTTAAACATCTCAATCTTTTCTTCCACCACCATAGGCTCAATAAGAGCCTGGTTTCCGTCTCTCAAATCCACACTGCACCAGATCGGCGCTTTCTTAATCTCCCTGCACGGCCATTGTCTTTCCGGATAGCTCACTACCGGTACCCGCTTATATCTTTCATAATTCAACATGTCTGATCTCCTCCATATTCCTTTTTGTCTGTATTTCCTTCATAAAAAATCAATTCAGGCTTTGGAGTCGATAAATCACGCTGTATTTCTTGACAATGAACAACGTGGGTTTTAAAGGTCTAACCCCATCTGTCATCATTCCTTTGCATTAAAATCACATGCCGTGCTCTGACAAACCACCACGGTAAAGTGTTATGCTATTATAGCACGAGTAAAAATGACTTACAACAAAAACTTTTCAAACCCGTAAATTCTTTTATCGGCTCATCTGTAAAAGCTTGGTCTTTAATTCCCCTTCCATACGGGCAAGCTCTGCTTCTGCTATTTTTCGTTTCTCTCTTCCCTCAGCCTGAATGCGCACCACTTCATCAAGAGTTGTTATCAGAGATTCATTGGTCTTTTTCAGTGTTTCCATGTCAACGATACCACGCTCTGACTCTTTTGCTGTCTCGATGGTTGCTGTCTTTAAGACTTCTGCATTCTTGCGCAGCAGCTCGTTGGTCATATCGGTTACTTCCCTTTGTGCCTTTGCCGCCTGCTCGGAATGATTGATTCCGATGGCAAGAACCATCTGACTCTTCCAGAGAGGGATGGTATTGACAAGGGTAGACTGGATTTTCTCTGTCATTAAGGTATCGTTATTTTGAACCAGCCTGATCTGAGGGGCCATCTGAATGGAAATCATACGGGTCAGTTCCAGGTCATGGATTTTCTTTTCAAAACGTCCGCACATGGCAGACAAATCGTTGGCTGCCTGGGCGTCTTCCGGAAGACCGCTTCTTGCTGCCCGGTCCATTAAAAGAGGGAGTTCTTCCTGCTGAACCTTTAAAAGCTTTCTCTTGCCTGCCAGAATATACATGGTGAGTTCTTTAAAATAAGTGGTGTTTAACTCATACATCTTATCTAACAGGGCAATGTCCTTTAAAAGCTGAATCTGGTGATTCTGCAGAATCTTGCAGATCTGGTTGACATTAGTCTCTGCAGAGGCATACCTGGCCTTCATGCTGTCAAGGCGGTTGGCACTCTTTTTAAAGAAACCGAAAAAGCCTTTTTCCTCTTCTTCGTTTTCAAAACTTTTTAACTCCGTCACTACATTGGTGAGCATCTGGCCAACTTCCCCCAGATCCTTAGACTTTACATTATCAAGTGCAGACTCGGAAAAGTCAGCAATCTTTTTTTGAGCTCCGGCACCATACTGAAGTACCATATTGGAATCTTTTAAATTAATTTTTTCTGCAAAATCAGAAACCAGACGCTCTTCTTCCGGAGTAAGTTCCGGAACCGGAGCAGTCTCAGCGATTGTTTCATTGCTTTTTAAAAGCTCATTTCCCTCTATCACACCTTCTGTCTGTTCAAATGGTGTCAGCGTGAGCTGGGGCGCTTCTTTTATCATCTCTTCCATATCCTTACTCATTCTTTGTTCCTCCTGTAAAATCGCTTCCGGTCCAGCCATCCTTCTTTAACATGGTCTGTAGCACCGATGCATCCGTGGTAATGTCCATAGCCGCGTCCTGGTAAAGATCGTCAAGCAGCCTTTCAAATGCCTGATTGATGGTGTCAAGAGTTCCCTCTATCTCCTTTTTTGCACTGACAATATTATTCCCCTCTATCCCCGTGCTTTCAAAATCCCTGTAGGCATTGACCAGCTTTACAGTTGTGGGAAGGTAATATTCCATAAACTGTTCCATCTCACCCATCTGCTCCGGATGCTTTAAAACGGTATCAAAAATTCTCTGTATTACATCCTCCAGCATGGATATCTTCCGGGAAATGACTTCTCCCGGAATGGCATCATTCGCTTCTCTTAATATTCTTAAATAATCTCTTCCCTGGGTCATCATCTCCTGCAAAGCCTTATTTTCCTGAACGGCATTCTGAGAAATCTGATTCAGTTCTGCTTCTTTTTCCCGCTCCCTTAATGCCTTCTGGCATTCCAGATACTGGCTATATGTGGCTTCACTTAAGATCAGGCAGGTTTTCTGCTCGTCTAAATATGCATGGGGAAAAATACCCAGCTTCATCATTTTCTCCACGTCTTTCAGTACATATTCACGGGATTTTCCAACACTTGCCGCCAGTTCTTCCAAATTGGAATACATACGCTTTTCTGACTGTTTGGCATAGATCCGGGCTCTTTTTAATCTTCCGCTTACGGACAGTCCGGCAAAAAGCATGCACCCGGAAGCGATTCCTGCCGCCATAAGAAATGTAAAAGCGCTGGCTGCCGCCCATGCAACAGGCCTTAAGATCAGGGAAATAAAAAGAGAAGCAAGTACCGCAATAAAATCCAAGCCCAGAAAGATACTTCCGAAAATGGTTAAAAGTATTCCGGATACACGCCCCTGCTGGTTGACTTTGATCTCCTGCCTGCCTGTTCCGGCTAAAGAACTGCCTGTCCGCTCCTTTACGGAACGGCTGGTCTGAAACGCCCTGTATCCAGGTCCGTCATCTGTCTCTTCCCCCGCCTCACTGCTTTCGCCCCTGTTAGTCCGCCCTGTCGTCTGGGTCCAGCCTTTCGTTCCTTTCACCAACTGGTTTCTTGCTTCATCAAGCGCAAAATTTACGGAATCGGATATGATTCGGTTCAGCTGGTTAAAATCTCTGGAATCAATGGCGCTTTGCACCGTACTGCGGATTTGTTCTCCTAAGTTTGATTTATCTTTTTTATCCATATTTCCGATCTCCCAAAATAAATTTGCAGATACGTACAATCATACCATGAATTGTTATCATTTACAATCAGACACCTTTATAAATACTGAAAAAGTCATTGAAAAACCGGCTTTTACTCACGGTTTTCAATGACTTATATTTACAATCAGGAAATGACGTGTCCCCTTGCTTTCATGACATCAATCACCTGTTCCACATACTTCTCGCAGGTTTTCAAATCCGCGGCTTCTACCATTACACGGACAACCGGTTCCGTACCAGACTGACGGAGAAGAATCCTTCCGCTGTCTCCAAGGCCTTGTGCTGCTTTTTCCACTTCTGCCTTCACCGCTTCATCATCCTGGGCAGCTGTCTTGTCATGAACACGGACGTTCTTTAATACCTGGGGATAAATTTCCAGCTCAGATACCAGCTTTCCCAGGCTTTCTTTCTTTTCAAGGATCACTTCCATCACTTTTAAGGAGGTTAAGATTCCGTCGCCGGTAGTGGCATGTTTGCTGAATATAATATGACCTGACTGTTCGCCGCCCAGACAATTTCCATAGGTAACCATGTTCTCATAGACATATTTGTCTCCAACAGCTGTTTTCTCATACTCAATGCCTTCACGGTCCAAAGCTTTATATAATCCGAAATTAGACATCACGGTCGTTACTACTTTGTTATTTTTAAGGAGTCCCTGCTCTTTCATATATTTGCCGCAGATATATAAGATGCCGTCTCCGTCAACCACATTTCCGTTCTCATCCACTGCGAGACAGCGGTCCGCATCTCCATCATAGGCAAATCCCACATCTGCTCCCACTTCCTTAACAAACTTTACAAGCTGATCCATATGAGTGGAACCGCAGCCGGTATTAATATTCAATCCGTTGGGTTCGCTGCTGATTACATGGGTTTCTGCACCAAGAGCATCAAATACATTCTTGGCAATAGCGGAGGCACTTCCGTTGGCACAGTCTAACGCCACCTTTTTATTTTTAAAGGATCTGGTTGCTGTAGAAATTAAATATCCTATATAGCGGTTTCTGCCTGCAGCAAAATCCACGGTTCTGCCGATCTTATCCTGTGTGGCAAACGGAAGCTCTTCCATCTCTCCATCTAAATATCTCTCTATCTCTGTAATGACTGACTCTTCTAATTTTTCTCCCTTTTCATTGATCACTTTGATTCCGTTATCATAGTATGGATTATGGCTGGCGGAGATCATGATTCCGCAGGAAAAGCCTTCTGTACGGACAACGTAGGAAACGCTGGGAGTCGTGGTTACATGAAGCAGATACGCATCAGCTCCGGATGCAGTAAGACCTGCCACAAGAGAATATTCAAACATATAGCTGCTGCGCCTTGTATCTTTTCCGATTACGATCCTGCATACCTCAGCCGGTTTTTTCTGTCCATAGTACCAGCCTAAAAAGCGGCCTACCTTAAAAGCATCCTCAACGGTCAGCGTAACATTTGCTTCTCCTCTAAAACCGTCGGTTCCAAAATATTTTCCCATTTTATTATTCTCCTTTAAAATCTTCGGTGATACAAAGTGATATGTACTATACCATATTCCTGCCCTGTTTTCAATTTAAGGGACTAAAGCTGCATAAAGAATGGTTCTTGCATCATCAAATTCATAGCTGCAGGTGACAAACGACCAAAGAGTCTCAACCGGCTCCTGAGGCGCCTGATAGAACATACCGCTCTTTGTCATCTCGTCAACATACAACCGAAAGCTCTCATCAGTTTCAAATTTCGTTTTTCTGCGGATTCCGGAGGCATCTGTATAAAGCACAGTGACTGGCCGCAGATGAAATTCCCGCTGCGGTGTATAGATTACAATGTCCTGATGGGCGCGGTAAAAAGACTCTTCCTTATATTTTATGATATCCTTAAACATGGATCCATTTTTCATATGATGCCCATAAATTATGTTATGTCTTCCGGAAAAATCAGGTTCACTGTCACAGTCAAGAAATATGGCTCCTGACGGATTCTTTTTCCCTTCAAAATCTGTATCCAGGTAAGTATCATTATTATCAGTACGGACAATCGGGTAATCGATACTGGTATCTGCAATGCGGATCCAGCCAACAATATCCGGATTGATCTTTCGCAGTTCATCAAAAGAAATGGGGGATACATAAGGCTCTTCTTTTTTTATCTCTGTATCTGAACCAGCAGTAACGCTCTCTTTTTGTCCCCCGGCCAGCTCAGCCAGGCTTTCATAAAGATGGTCAGAATCCTGCTTTTCCCGGTAATCAGAATAAAGTACTCCCGCCCCGGCTGCCAGAAGCAGGAAAGCAAATATGAGAATTCCTGTTGACATTTTTTTTCTATTCATGGCACTCTCCTGCTTTCTTTTTTATATTCTTCTGCTTCAGTATAGCTTATTTTAATAAAAATCTCAATCTTTTATAAGCTGCGCTAGACTTTTAGCGTTTTTTTCTATATACTAAGGAAAGAAAATGTTACTTTGGAGAATATTATGAAAAATCAAGAGACGATCATTTATGTGAACATGCTAGGCGGGTTCTCCGTTACCATTGGAGACAAAATAATAGTTGATCAGAATAATCAGGCAAAAAAACCTTGGAGTCTTTTGGAGTATTTAATCACTTTTCGGGGAAGGGATATTCCTGTTGAGGAATTGATCGACCTGTTTTGGAAAGATGAAGCCAGCAACAATCCTGCCGGCGCTTTAAAGACGCTGATGTTCCGCGTCCGAAAGCTTCTTGAGCCTCTTGGGCTTCCAACTCAGGAACTGGTATTTCAAAACAGAAAAGCTTACGGCTGGACAAGGGAGCTTACTACCGTGTGTGACACGGACAAGTTTGAAGAGCTTTGTCTTCAGGCTGAAAGCAAGGAATTTCCGGAAGAGATACGCCTGAAACTGTCAATGGAAGCATTTAATCTTTATAAGGGAAACTTCCTTCCAAAATCTGAATGGGAATCCTGGGTGATTCCGATTCACACCTATTATCATACCCTTTATCAGAAATTAGTGAAAAAAATCCTTTTGATGTTAGATGACCGGAAGGATTATCCAACGATGATTGATGTCTGCCAGCAGACAATCTCCATTGATCCATATGGAGAAGATGCCCATTATTATCTGATTTATGCCCTGTACCAGAGCGGCAACCAGATGATGTCCCTGGAGCATTATAAACGGGTAAACGACATGTTCTACAACGAGTTTGCCATCACCCCCTCCATTCGCTTTAAAGAGCTGTATAAGATGATCAGCGACAAAAAGCATGGTATTACCATGGATTTAAGCACTATCAGGGAGATCCTTTTAGAGGGCGGAACCAATAAAGGAGCATTCTGCTGTGAGCCTTCCGTATTCAGGGATATCTATCAGCTGGAGGCCAGAGCTATTGAACGAACGGGAGATTCCATCTTTTTATGTCTGCTTACCATCAGCAATTTAAAGGGGGATTTATTAAAGCCGGCGGTTCAGACCCGTGCCATGGATGAGCTGGGCAGTTCCATCCGTAATTCCCTGCGCAGAGGAGACGTATACAGCAGGTACAGTGTAAGCCAGTATTTAATGCTTCTTCCTACTGCAACCTATGAAAACGGAGAGATGGTTTTAAAACGGATAATCCAGAATTTTAAAAAGGAATACTCCCGGAAAGATTTGTCCATTACCTATTCTCTTCAAAGTGTTCTGCCTTTTAAATGAGGTGATACCTCTCTATTAATACCTACTACAGGAGGAATATGATGTTACAGGATGATTTTATTACACTTACGCTTCAAAAGCAAAAAAACATTGCTCTGATCGCCCATGACAACGAGAAACATGCATTAATCGAATGGTGCACCGAGCATAAGGAGATCTTAAAAAACCACACGCTGTGCGGTACCGGTACGACTGCCCGCATGATTACAGACCAGACAGGCCTTCCGGTAAAAGGCTACAACAGCGGTCCTTTAGGCGGTGACCAGCAGATTGGTGCAAAGATTGTGGAAGGCCGCATTGATCTGGTTATCTTCTTTTCCGATCCCCTGACTGCACAGCCTCATGACCCGGACGTAAAGGCACTGCTTCGAATTGCCCAGGTTTATGATATTCCCATTGCCAATACCAGAGCAACCGCTGATTTCATCATTACTTCTCCTCTCATGGAAAATACTTATGAGCATCAGGTAATTAATTTTAATAAGAATATATCAGACAGAGCAAAAACGTTATAAGTTTTTATTAATAGTACAGACTTTACATGTTTCCTGTGCAGAGTCTGTACTATTTATTTATCTTTCTGCCCGAGTAAAATATCCGCAATTCTTCTGCTGGCTTCTCCATCTCCATATGGATTGCCTGCGTTGCTCATCCTGTTATATAAATTGTTATCATTCAGCAAACCGGATACCGAATTATATATCCGCTCTTCTTCAATCCCAGTCAAAAGCAGCGCTCCTGAATCAACGCCCTCCGGACGTTCCGTTGATTTGCGCAGAACCAGCACCGGTTTTCCTAAGCTTGGTGCCTCTTCCTGTATCCCTCCGCTGTCTGTCAGAATCAGCGCTGCTCTTGCAAGAAAATTATGAAAATCTATTACATCTAAAGGTTCAACCAGACGGATCCTTTCCTCTCCGGCGAATACAGAGCCGGCAATTTCCCTGACAAGCGGGTTTAAGTGAATGGGATATATGACCTTAACATCAGGATACGCATCTGTTATCCGTTTCACAGCACGAAAAATCTGCCTCATCGGCTCCCCTAAATTTTCCCTTCTGTGAGCAGTCAGCAAAATCAGCCTGCTTCCGGATGCCCATTCTAAAAGTTCATGGCTGTAATCCGCTCTGACTGTAGTTTTCAGCGCATCGATCCCTGTATTGCCCGTGACAAATATGGTGGAAGGATTCTTTCCCTCACAAATCAGATTCTGCCTGGCTTTTTCTGTTGGGGCAAAATGATAGTTGGCTATGATACCAATTGCCTGTCTGTTAAATTCTTCAGGGTAAGGCGAATAAATATCATGGGTCCTTAACCCGGCCTCTACATGTCCTACCGGAATCTGTAAATAAAAACAGGCAAGTGCACAGGCAAATGCTGTTGAGGTATCTCCATGGACCAGAACCACATCCGGTTTTTCTTTTTCCAAAACACCGCTGATTCTATTTAAAATATTGACGGTGATTTCAAAAAGTGTCTGCTTTTCCTTCATTATGGAAAGATCATAGTCCGGTTCAATTAAAAACGCGTCCAGAACCTGCTTTAACATGGATTTATGCTGTCCGGTTACACAGACACATACCCTGGCTTCTTCCCTGCCTCTCAGTTCCAGTACCAAAGGACACATCTTTATGGCCTCCGGTCTTGTCCCAAATACAAGCATGATATTCTTCACGGTACATAGCTCCTTCCCAGTCATTCAGCGGATTTACCTGTATACTCATAGGCCAGCATTGCCATAACCTGATCAAATGATGTAATCCCGCTTCCGTCTTCCATACCAAAAGCTCCGTAATAAGGAGATGCAGTATCTATTATTCTCATTTTTTCCATTTTTTTAAGAGCTTTCCCCTGGAGTTTTTTATCCCCCTTAACCTCCCCAATCATTGCTATCAGAGCATAAACAGCTGTTGAATCATAGTTATAACCTTCCACTACCGTTCCATCTGTTTTATAACGTGCTTTCACCCCTCCTGCGTCCATTTGTGCCTTTAACCAGGACATCGAATCATCCGGCAGCAGCCCGGCTTCCGCTAAATGAAGCAGCGTAATCATGGCTTCTGCAGCATTTAAATCATCGGGAGCATAGGAATTTGTACTATAATGATACCAGCTGTAATACAGAGGAAAACCATCGCTTATTTTTCCTCCAAGAATCAGCTTTTTTGCCGATTCATAAGGTTCTGCGAACCTGTCATCCCGGTCTGCCAGCCAGGACATCGTCTGTAAGTCACCATAACACAGTGTAAAGCGGTCTGCATACTTTTTATAACGGACATCATAGAAATCTACGTAATTTCTGTTGTGAAGTCCGTATTTTGCTATTTCTCGGGAATAATCGTTTATCAGCTGGTCATAACCGCCCCATAAATTATTTGCAGAAAGAAGTGCACCCAAAATCCGAAAATCATCCAAAAGCGAATTCACCTCCGACGGCTTATCTCCGTTTACTTTCCACGCAGTTAATCCGTTTACGCGCATCACTCCTGTGATGTAAGATAGGATTTTTTCAAATAACTGCTGATCCTTTCGCAAGAGCGCATATTCCAGCATCACTCCCTGTGTTTCGCTTAAAATATCGCTGTTCATGGCATTACCCTGAGAAGGATCATAGGTAGTATGAACGCCTCCCCTGTCATCCATCAGACTGCCCAGGACAAAATCACCGGTCACTTTTGCGCTTCCTTCTGTCAGATCTTTCAGATATCCTTCAAACACAGAATTTTTTACGATCGGCTTTGTGCTCCATGCCCGTATCACCCCATGCTCATCCAGAAACAATGTGGTTGGGATGGCATGAATACCAAGCCCTTTATAGGCAGACAGCCCCTCATCATAGTAAGTATCCATACTGATCTTCTGATCTGATAAATACTTTTTTACCGTTTCTTTTGTCTCCTTTTTGTTATCTGTTTTATTCACCAGGATATAATTGAAGTCTCCATATTTTTTTGCCGTGCTTACAAATTCATTCATATGAGAAAGCTCGTTCCGGCAATCCGGGCACCAGCTGGCCCAAAAAGTCAATATGGACGGCTTACCTTCAAATTCTTTCATGGATATTTTTTTCCCCGACTCACTGGTAAAGCTGATATCAGGAATTTTCTCATTTAAATTGCAGTATTCCGGCAGGATCGCCGTAATATCGTCAAGAGAGGTTTCTTCTGCGCTCTCCTTTCGCCTCCTTTGCAGCTCTTCTTCCTCATTGAAATAATGAGACAGTAAAAGCAGACCTCCTGCAGTGAATACCGTCAGCATGCAAAGAATGATGATTAATGCCTTTTCCGTTCTGCTCCCCGACAGAGCCTTTTTCATATGGTATGTCCCCTTTCGTTATGTGCATCCTCTGCATGGACCAGTTTAATCTGTTCCATCTCTTCCTTCAGTTTTGTATATCCCTCCATAAGATCATTCTGGTTTTTCTCAAGTTTTTTAATTTTATCCAGTATTTCTTCCAGTTCAGATATCTTTCTTTCCTCCTGCAAAGAGACCTCATCCTGCTCAGTAACCTCATCCTGCAGACTGGGGGGAGTGGGTTGTATCTCAACATTCTTATGCGGTACCCTGCCGGTTTCTGCAATTTCTTCCAGCTCCAGGATTAATTCCTCAAGATCTGTGTTACCTGATTTCGTCTTATCTTCCTGAAGTATCACCGGTGCCTGATTATGCCCTGCACACTCTCTAATATGAATTTCGTCAGCTGCTGAGGCTGTATCCCTTTCAGGGATAGTTTCAGCAGCAGTAACCACACTTTTATCTTTTTTTAACATATCAGGTCCCATATAGCCTTCCGAAACAGTGACAGTTACATTGCCATTCAGTATGGCAGACTGCATATCAAATGAATTGGTCATACTTTTATAACGCTGCTCAATGGCTTTATGTTCTTCGATTTCAAATTGTTTTAATACGGCCGCTTCTCTCGTCTGCTGGTTTTCCTTCTGCTGCCGTTCTGAATCAGATGTTTTTACAAATGTCACAGCATTCTCAAAAATATATTTTATTCCAACAGATGCAATAATTATAAAAACCGGCAGTACATGAAAATGATACCTGTTCTGACTTTCAACCATAAGATGCATGGCTGCCGTTCCAAGATAAACCAGAACCAGAATATAGAGAGGGGAAGCCCTTCTTTGCAGCAGATAAATTAAAGTCAGAAAAGAAAAGAGCACAGCCACCAGATAAGCAATCTGGTTAGCACTTTTCATTTGATTAAGAAATATTGTCCGGTCCGGGGTCAGCTCATTTTGCTCTTTTAAAAAGGCAAGATTCCAGTCAGCACCATAATTATCGTTTCCCCAAAGTAATTCGTATTTCTTTATAAGAAGATTAAATAACCCGCCCGGATCAGCAGCAAGCCGTTGGTACGCTTTCTCCCGGCACGCAAGCTGTGCCTCGATTGGAGAACCGGTCCGTTCCAGATTTTCATATAAAAATTTGGAATCTTCTTCATTCCACACGCCATTGGAATCCGCATTAAGTCCCACCAGCAAATTGTAGCCAAAGGACTGGCTGAAGGAAGGTATTGTCTGATTAATGGTAAGCTCTATATCTGTATTAATAATACCTGATACAGCCATATAAGCTGCCAGGATCAGGGCTGCCCGCAGCCAGCCCTTAGCCAAAAATCTCACCCATATGGAAATGCTGTTGACTGGTATTCCCGGTAACTTCGTCTTAACAGGAATCAGGAACAAAAAGACTGCTATCAAAAGAATCAGAGCCATAGGGCGGATCGCAGCAGTCACTGCAATCATACAGCCAAGCAGAATATGAAGGAGAACCCCTCTGACCGCATGCTTTGTGGCACCATCATAATCCATGACCAGATGTAGAAAAAGCAGGACACATGAATAAAAGAAAAAAGTAAACGAATACTCGGAAGCCAGCATATTGATATTGAGGATTTGGGAAGGCCAGAATGCCGAAGCTGTAAGCGCAGCCACGCCTGCCATTCTGCCTCCCAGCCGTCTGGCAATCCGGTAAATCAAAAAAACCGTTCCTATGGAAAACACAGCATTTGCAGCCTGTCCATTCCAGACACTTGTCCCAAATATAACAAAAACAGTTTTTAAAATATAACAATACCCCAATATATGGGGAAACATCCCAATATAATTGCAATAGCCCTCTCCCTTTTCCTGAAGAACTCCTTCCTTTAGCATTTTGGCAATCTCATAGTAAGTCTTATAATCAGATGCCGGTTCCATGGGCAGTTCCCGTATCACAAAAACTCTGGCGGCGAATGCAAGAGTCAGAACCAGGAAAACATAGATCACCTCCATACCAGATAAGTATTTATGGTACTTCCGAAGCTTTGCAGTAATTCCTATCCTTGCAGACAGCAGTGCAAAGAAATTTACTCCAGACCAGGTCAGGAAAAAGATAAGAATGAGCATTCCTTTCATTGCATAAGGATACTCCTGATTACCCTGTACATCAGAAACGCCGGTAATCAGGATATATGCCATGCCTGCAATTGATAATGCAATACAAAAACTATAAAACCAGTTTTTCTCTAATTTCACCCTTCTCTTCATCCCTTCCCCAAAGTATCCGTTTATTCTTCATTCTTTTTTCTGTATGACCGCATCCGCAGCAATATTATGATTACTGCAAGAAGCATGAAAAACATTGTTGATGTTGCAATTGCTGTAAATACAAGGGATCTCTTATTCCGTACCAGCTTTTCGGCAAGAGTTGGTCCCTCTTTTACCTCCTCAGCCTTTATAAACTTAAGAGCTGTAATATTCTGACTGGCATCTACAATGACACAGTCCTTTTTCAGCTCTTCTCTCTTACTGCTGTCTCTAAGAAAATCAAGAAGATTCATTAGCGTATTATCACTGCTTCCAGTCAGAACCAGCAGGCCCCTGTTAAGGGAATAAGGAGATTTTAACAGCTGCATAATCCCGATCTTCCCCGCATATTCCCTGGACAAAACCAACTGCTCATTGCTCTCAAAGGAGGCACCGTCCTGTGTAAACTTAAATGCCAGATTATTATTAATCTGGGAAATAAAAGCATTGCCTTTCAGTGTACCCGCAGTAATTATATTGTAATCTCCATCCTCCCCATTAAATTCTCCCGCTCTTTTCACAAGAAGGGTTCCATAGGGTTTTGCCTCCCCACCATACATTGCCAGAGTCTGTCCAAGCAGATTCAGTTCAACAGAAGTCGGTTCATCACTAAGAATGAGCAGCACATCATTGAATTTTCCATTTCTGCTAAACGGAGATACTCTGGAATCAAAAGACAACGTAATATCAGCAGCAGGCGGCAAAAATATGGCAGATTCCCTGGAGACATAAGCCCATGGCATGTCACTCTGTCTGGGGGTGCAGAGCAAATCAGGAATTTCTAAATCAAATGCTATTTTTAAACTGGACGCAGATGTTCCTGTCACATCCCCTGGCATCTCAAATGTCAGCTCATCTCCGGAAGCCTTTTCCTGGCTGAGGCGCTTACTGGCGCAAGGCACATCTCCCCAAAATACAGTGACCAGAGAACGTTTAAAATCCAGATTTTCACTGTAGCGGAACTTTAAAACTGCTTTACCGCCCTGTGCCAGTACAAAATCTTTTGAAACAGGAAGGTAGATATATTTTTCCTGATGAAACGGTCCTGTATAGGAAAGTCCGCTTCCCATTATATCCTCAAGAGTATAGTTCCACGCAGTCATATCACTTTGTTTTGCCGCATTCACCGCCAGCTCCCCGCTTCCCTTTTCTATGACTGCAAGATTTCCAGTCTCCTGCTTCCGGCGGTTTTCATCCATGAGCATGTCAGCTGCCTCCATAAGGCTTGAATCATCATTTGAAGTAATTATGAGCAGCGGTTTTGAATTGGAATCATCGATAAAATTTACAATTGCATTTCCTGATGAATCCGGGGCCTTTGTCATTTTATCTTTATATTCGGATGGCAGATTGT
Source organism: Lacrimispora sp. 38-1 (assembly GCF_049890855.1). Lineage (NCBI taxonomy): Bacteria > Bacillati > Bacillota > Clostridia > Lachnospirales > Lachnospiraceae > Lacrimispora > Lacrimispora sp. 38-1. Next base: position 35,363 of record NZ_JBANEW010000015.1, on the reverse strand, counting down.
TATAATCCGATATCAGTAAGGTCTCTGATGGATGATAGTTTTTTAAATCAGAAATCCGGCATAGTTCAATATCATTACTTTTCCCGGTATGCTTACTCAAATCAGCCATCAGGCTCATGGCGGCAGCGACTTCTCCTGATGCGGCTTCATCAGATACGGCAATCACCAGTCCTTTACCAGTGGGCTCATAAGCTGCCATGAACGGATAGGGATAATATGAAATCCTGTGTTCAGGATCTCTGCTTTCATACCCACATCGGATATAGGATGTATCTGCAATGTTCAGCCAGTTGGCATCCGAATAATCGTCCACACAGCCCTGTTCATCAAAAAGTCTTGCATAAGCAGATACAGAAAGCGAATTAAAACCAGTATGAACCTGATCCATGGGAATCTTCACATAGAGAATCTGGGAATTACCATCTTTGTACTCCAGTTTATAAGATTGAACAGGCACATCATTGACAGCAAAGGTAACCGATGATGCCGCACTCTCAATGAGCTGACTGACATCATACTGTATTTTTACATATACATACTTTGTATCCCAGTAATCTTCCACATAAAAATACAGATCTGTGGAAGAATAAATTCCTTTCAACGTTTTCCTGTAGAAAAAGGTATCCTGGGTATGACTGACAGGCTCGTACACTGGTTCATTCTGGTCTGGTATCTGTGCTGAATCAGGATCCGCTGCAGGCAGAACGTGTAACTGGTCCTCTTTTTGAACGGCGGGCGTCATAAGCTGGCTTTCCTGCTGTGCACTCTCCTGTGGTGTTTCCTGAGCAGGTTCAGGAACATTGGCATTGGAGCCGTATGAAGCCAGAGGGTTTGTTATCACGATAAACAGCAGCATAAGAAAGGCGGCGGATATTTTTCGCTGCCCCGCTGTTTTTTTCTTATGTTTATCCGTCAGTATTGTCATATTCGTCTCCTTACTTCCACACCTGCTTCGTATTTTTTGTGACTGTCTCTGCCAATTCCTCAAAACGTTCCGTCTTGTCCCAGACTGTCTCCCTTTGATAAAGTGCATCCCGGATTCCCTGAATAATACCATTAGCTACAACCAGAACCCACATTTTTGCATAAGTAAACAGCATGACAAACGTGAGCAGTATATTATTCAAATTGAATTCATTTCTTTCTACAGATAATGTTATTGATACATTTAATACAAAAAGTAAAATTGCCATCTCCCACAACAGGGAAGAAAATCCGCCTAAGGTAACATGACCAAGCCCGAGAATTCCAATGACAAATATCATGTCCGAGAAAATAAGAGAGCTGAACATCATCAGATAAACCAGGGCGTAATAGATCACATCCAGTCTCATAATGCCTGCCTCAGGATCAAAGGCGTATTTAAAATTACTTTTTAAGACATATAAATTGCCTTTTACCCATCGTGTTCTCTGCTTAAACCATTGTTTCAGTTTCTGTGGTTCCTGCTCCCAGGTGACTGCCTGAGGTATAAATTTGATATAATAACCCATTCTGTATAGACGGAAGCTGATCTCGGTATCCTCTGCAAGTGCGTTTACATCCCAGCCGCCCATCCGGTCAATCAATTCCCGGCGTATCACGTAATTCGTTCCAGGTATGGTACACAATTTAAAAAAGAAATACCGCCCTGCCTGGTTCATGCACTGATAAGCCAGAGTTTCTATGTTTACAAACCTGGTCAGCAGAGATGCATATTTATTTCTGGTGCGGAATTTGCCAATTACGGCTCCCAGCCTGTCGTCTGACATAAGATTTTCCACCAGAATCTTAAGAGCCTGTTTTTCCGGTGTATTATCCGCATCATAGATGGCTATTACGGAACCAGCGGCCATAGAGAGTGCAATATTTAACGCATTGGATTTTCCTTTTCCTCCCACTACATGATCCGTATTGATAACAATAATTCTGGCAGACGGATTCTTTTGCTGAATGGTCTTTAAAACCTGGGCTGAATCATCGTCAGAATTGTCATTCACCACTATGATCTCATACCGGTCCTTTGGATAATCAAATTTTAATAAAGCTTCCATTGTTTTCCTCAGCACGATACTCTCATTGTGGGCAGGAACCATTACCGTTACCATGGGATACTCTAAAACCGGCTGATGTCCGTCCGTACGGTACATTCTCATAATATAGATATAACCCCCTATGGAAAGTACAATATTTAAAAACAGCAGACCCCAAATGGCAAAGATTGAATAGATTGCGAGAACATCAATAAATGACATGGCCCCTCCCTAATCATGAAAGAAGTAGTTTTTCCTGTTTCTATACCTGGCCCAGAGAATCAGGAACAAAAAAAGTACTGAAGTAAGTCCCACTGCAATGACCAGTCTTCTGCTCTGGGACGTTAAATCCCTGGAAAACCGCTGAAGCATATTACGGCGGTAATTATAATGGTCCGGGTAAACAGCAGGAGTAAATTTTAAATCCATTTTTTTATCATTCAGAATCAAATCCCCGTTTTTATAGGTCATCAGCTGCTTATCCATCCAATAACCTTGTTCCATATCCCAGAGACTTTTAAACGGTACAAACGAGTCCCTGCAGGCTTTTACTTTTCTTTCAATTTCTTCATAATCCTCCTGCAGGCTGATGGGTACTGAAGTGGAATAAACTGATACATAGCTGACTTTTGTATCATCTATGGGAATTGATGTTCCCACCCATTGATGTCCGTCTTTGTAAACCTCATTGCTGTTCCTGTTATCAGGCTTTAAATAAGAATCCGTCTCGCTGGAAGTAAAAATTGTTTTAAAATGACTCATGATCTCGATCGTATCCTTTTGAAACATCCAGTTACGGGGCACTTCTAATGCCAGAGGATAAACTCCCTGCTTATTGTATATGATCATCGCCCGGTTGAGATAGTCAAGCATTACGTCTTTATCCAGCCGGTTCATCTGATTAATGGGGGCATTGATGATCACAGCGCCTCCACCTGCCTGTGCGAAACGCAATACTTCACAAAAATGTATCATGGAAGGATAGTCCCCATTTACATACATTGGCATCACAGAGATTACAAACGGAGTTTTTTTCTCGATCAGCAGTTTTACTGTCTTAAGCAGCTTCTCCGGATCTTCATAGGGATAAACCCTGTCTATTAAAATGTACTGTGCATATACGTGAGGACTTCCGTTATACGGCCATTTCCATTGGGATACCTCTTTTATCATGGCAGCCCGTATTAACTGATTGCTTATATCCGCTGCGGATATATGGGTTAATCTTCCGTTTTCAGCGCAAAAATATCCGTTTTTATCATTGACAGTTAACGTTCCGCTGCGATAGGAAGACTTTTTTAAAAATACAAAACAGCTCTCCCTCACCAGGCCGGTCATGCTGTCTAAACCATGAAAGGAATATTTTAACTGTCCCACAGTGCTGCTTAACAGCTCATACTGATCCGATCTCTTTGTATGATCAAGATAGTATTTAAAATACTTATTGCCTGTAAATAAGATATGGGGTGATTCCATTCCTCCGGCTGTAATACCGCTGTTTTCATACTGCTCCAGCCTTTCAGTAAAACCAGCCGGACTCTGATCTAAATCATAACAGATAATATAGGAATACCGGTCCATATACTGCATTTCAAAAGACGCCGGACCATAGCTGATTTTAAAGCTCTGATAGGTCAGAAGCTCCACAAGATCATTTACTGCGGCCATTGTATCTTCACCAGCATTATCACTGTAGATAATCAGGATATCACCCTGGCTTATTTCCTCTGCATAAGCAGTGAAAACACCACCCATGCTGACGAAAGAAAAAACCAGAAACCCGCCCATACATGCCAAAAACTTTCTATACATCATATTGCAGCTCATTCTCAACCCTCTGCTTGAACAGAATCATATTGTTCTCATATATCTCTTTGTTATATTCCAGGCTGGCCATCTTTACTTCGATCTTAATAGCAGCATCAGTAATACCATGAAAGGCTTCCCGATTGGAAATCCGGCTTCTGATCCTTCTCATTGCAATTTCGCTTCCCTCTTTGCCGCAGGTCAGTATGACTGCAAGAGATCCTTTATTATCAATGGAATAAGTTTTGTCTTCCACCCGCACCGTATCCACCACAAGTTCAGCCAGTCTCTGTATGACAAGCTCATAGTTTTGTCTTGATAAAATGCTTTTTAACTCTGCCTCATATTTCAGAACTATGATCATTAAGGAAAGTGACATCTGGTTTCTTTCCGCATAAGCTGCCAGAACATTTAAATCATTGTACAGGCTTCTTAGATTATACAGCTTAGTGAGCGGATTAAGCACGACCAGTTCTTCCACCTGCCTCTTTAAAATATCGTTTTCAAGCTCCAGTCTGTGGGTTCCGGATACAAACATATACATGGCAGCTGCGGAAATAAGCGGTATGATAATCCAGAAATAGCTGTAAGGCGGAATCTCAACATCATAGGAAAGGAATAGATACAACCGGTAAGCTGTATAAAAAGTAATTTCTATTCCTGCCAGAACCAGTGACAGAGAAAACAGCTTAAATCCGGAAATCAGAATTACAAAAAAGGTCCCAAGCAGCATAATAACCGCTTCAGGCATCATGTTTTTTTCCGAATAACTGACTATCATTGCTCCGGCAAACAGACAAAACAGCAAAATCACAAGTCCGAAATCCTGCAGCAGATAACCAAACGAATTTTTACTTGTCATCAGATTTATCTCCTCACATTCCAACACGTAAAGCGGATACTAAACAATTCTCAGCTTATGAAGTAATTCCGCAAAAACACAGTAGGTCATAATATCAATCGACAGCCCTACAAGAAACAGCCTCTGCACCATCTGTGCATCACCGCTGTTAACAATTACCACAATGGACTGGGAAAGCAAAGAAGCCAGGACCATGAAAAGCATATCTAAAAACACCGTATTCCTTCTGTCTTCCAGTGGACGTATGGAAAATCCTCTGAAAAACAAAAAAATAATGGAACCTGTAAGCAAAAATAAATACCCCACAGTTTTGGGTGCAGACAATTCCTTAAAACTGCTCCAGCCTGACCAGAACAGACTCTTTGCTTTCTCCGGGAAGCCTGCCTCTTTCTCATAGTTTCCGCAATTACTTCGTCTCATATCCATCCCCTGTCTGACGGAAACATCAATCATACCAATCAGACTTCCGGGGTGTCTTAAATAATAAACACCAATATCGCGAATCGAATACTGGTCCATAAAGCCATGGTATAAGGAACCGTCACCTGATCTTACAAAAGGCAGATAATCATAGGCAGAAGCATCCGCCAGCAGTTCATAGGAAGGATCAATACCAAACTCCGAAAGAGTCTTTGCAGGATCAGCAGAACTAAACAAAACGCCCCTCGTCATGGCATGTAATTTACTGGTCTCATTAAAATCAGATGGATAACCCAGAATGCAAATAAACGATAGCAGACTCAGCATAAAAGCTCCTGCGACGCAGCCTCCTCCCCAGATAAAGCTTCTGCGGACAGAGATCAGACGAATAACCGGGACTGCAAGGATAAAACCCATTACAGCACATTGCCGTCGGGAACTGACCAGTACACTTCCTGATACCAGAATCAGAATCAGGGCAGATAAATCTTTGTACACAGAACACTTATTCTGAAAAGACATAAATCCTCCCACACAATATAGCATGGCAAGAAACCATAATGCCTCCGGATAAAAAGAATTAAAATAAGTCACATACCCTACATCTGAAAAAATGATCAGTCCCGCTCCTGCGATCAGAAATCCTTCCGAGAAGCTCTTCACTCGTTCACAAGTCTGCCGGACAATGAGATACAAAGCAGGAAGATACAGCAGAAAATAGATCAAACCCAAAAAACGGATATCAAAAATACTGTCTCTTGTAAACAGGTAATCAAGTGCCTTTGCTGTCTTTAAAAAGATTAGCTGGCTATTCCATACCTTCCCCGGAACCTCCGCTCCAGATGCAACTTCTGTATAAGTTTTATTAAAATAATTCCCGTAATTCTGTTCCGGATCTTTTTCCATATAATAAATTCCGGCAGATCTCATCACTTCATCTGTGGAACCGTCATTTGCCACACCAAGATAATTAGGCAGAAAAAGAATCAAAATTGTTGTCATCGCTGCAATGACTGTAACAGCAAAAGCAAGAAACGCAGGAGAATATTTTCCTTCCATAACGGTATTAATCTTCTTTATCCTGCTTCTTACTCTCTGCAAAAATTTTATTAAAAATGTAATATAGGAAGCAGCTCCTTTATCCTCACGCTTCTTCATGCTCTATCTCCGCCAGATCATTTACCTCAATCGCATATCTGGGTCTCTCCTTTACCTCAACATAGATCTTTCCCACATACGTGCCAATGAGTCCCACCGATAAAAGCTGCACTCCACCGATAAACCAGATGGATAAGATGGTAGAAGTCCATCCTGCAACCACTCTCCCCGTAATAAAGGAATAAAATGCATACACAGCTGCACAGATACTGCAAAGAACAATGATCAGACCTAAATCCGTTATCATACGGATGGGCTGTATACTGAATGAAGTAATTCCTTCAAAAGCCATGGTAAGCATCTTGCCCAGTGAATATTTTGACTCACCTGCAACACGGGATTTTCGATCATACGTTACTGTAGCTGACGGATATCCAATCAAAGGAACAATTCCTCTTAAAAACAGGTTTCGTTCCTTATACTGGGAAAACTGCTCCAGCGCTCTTTTGGACATAAGACGATAGTCCGCATGATTATAAACAATATGAATCTTCATCAGCTGCATCAGTCTGTAAAAACCAAGGGCAGTGAACTTTTTAAATAAGGTATCTGTGTCACGCCTTTTTCGTACACCATATACGATATCATTTCCCTGAAGATATAAGTCCACCATTTCTTCAATAACAGAGACATCATCCTGTAAGTCGGCATCTATTGAAATAACCATATCCGCATAATACATGGCTGTTAAAAGACCAGCTGTCAAAGCGTTCTGGTGCCCTGTATTTCTGGCAAGTTTTAAACCAAAGACAAGGGGAGACTGCTTTCGGAAATTCTCAATCATATTCCAGGTGCTGTCTTTGCTGCCGTCATCCACATAAAGAAGAAAACTGGATTTATCAATTTTATCTGACTTCACGAGCCGGGCCACAACCCCGGTCAATTCCGCATTGGTGTACAAAAGCGCCTGTTCCTCGTTATAGCATGGTACAACAATACAAAGTTTGTTCATACGACCTACTCCTTTCGGTCACACTTCATACAATAAAGCATTTATCTGGTAGTTTACGTGAAAGTGAAGGTTTCTAACCAATCCATTCATAATTTTACTTTATCCATGAATTAAGAACAGCAACATAAGAATTCAAAAATGTCTGTCAGCAGGTTAGTTAAGGTTAGGGAAAATATTAGTAAAAGAAGTAACGTTAAGACTACCGAAAGATCATCGGCAGTTTTTTCTTTCGCAGTATAATCATTTAATAAAACAGTATTTGAATTGAATTTAACCAGATAAAAAATATAGAATGAATCTATATCATGATATGGAGAGTCGGGAAAAGTTAATGTTGTTTCTCACTCACAGCTCTTACCAAATACATGTTCACATAATGTCTTGTATTCCTGATAAGCACCAAACTTTTCTAATTCACTTAAGAGTCTGGCTATATTTAAATAATACCAGGCATGCTGGGATTTATCTTTTTCATTAAAGCGCTGCCAGATCTCATCACCCATAAGAAGGTAATCTCTTGCAGTTGTTCTCAGATTGCTAAGCTTGTCCGCCAATACAAGAATCTTAATCTCCTCTGAGGCTTGTTCCAGGTGCTTTAATGTCGCACTTTTGCGTTCTTTCCAGCTTTTGGTCTTATCTTCTGTCTCTTCCATGACAAGCCGTGCAACCCGGCATCCGAATTCCTTTTCCAGCTGTGATTTCGTAACGCCTGCATCCTCAATCACATCATGCAGCAGCGCAGCGCAGATTATTTCCTGGTCTGAAGTCATTAATGATGCAATCACTGCCGTCTCCAAAGGATGGACAATATAAGGGATATGAGTTCCCTTCCGCCAGGTCCCCTCATGGCATTTGCTCGCAAATGCAACAGCTTTCTCCACCATACCTGATCTCCTTATCTTTTTTTTTATACTAACACAAATTGTGACAATTTAACAGTCCGTATTGTAAAATAACTTAATTATTTATACTATTAATGAAAATAAGATTAGCACACATGCAGCAAATAGTATATAATATAACTATACATTAAAATACTTATTTGTACAAAGGAGAAAAGTGATGAAAAAAATAAAATTGCTGATATCAACTATAGTAATCATGACAGCAATGAACATTACGGTTTTCGCAGGTCAGTGGAAACAGGATAACACAGGCTGGTGGTATCAAAACGATGACGGCAGTTATCCCGTTAATGCATGGTTTCAGGATACAGATTATAAATGGTATTATTTCAATAATTCCGGTTATATGCAGACTTCCCCTATCACACTTGCAGAAGGTGTAACTTACACATTTGACGCTGACGGCAGCTGCCCGAGCCGCTGGTCCGGAGCTGCAAATCAGTCTTATTACGATCCTAACAGCGGAACTGTTAAAAATGTAGGTGCAGAACTTGCTATGAGAGATTATATCAATCGTATCAATGAAATGGAGAATTGGGAGACTGAAGAGGACGATTAAAACAGCCTCAGGCTTTTTAATAATACAAAAGAAAAAAGAGGAAAAAGTATGAAAAAAAAATGGTTAATTCCTGCATTATGTTTGGCAGCTATCAGCCTGTCCGCCTGCGGCAGTAAGGCTTCCACTGCTTCAGCCGATAATTCCCAGGTAGAAAGTTTAAAGGCCCAGGTAGAAGAATTGAAGCAGGAAAATGCTGATTTAAAGGCTCAGCTTGAGACAGTACCCGAAACCACAGTGGAAGAAACAAAGGCCGTTCAAAACGGAACACCTATAGCAGTTGGCGGAGTAATTACGACCGATGCCATGGAGATCACAATTAATAAAGCAGAACTATCATACGATGTTCTTCCAGATGATACTTCCGGATTCTACACCCATTATGCAGCTGACCCAGGCAATGTTTATATTCATTTGGATGTTGATGTTAAGAATCTTGGTAAGCAAAATTTACCGTGTGATGAGATCATGAAAACAACAGCAGATTATAACGGCGGATATACCTATGGCGGACAGGCCGTACCAGAAGACGGGAATACCGGATTTACCTATGCCAACATTACATCTATAAGCCCCCTTCAGACGTTAGGAGTACATTTCCTGTTTCAATGTCCGCAAGAGGTGGCAGAATCTCAAAATCCGCTCTCTATTATACTGGAGCCATCTGGCACCAAAGACAGCTATGTTCTGACTATAAGATAAGTATAAAAACCGCCCAGAGATGGGCGTGTTTTTTTAATTAGTCAAAAGCTTTTAAACACGCATAAAAACGGCGTTTCGTAAGAATAAATTAAATTATTACAATTTCCCGTATAAACTTGTAAGATCCCCCAATTTCTGCTATGCTAGGTAACGGAATAATTATCAGGAGGAATTTGAATTCATATGAATCAGTATAACAATCAACCCAGACCGGACCGCCGCAGGACAAGCTCCGGATACCGGCGTGACAGCGGAAAAAGCGGTTTTCTTTCGGTCCTTCTGTTTTATGTGCTTCCTTTCATCGTAATTAACGGACTCATCTTTTTACTTGTAACCTCCAGTCCGAAAGCGGAGATTACCATTGGTGAAAGCAGCGATTATATCACAACTACGATGGAATTAAAGGTCAAATCCCTTCTTCCCATAAAAACCATGGAAGTCGCCCTGGACAGCACTCCTATTGAGTTAACTAAAACAGGGGGAAAAACCTACAAAGCCACATTAACCAATAATGGCATGCTGGAAGTGAAATTAACCGGATTTAACAAAATGAAAACAGCTATGTATGAACAGGTCAGTGTACTGGATGATACCCCTCCTGCCGTTAAAGATAATGTACTGGAGAATGGCATTCTTTCATTCCGCCTGGAAGATACCCAGTCCGGCGTGGATTATTCCTCCATTGCAGCCTCTGACGAGGAGAACACCGATATTCTTCCCCTTTCTATTGACCGCAGTACCGGACTTGTGACATTTGAAATTAAGAAAGAGAATATCACCATTACCGCCAGGGACAAGATCGGCAATGAACTTCATGTTACCTTCACACCTCAGGGAGAAAGCTTTGAGGATGCTGAGATGGAAAACGAGGAAGCCGAAGAAAATGGGGACGCTGTGGAAACTGAAGCCACCGGGGAAACAACGGCAACGAAAGATACCAAAGCCGCTAAAGATACCACGACTGCTAAAGATGCCAAGGCTGCTAAAGATACCACAGCTGCCAAAGTAACGAAAGAAACCGTTAAAAATACAGACACTTCTAAATCTCAGTCGAAATCAAACACTGTTAAAAAGAAAAATTAATTTATAAAGGCAAAAAAACAGATCCGTGCTTATAACAGGCACGGATCCGTTTTTTATTTTCGTCCATAAAGTAATGCCAAATCTCTGCATTTATTAATAAGGTCCTCCGTTATCTCCCCCTGTTTCAAACGCCACTTCCAATTGTTCCCCAGCGTAGACGGTTCATTCATTCTTCCTTCTCTGCCAGTACCTAAATAGTCCTGAACCGGTATCACAGCAAGGTCTGCCACACTTGCAAGGGCAAGCCTGATAAAATCCCAGTGAACCTCGTCATCAGGAGTATTCCAGTTGTTTAGATATCTGCGGCTGAAATTCCGGTCCGCCCCGGAAAGGTCCTCATACCAGCTTCTTAAGGTCTGGTTATCATGGGTGCCGGTGTAAACAACACAATTTTTCGAATAATTATGGGGAAGATAAATGCTTTCACCATTGGCATCAAAAGCAAATTCCAGAACCTTCATGCCTGGCAGACCTGTTTCTGAAAGCAGATTCAGTACTGACGGAGTCAGAAACCCAAGGTCTTCCGCAATAATATCAAGTTTTCCGAATTTCTCCTCTAAACGCTGAAACAGCTGGATGCCTGGTCCCTTTTCCCATGTCCCTACCATGGCATCTTCTCTGTCTGCAGGAACACGGTAATATTCATCAAAGCCCCGGAAGTGATCCACCCTTACCGTATCATACAGACGAAAACTGTATTCCAGACGTTTCATCCACCACTCATACCCCGTCTCCTTATGATAGTCCCAGCGGTAAAGGGGATTGCCCCACAGCTGGCCTGCAGCGGCGAACGCATCCGGCGGACAGCCGGCAACTGCCTCCGGATATCCGCTTTCATCAAACTGAAAAAGCTCCGGGTGCCCCCAGGCATCTGCGCTGTCAAACGCCACGTAAATAGGCAGATCACCGATGATCCGGATCCTCTGTTCACCGGCATAGGTCTTTAATTTCTTCCATTGTTCCCAAAATTTGACCTGAAGAAATATATAAAAACCTGTTTCATCCGCAAGAGCCTTCTTATAATATTCCACAGCCGCTTCTTCTTTTAAGCGGATATCCTCATCCCATTCTATCCAGCTTTTTCCCTGAAAATGATCCTTCAACGCCATATATAAACAATACCATACCGTTTCCTCACCCAGAGTTTCCTGAAAGTTTACGGCAGAATTCCCTTTATCTTTCCATGACGCATATGCCTGCCTCAATAAAGGATAACGGTTTTCATATATCTTTTCATAATCTACAGATGAGGCATTATCTCCAAAGTCCTGTAAATCACACTGCTCCCCCGAAATCAATTCCTCCCTGACCAGTTCTTCCAGATCAATAAAATATGGATTCCCTGCAAAGGAAGAAAAGGACTGGTAGGGAGAATCCCCATACCCCGTAGGCCCCAGGGGCAGAATCTGCCAGTAATGCTGTCCCGCCTTTTTTAACAGATCAATCCATTCATATGCCTCTTTTGAAAACGCTCCGATTCCGTACTTGGACGGAAGGCTTGAAACCGGAAGCAACATACCGCATTTCCGCATAAACCAGTCTCCTTTATCCACACATTTTTCCAATGTTTCAACAATCTTATGGGTTAACAATAGCATAAAGCCACAGGAATGGCAACCATTGCCTTCCCAGGATATTTCTGTAAAAAAATCATAGGAATTTCGACCCGGAATGTTAAGAGAAAAGAAATACTAATTCCTCTGTTTTCCTGTAGAATAAAGATGTCACAACAACGCGGAAACTACTATAAAATCAGGAGGATTTAATTATGAGAAGAATGAATAAAACACTGGCAGCAGCAGCTGCTGCAGCCACAGTTCTCGGCTTAACTGCCTGCGCTCAGACAGCCGGTGCTTCTGCCCCCGCCCCTCAAGCGGTTGTAAACGCTCAGAACCAGAACAATATACAGGTACAAAGTCAGGAAGAAGTAAAAGTCGTTCCTGACAAAGCAGAAGTCAGTTTTGCAGTTTCCTCCCAGGCTGCAGATCCAAAATCAGTTCAGGATTTAAACAGCACTGATGTGAATAAAGTAATCGGCTTTTTGAAAAGCTCCGGTATTGATGAAAAATCCATTCAGACCTCCAATTTCGGTCTTCAGCCCATTTATGACTGGAATGATGGACAAAAGATAACCGGATACGAGATGCGAACAGGCATTGTTGTATCAGATATTCCTATGGATCAGGTAGGTACGCTCCTCACCTCTTCCATCGATGCAGGTATCAACAACATTGACCGTATATCTTACCTGTCCAGCAAATATGATGAGTCCTATCAGGAAGCCTTAAAAAAGGCAGTTGAGTCCTCAAAAGTAAAAGCTGAGGCTATGGCAGCTGCAAGCGGAAAATCCCTTGGCGAAGTTACAAATGTACAGGAAATCAGTTCTTACAATGAGAACCGGTATACAACTTATGCTGCAGACTCCGCCACTGGTTCCCTGGAGGCAGGCGCCAAACAAATAGCAATTGAACCTGGTCAGATCAGCATTACAGCGCAGGTTACCGTAACCTATAGTATTAAATAATAAAAGCTGCTGCTGCACGCTCAGAGATATCTCCTGGAACATGCTGCAGCAGCTTTCTTTTTATCTTCCCCCGTCTTTAATATGAACATCCAGCTGGCTGTAAGGGATCTCAATCCCCGCTTCATCAAACTCCAGCTTAATCCTCTCTAAAATCTTCCACCTTGCAGTCCAGTAGTCTTCCACTGAAGTCCAGCCTCGTCCCCCGATGGTTACCGAATTGGAGGATAAATCATTGACGAAGATATCAACCGGTTCTTCCTTTTTCACCTCAGGCTGACTGTTAAAAATGGATTCCAGCAGCTCTTTCGCTTTCTTTAAATCCGCCCCATAACCGATCTCTACAAGAATATCCAGTCTGCGCTTATCCATGGCTGTCACATTGGTAAGGGGTGAGTTGGAAAGAGTTCCGTTTGGTATTACCACCTGTTTATTATCTGCCGTGTTGAGAACAGTGTAGACCAGACCGATGGTACGGACGGTTCCTTCCCCTGATTGTGATACAATGTAATCACCCACCCGAAATGGCTTCATAAGAAGGATCAGTACTCCTCCCGCAAAATTTGCCAGACTTCCCTGAACAGCCAGACCAATGGCAATACTGGCAGAACCCAGAAGCGCCACGATGGAAGCGGAATTCACTCCAATCTGACCTGCAATGATAAATGCCAGAAGGCAATACATGACCGCATTTAAAACAGAAAGAAGGAATTTTCTTACACTTACCTCCATATCCACTCTTTTAAAAGAACGGTTCAGCATACCATGCAAAACCTTAATCACTCTGGATCCGATGAAAAAAATCAAAAGTGCCAGTAAGAGTTTAATGCCAAATGCAATGATTGCCGGCAGCCAGCCTTTTATCGTATCCATCAAAACATTGGGTTTTAATTGTTCTAAATTTTCCTGTACTTCCTGCTGCAGTGCTGCAAGGGACTCCTGAGACGCTGTAGCGGCAATCCAATGATCTATCATGTCAGATTCTCCTGTTTCACTTTCTTATCCTTTTTAATTGCAACTCTTTTTGTTGTTTTTACTTTTACGGGCGTGCAGGAAAAAACAGCCACACTAAGAGGGGCCACGGTAATCTCTATGGAATTCTCCCGTTCGTTGGCTTCTTTCTTTTTAGAGATCTTTACTCTCTTATTCTGGTATCCCTCTCCGCCAAACGAGGTATCACTGCTGTTGATCAGTTCCTTATATTTTCCCTCAAACGGGACGCCCACCGGATATTTTTCATGCAGCATGGTATCAAAATTGCAGACAAAGAGCAGCGTTTCTCCCTTCTTTTTTGTCTTTCTTAAGAAAACGATGATGCTGTCCCCGGAATTTGTACATTCCACCCATTCAAAACCCTCCGGATCATAATCTAACGCATACAGGGCCGGCTGGCTTATATAGAGATGATTCAGGGCTTTTACATAATCCTTTATCTGACTATGGATAGTCTCGTCTAATAGCTCCCAGTCTAAACTTCTGTTTTCATCCCATTCCCGGACATGGCCGAATTCCTGACCCATAAATAAAAGCTTCTTACCCGGATGGCCTGTCATAAATCCATAAGCAGCCCTTAAATTGGCCGCTTTCTTCTCCATCGTATCTCCCGGCATCTTACCAATCATAGATCCCTTTAAATGAACTACCTCATCATGGGAAAACACCAGAATAAAATCTTCACTGTAGGCATACAGCAGACTAAAGGTCAGTTCTCCATAATGATTTTTCCTGAAATAAGGATCGCACTGCATATAACCCGTAAAATCATTCATCCAGCCCATATTCCATTTAAAATCAAATCCCAGTCCGTCTTCCTTCACATCACCTGTAACTCTGGGCCAGGCAGTCGATTCCTCTGCAATCAGAACCGCACCATCTTTCCTGTTTTTAAAAATGGAATTTAAGTGCTTTAAAAATTCCACTGCTTCCAGATTCTCATTCCCCCCATATATATTAGGGATCCACTCTCCAGTATTTTTCCCGTAATCCAGATAGAGCATGGAGGCCACCGCATCCATACGAATTCCGTCTGCATGGTATTTTTCCACCCAGTACAGGGCATTGGCAATTAAAAAGTTGGTCACCTGGGGGCGTCCATAATTATAAATCAGCGTTCCCCAGTGGGGATGAGCTCCCTGCCTCGGATCCTTATGCTCATAGACACAGGTGCCGTCAAAACAGGCAAGACCAAAACTGTCCCTTGGGAAATGTGCCGGAACCCAGTCCAAAATCACACCAATACCTTCCTGGTGCAGAAGTTCCACGAAATATTTAAAATCATCAGGTGTTCCAAAACGGCTGGTAGGCGCATAATAACCGGTTACCTGATATCCCCACGAAGCATCAAGGGGATGTTCCATAACAGGAAGCAGCTCCACATGGGTGTATCCCGTTTCTTTCACATACGGAACAAGCTTCTCTCCAATTTCCCGGTAATTGAGGAATTCTGAGCCATTCACGGGAGAACCTTCCTCATCATATTCTGCCTCTTTGCGAAGCCATGATCCCAGATGGACTTCATAGATGGAAAACGGTTCCCTGGTAAGATTTACAGAAGCTCTTCTTTTCATCCACGCATCATCATTCCAGGAATAGCCTTCCATATCCCAGATAACAGAAGCATTGCCCGGTCGCAGTTCACAAAAGCCCGCATAGGGATCACTTTTTAGCTGAATAGCCCCATCCTTTGCCTTTATCTCATATTTATATATCATTCCAGTATATAAGCCGGGAATGAATAATTCAAAAATTCCGGAATCACCCAGCCTTCGCATCGGGTGCCGCCTGCCATCCCACAGGTTAAAATCACCCACGACGCTGACTCTCATGGCACAGGGTGCCCAGACAGAAAAATAAACGCCATTCGTGTCCTTTATGGTCATAGGATGCGCTCCCATTTTCTCGAAAATGCTGTAGTGAATTCCGGAACTGAACTTTTTAATGTCTGTTTCCGTATAGCAGGGGTCAAAGCAGTAAGGATCAACAAGTTCCCCGGTGGTACCATTATCATAAGTAACCTGAAAGATATAGGAGATTCTCTTCTTCTCCGGTAAAAGCACCGCAAAAAACCCGGCATCGTCTGCCCGTTCCATCGGATAGAGCCTGCCGTTATTCATTCCTTTCACCACGATATCTGCGGCCGTAGGAATAAATGTCTGAATCAAAAGCCCTGCCTCTGTCACATGAGGTCCCAATAACCGGTGGGGATCTGCTGCTTCCGAATATACGATTTCCTCGATACCTGCCCAATCCATTAACTCATATAAAGTTTTATCCATATCTGGCTCCTCCCGCTTCTTTGATTCTGTACCGTAATTTTATCAAAGCAGAAAGTATTTTTCAATAGTTCCAATGGCTTTCCTTTACTTTGTTCTGGCGTAAGCAAGCATTAAATCCACCATTCTGCCGTAGCTTTTTACTCCGTCAGACTGGCTGTTCATTTTTAAATACGTATTATTCATCTGGTTTGCAACTTCTGCCGTTTTACCCTCATATCGTCTCCAGAATTCATTATTATCTCTTAAATCCTCCCATGCTCTCTGGTCGAGAAGATGGCAGATCTCCCTGTAAGAGACAGTATCTGTCTTTGACAGCGCATTGGTCGCATAGACCCAGCCGGTTAAATACCCGCTGTAGCGGAAGGCTTCATTATCTGAACCAATGCAGGCTAAATATCCAATGAAATTCGCTTCATCTTCTCTCATAAACCCTCTTAAATGGGACAGTTCATGGCAGACTGTATGGGGAATATTATAATCGGGCATGGAACGGTTATAGGTTGCTTCCACGGTAAAAGGAGAGTACTGTCCGCAAAGCTGCTGAACAGAAAAAAACTGAGATAAGAGAAGCGGCTTGGGCTGCGGATAATATCCGGATAATTCAGGATAAGTCTCTCCCAGCTTTCCCATAGCTTTCACACTCTCTCTTTTCATAACCTCTGAATCAACATGTTCGGTTACTCCTTCTTCACACAGCCCATTGACAATCTGAGTAAGCTGAAGACAGAGATTCCTTAGTTCTTCTTCTGTAGATTTTTTCACTTCTAATCCCGATTTCTTAGAAAATGGCGTCCTGTAATAATTAATCCCGCAGTTAAAGGTGAAGAGGAAAAACAGACACGCAATCACAAACAATACCCGGACAAGAAGGCGCTTTCCTTCTCTGATGTGCCTGATTCCATATATAACGCAATACAGGATCAGCGCATAAGAAAGCAGTTCAACCACTGCAAAGGGAAATAAACCTGAAAATCTGCCGATGCTTCCTACAATTACCGGATAAACAAGTTTCGCGTACCGGTCACCGGTTCCTGGAACGGATCTGGCCAGGATCTGAAATGCAAACGACAGTATAAGCAAAACTGCAGAACTGGTAATCAATCTTTTATCTGTAATCTTCCCTCTTTTTCCCATATCCTGTGTCCCCCGGATGTGAATGATTTTATGGAGTAAACTTTACCACATGATTATGGACAAACCGTGAATGATTGTGAATATTTTCTTACCATTTTGTGAAACCCCTTGCACAATTTTCCATTCTCATTTAAACTTTGATTCAGAACCATGAAGAAAGCAAAGAAGAGAAACCATATGAAAAGAGAAGAAAACATGCCACAGGAACCATTTAACTGGAAGGAAGAAGTGATCAGCTGGATTAAAATTATTATTACAGCTGCCGTTATTGCATTTCTGCTGAACAATTTTATCATCGCAAACAGCAGAGTTCCCAGCGGTTCCATGGAAAAGACCATCATGACCGGCGACCGGGTTATCGGCTCCAGACTATCCTATTACTTTGAAGAGCCGGAACGGGGCGACATTGTCATCTTCCATTTTCCTGACGATCCCACTGGTAAGACTTACTATGTGAAGCGTGTCATCGGACTTCCGGGCGATATCATTGATATCAGAGACGGAAAGGTTTATATTAACAATTCCGATACCCCCCTTGAGGAGCCGTATCTGCCGGAACCCATGGAGCCGGAACCGGACGCCCACTATGAGGTGCCTGAAGATTCTTACTTCATGCTCGGCGATAACCGTAATTATTCGGCTGATGCAAGAAGGTGGAAAAATAAGTATGTGAAAAAGGACAAGATTATTGCCAAAGTGTTGTTCCGCTATTTCCCATCAATCAAACAGCTTCAATAAAAAACTGGCTGAAAGAATCCGGGATCAATTCCCGTTTTCTTTCAGCCAGTTTTGTTATTCCATATATCCCCCCTTCATGGGCGATACCGCATGCTGGGAAAAGATTTTAAGGACACCGGACTTCATTCTGCTTTCTTTGGGCTTCCAGACTTTTTTCCGCTCTTCTAAAATCCGGTCTGCCTCCTCCGCACTCACCGATTTCCCTTTTATTCCCGTAATGCGGAGACTTCTCCCCGGTATATCAATCTCTATAAGATCATCTTCTTCAATCAGCGCAATGGGACCTCCCTGGGCCGCCTCCGGCGAAATGTGTCCGATAGCAGGACCTTTTGTGGCGCCGGAGAATCTTCCGTCTGTAAGAAGAGCGATGGATTTTGATAAAACGGGATCGGAAGAGATTGCCTCGGTGGTATAAAACATCTCTGGCATCCCGCTTCCCTTTGGACCTTCATAACGGATTATCACTGCTTCTCCCGGGTGGATATTCCCCTGAAGTACCGCTTCCAGGGCCTCTTCTTCGCTGTCAAAAGGTTTTGCCTTCAGCACTGCCTGATGCATTTCCTTTGCTACGGCACTATGCTTGACGACCGCACCAAGAGGTGCTAAATTCCCTTTTAAAATGGCAACGGTACCGTTCTTTCCAATAGGATCTTCAAAGGATCGGATTACATCGGTCCGCTTAATTCCAATTTTTCGCAAGTAGTCGTCACACGTCTCATAAAAATCCTTCTTCTTTAAATCCTCCAGATTCTCTCCCACCGTCTTTCCGGTTACTGTCATGCACTCTAAGTGAAGCATGGATTTTATCTCTTCCATGATTCTGGGTACGCCTCCTGCATAATAGAAATACTGTGCGGGCCACTTTCCTGCGGGACGGATATCAAGAAGATAATGGGCATTCTTATGGATCCGGTCGAAGGTATCCGCATCAATGGTGAGTCCCAGTTCATGGGCGATGGCAGGGATATGTAGCAGGGAATTGGTGGAGCCGGATATGGCTGCATGAACCATAATCGCATTTTCAAAAGATTCCATGGTTATCATTTCCCTGGGAGTAAGACCGTTCTTTGCAAGCCATACTGCCTGTGCACCTGCTTCTTTTGCCACAATTTTCAATTCTTTTGAGGTAGCAGGCATAAGTGCAGTTCCAGGTAGCATCAGCCCCAGCGCTTCTGCCATGATCTGCATGGTGGAGGCAGTCCCCATAAAGGAACAGGCACCGCAGGAAGGACATGCATGATGCTTATACCAGGTAAGCTTCTCTTCAGAAATTTCCCCTCTCTTACACATGGCACTGTACATGCCGATCTGCTCCAGAGTTAAAAGATCCGGACCGGCATCCATCACACCTCCTGTTATAACGATGGAGGGAATGTTAATTCTGCCGATTCCCATTAAATGGGCAGGTACTGCCTTGTCGCAGCTGGCTATGAATACCCCCGCATCGTAAGGGGTTGCGTTATTGTGTATTTCAATCATGTTGCAGATCATATCTCTGGATACCAGGGAATAGTTACCTCCGTCATGCCCCTGACTCATGCCGTCACATGTATCTGTGGCAAAGTAACGCGCTCCCCTGCCGCCGGACTCATAGATTCCTTCTGCTGCCTGATCCACCAGCTTAAGAAGATGGGCACTTCCCGGATGGCTCTCTCCAAATGTACTTTCAATTATAATCTGGGGTTTCTCCAAATCCCCGGCAGACCAGCCCATTCCCATTTTAAGCGGGTCCATTTCAGGAGCAATCTTTCTAACCTGCTGACTTCTTAATTCCATTGCGGCCACTTCCTTTTTTCTTAGTCGTAATACGTATTATGTATTTATAATTAAAAAATATCATTTTTCTACTTTAAAGTCAATATCAGAGTTAATTTCAAACCATTATTTCAGTTTTCAGCAGGTTATGAGTTAAAATTGTATAAATACATACGACGAATAAATGCACTATATTTTTCTGCACTTTTTTGCTACTATAAAGATAAAATTATCAGTAACAGGAGAGGGGCTTTTTATATGAATATCGAAAAGATAATTCCAACTGACTTTAGAGGCTGTGTATCCATTTCTAAAAAAGAAGAGATACTTTTCCAGAGAGCATACGGATATGCAGATCTGTCCAATAAAGTTCTCAATGATTTTGAAACCAGATTTGCAACAGCTTCTGCAGGAAAGATATTCGTTGCTGTGGCAATCCTACAGCTGGTTGAGAAAGGGAAGCTTCATCTGGAAGATAAAATCGGAACACTGTTTGATTTTGACTGGAAGCAGATTGACCCGGGAATCACAGTTGAGCAGTTCCTCACCCACACTTCCGGGATCCCCGACTATTTCGATGAATCTGTAATGACGGAATATGAAGATTTGTGGTATGACTTTCCCAACTACAGAATACGTTCCAACAAAGATCTGTTTCCGTTTTTCATTAACAAAGAGATGATGTATCCAAAAGGGAGCAGATTTCAATACAATAATACTGGTTTTGTTGTATTAGCAATGATTCTGGAGCAGATTACAGGAATGGAATTTGACCAATATCTGGAAAAATCAATATTTGCGCCCTGCAATATGACACATACCGGATATTACGAACTGGACAGACTGCCGGCCAAATGCGCTTTTAATTACATATTTGACAGGGAAAGAAACAACTACCGGACGAATATATATAGTGTGGATGCCAAAGGCACCGGTGCAGGAGGTGCTTTTACTACAGTTGGTGATGTCCGCTTGTTCTGGGAGAACCTTCTGTCATACAAGCTGCTCTCTCCTGCCATGACGAAAAATATGTTATCCAATCATAGCGGTGAAAACCGGTGTTATGGCTATGGAGTCTGGTTAACAGAAGCAGGAAATGATTTTAACCCCCATTTCGAGGGCTGTGATCCGGGTGTTAGCTTTATTTCTGCCTTTGATAAAGAAAATCAGATATTGGTAACCTTAGTAAGTAACTATGGAGACAATGTCTGGAAGCCTCGGCGGGATATAGCTGCCAGCCTGCTTCTTTCAGTCAGTAAAAAAGGAGGCGATCCAATTGAATCCTGAATTCTGGGCTGCTCTGGACCAGCTTGTGAATAATTCCGAAATCGTTATTGACAGACCTAAGGGATCTGCTCATCCTAAGTATCCTGATTTTATATACAAAGTTGATTATGGATACTTAAAGAACACATCTTCCATGGATGGACAGGGAATAGACGTCTGGGCAGGAACTGACAAAAATAAAAGAATTGACGCAGTCATGTGTATTGTGGATTTAATGAAACGGGATTCGGAAATTAAGATTCTGATAGGTTGTACAGAAGAAGAAAAAGAACTGGTCTTTCAGACGCATAATGAAACAGAATACATGAAGGGAATTTTAATCCGACGGGAAATACAGGAATAATGAGGAGGATCATAATGAAGATTGAACATATTGCCATGTATGTAAATGATTTGGAAAAAGCGAAGGAATTCTTCACCATTTATTTTAATGGAAAAGCAAATGGCGGGTACCACAATCAAAAAACAGGTTTTCGCTCCTATTTTTTAACTTTTGAAGACAGCAGCCGGCTGGAAATCATGAGCAAGCCGGTTATGGAAGATCCACAAAAAACACTGACACGCACCGGTTTCATCCACATCGCCTTCAGCACAGGGAGCAAAGAGAACGTTGACAGGCTCACCAGTAAACTAATGCAGGATGGATATGAAGTGACCAGCGGTCCGCGTATGACCGGTGACGGCTATTACGAAAGCTGTATCGTAGGTCTGGAAGGGAACCAGATTGAAATAACCATCTAATTCCCCTCAAGAGATTTAATCACTCTCCGGTTCACTGTCAGATGCATATACATGGCGCATCTGGCACCCTCCGGGTCTTTTCTGACAATGCAGTCCGTTATTTCCCTGTGCGTATCAATGGTCTCCTGCCTAAGTCTGGCATTGGTTAAATCCACAAACAGGGAAATAGAAGAATGAATCACAGGAATCAGCTTTTCCATCACCAGATTGCCGCTGCATGCGGCAATCTGTCGGTGAAAAAGAATATCTGCATGGGTGTGGTCCTCCCCCCGGTTAATCAGTTCCTCCACCTGGTCTCTTAACTTTTCCAGCTCCTTTTGCTGCTCCGGTCTGGCATTGGCCGCAGCAAGCGCAGCGATCTCCGGTTCCAGCATCAGACGGATGCTTAACAGATCAAGTGCAAGATGGGTTTTGTCCTTTAAAAGGGAAAGTCCAAGCGGGTCATCTAAAAGGCCCTGGCGTTCAGAGACAAAGGTTCCTGCTCCCCTTCGTATGGTAAGAATCTCTCTGGAAACCAGAATCTTCACAGCTTCCCTGATCGTTCCCCTGCCTACTCCGATTTTTTCAGCCAGCTCGAATTCATTGGGAATCTTTGCGCCGACCTCCAGACCTTTTTCCACTATATCATTCAGGATTTGCTCTGCAACCTGTTCCGCCAGGGTCTGCTTTGTCCTGTTTTCCGGTTCGTAACTCATAGGCCCCCCTTTCACACGTCTAATTTCTCTTTTCGATGTCCATTACCATATCTACGCGGCGCTGATGTCTTCCGCCTTCATATTTGGCGTCAAGCCATTCTTCCGTGATCATCTTGGCCATCTCCACGCCAATAACTCTGGCACCAAAGCAGAGGACATTGGAATCATTGTGCATTCTGGAAAGCTTCGCTGTATATGGCTCACTGCAGACACAGGCACGGATTCCTTTAACTTTGTTACAGGCAAGAGAAATACCAACTCCTGTTCCGCAGATTGCGATTCCCAAATCTGCCTTTCCATCTGCTACCGCGCGGCTTACCTTCTCTCCATATTCCGGATAATCGCAGCTTTCCGTGGAATTGGTACCAAAATCAATCACTTCATAGCCTTTGCTTTCCACAAATTCTTTAATCGCTTCTTTCATCTCTATCGCTGTATGATCATTACCCATTGCAATCTTCATTGTTATTCTCCTCGTATCCATAAAAATATTCAGTAATATATCCGGCATTTAACATAGCATAAATACCGGATATAATCAAGTTATTCAGTTTCTTTGCCATAAAAGGAAACAATACGATCCATTCTGGCAGATAAATTGGCAAGCAGTAAATCAACGGTTGTAAGAGCTGCCATCGCCTCCACCACCACAACTGCCCGGGGCACTACGATAGGATCATGGCGGCCTTTGATTTCGATCTCCGTTTCTTCTCCCTGCCTGGTAACCGACTTCTGGGGCTGTGCGATTGAGGGAGTGGGTTTAAAAGCGGCACGGAAAACGACTCTGGACCCATCACTGATTCCTCCAAGCACGCCTCCGGCATGGTTGCTTACCTTCTTCGCCCTGCCTTCTGTATCCATACAAAAACCATCATTATTCTGAGAGCCTAAAGCGCGGGACGCCATAAAACCATCACCGATCTCAAAACCTTTCACTGCCCCAATGGACATAACTGCTTTTGCCAGAGAGGCATCATATTTGTCAAAAACAGGATCTCCGATTCCGGCAGGTACTCCGTCGATGACGCATTCCACAACGCCGCCAACAGAATCTTTTCTTCCCATCATCTCTTCCAAATACTGTTCTGCAAGGAGACATGTCTCCTTATCAGGCATATAGAGACGGTTTTGGTCCCTCTCATTTAAATCAAAACTTTCTTCTTTTACTTCAAACGGTCCCACAGATCTGGTATATGCCGTCACAGTAATCCCCAGGCTTTTTAAAAAACAGGCAGCTATGGCACCAGCCGCAACTCTGCCGATGGTTTCCCTTCCGGAGGAACGCCCGCCTCCCCGGTAATCCCTGAAACCATATTTTTCATCGAAGGTGTAATCAGCATGGCCAGGACGGTAAACTTCCATAATATTCCCGTAATCTTTAGAGCGCTGGTCTGTATTCCAGACAATCATCGAGATGGGTGTTCCGGTTGTTCTTCCCTCAAATACGCCGGATAAGATCTCCACCTGATCTCCTTCACTGCGCATCGTAGTAAATTTACTCTGCCCCGGTTTTCTGCGGTCAAGAAAACACTGAATATCCTTTTCTTCCAGCGAAAGACCGGCAGGACAGCCGTCTACTACCACACCGATTCCTTTTCCGTGGGATTCTCCCCATGTTGTGATTTTAAATATTGTGCCAAGTGTCGATCCCGCCATAGTTGTCTCTCCTTTTATTTGCTGACTTGTACAATTACGCAGCTATTGGGCTCATTAACCTTCAGTTCTTTGCCGTTCATAATTAAAAGTCCTTTTTCGTAATCCACCGTAAAGAAGGTAATGCTTCCGGTCTCGTGGTTAATGGAAGCGATATGCCTGTCATCCGGGAATACGCAGATATCTTTTGGATAGCTTCCGCTGATCGGCAGGCAGCATAAATAGGTCAACAGACCTGTCCGGGTATCACGGTCATATACCGTAACCGTATTATCTCCTGCATTTCCGCAAAACATGTGCTTTTCATCATTAGAGAAACGAAGGGCACTTGCTGCAGTCAGTTGTGTCAGAGGCTTGGGACCAGTCGTCTTTATGGTCTGGATCTTTTCAATCTTTGGCTGATGGTCCCCCGTTTCATAGGTAAATACATCAATGACATTCTTAAGCTCATGTACCAGATAAAAGAACTTTCCATCTTCGCTGAACCGGAAACATCTTGGGGCAGACTCTAAATCGCTTCTTATGGCATCTACCAGAAGCATCTCTTCGTCCTTTTCATCAAAATGGTAGATCTTCACCTGATCAATTCCCAGATCAGCGACCATAATAAACTTTCCATCCGGAGTCCGTCTGGAACAGCTTACATGGGGCCGGAAATTTCTTTCTGCCACACTGCCCAGTCCCTTGTGGAACACTCCGGTCACAATCTCTCCTACGGAACCATCGTCATTTAAACGGAGCACCGTGCATTTTCCGTCATGATAACCGGATACAAAAATATATCTGTCATCTTTATCCGTAGATAAATGACAGCCTCTCATCCCTTTAATATTCGCAGAATTTAATCTTGTTATGGAACCATTCTGATGGATACGGAAGGATACCACGCCTTCATCTGCTATGGAATAAAGTGTCCTGCCATTGTTGGAAGCAATAACATAAGAAGAATTGTCTACTTCCACTTCACATCTTGGGATAAAACGGCCCTTTTCCACATCGACATCATACACAGTGATACCCTTGGCCTGTCCATTGTAGGAATAGGAACCTACATACGCCATATATTTACCTGTCATAACACTTTTCCTCCTCGAATCTTCCTTGTATAAACTAGAAATATCATATCATAAGTTTCCCTGTTTGTTAAGGAAAAACTTCCTTAAAAACTATTGACATACATGGAAAAACAAGTATAATGTATCTTGCTGCGTGTTTATTATTACTAAACTTTATAGTTATATTTATCGTCAGTTAGTATTAGTAAACTTTCAGCTTAACATAATAAGAAGGAGGAGCACATGGATATCGGTACAAAATTAAAGGAACTGCGCGTTTTAAAAGGGCTGACTCAGGAAGAACTGGCTGACCGCGCGGAGCTCTCAAAGGGATTTATATCTCAGCTGGAAAGGGACTTAACCTCCCCCTCCATTGCGACTCTTATGGATATTTTACAGTGTCTTGGAACCTCCATCGGAGAGTTTTTTAACGAAAGCCGGGAAGAGCAGATCGTGTTCGGCAAAACCGATTATTTTGAAAAACACGACGCAGATCTAAAGAATGAAATCAAATGGATCATTCCAAACGCACAGAAAAATATGATGGAGCCCATTTTGCTGACCCTGGAATCAGGGGGACAGACTTATCCGGACAATCCTCATGAAGGAGAAGAATTCGGATATGTGCTGCAGGGAAGCATCTCCATTCATATAGGAAACAAAACATATAAAGCGAAAAAAGGGGAATCCTTTTACTTTATACCAGATAAAAAACATTACTTAAGCAGCAAGGCAGGTGCTTCCTTAATCTGGGTAAGTTCACCTCCAAGCTTTTAACAGGAGGATAAAGCTCATGGGTCAGCCACTCATTGATTTAAGAAATATATCAAAAAGCTTTGACGGGACTATGGTTCTTGATGATTTAAATCTCTCCGTAAAGGAGAACACCTTTGTTACATTACTTGGCCCAAGCGGCTGCGGAAAGACCACTACCCTGCGGATCATCGGAGGTTTTGAGAGTCCCAGCAAAGGCGAAGTCATCTTTGACGGGCAGAATATCACCAATCTGCCTCCTAATAAAAGGCAGCTGAACACGGTATTTCAGAAGTATGCCCTTTTCAATCATATGTCCATTGCGGAAAATATTGCATTCGGTTTGAAAATTAAGAATAAATCCAGATCCTATATTCAGGATAAGATCAAATACGCCTTAAAGCTGGTAAACTTAGATGGTTTTGAAAACCGCAGCGTCAGTTCCTTAAGCGGCGGGCAGCAGCAAAGAATCGCTATTGCAAGAGCCATCGTTAACGAACCCCGGGTTCTTCTGCTGGATGAACCTTTGGGCGCACTGGATTTAAAACTGCGTCAGGATATGCAGTATGAGTTGATCCGTTTAAAAAATGAGCTTGGCATTACTTTTATTTATGTAACCCATGACCAGGAAGAGGCACTGACGATGTCAGACACCATCGTTGTCATGAATCAGGGCTACATTCAGCAGATGGGAACTCCGGAAAATATCTACAATGAACCGGAGAATGCATTTGTGGCTGACTTCATTGGAGAAAGCAACATCGTGCCTGGAATTATGCTAAGAGATGAGCTGGTGGAAATATTCGGCGCTAAATTTACCTGTGTGGATAAGGGATTCGGATTCAACACCCCTGTCGATGTGGTAATCAGACCGGAAGACATCGACCTGGTTGCTCCGGAGAACGGCAGCCTTCAGGGAGTGGTAACGCATTTAATTTTTAAAGGTGTTCACTATGAAATGGAAGTGACTTCACCGGATGGCTTTGAATGGCTGGTACACAGTACGGACTTATTCCCGGTTGGGCAAAAGGTGGGCATTCATGTCGATCCTTTTGATATCCAGATCATGAATAAGCCGGCTTCAGAGGATGAGGAGGCCGTGGGAGTCAATGAATAAGAAATTGTTGTCCGGACCGTATCTTTTGTGGATGATCGGCTTTATCCTGATTCCTCTTGCACTGATTGTATTTTACGGACTGACTGACAAGAGCGGAGCTTTCACGCTTTCCAATGTTCTTTCTATCACCACGGAAGAACACGCAAAAGCACTGTGGCTTTCCCTGGGACTATCCCTTTTAAGCACGGTCTTATGCCTGCTTTTGGCCTATCCCCTGGCAATTGTCCTCCGTTCAAGAGGCATGGGACAGGGAAGCTTTATCGTATTTATCTTTATCCTTCCCATGTGGATGAATTTTCTTCTCCGCACGCTTGCATGGCAGACGCTTCTGGAAAAGAATGGTGTGATTAACGGAATCTTATCCACACTTCATCTGCCAAACCAGGGACTTATCAACACTCCGGGAGCTATTATTCTTGGTATGGTTTATAACTTCCTTCCATTTATGGTTCTTCCTATTTACAACGTGCTGATGAAAATTGATGACAATGTGATCAATGCTGCCAGGGATTTAGGCGCTAATTCTGCTCAGGTGCTCATTCGGATTCTTCTTCCTTTAAGCATACCTGGTATCGTAAGCGGCATCACCATGGTTTTTGTTCCTGCCCTTACAACCTTCGTAATCTCTAATATATTAGGGGGAAGCAAGATACTTTTAATCGGCAATGTAATCGAGCAGGAATTTACGAAAGGGAGCAACTGGAACTTAGGCTCCGGCCTTTCTCTGGTCCTTATGGTATTTATTTTAATCAGCATGGCGTTCATTGCCAAGTATGATAAAAATGGGGAGGGAACGGTACTGTGATGAATCGAAAAACAGCTTTTCTCAAACGTTTTATCCAGGATTTTTACCTGGTACTTATGGTAGTGTTTTTGTATGCACCGATTGCTACCATGACAGTGCTGTCCTTTAATAATTCAAAATCACGCACCCAGTGGGGCGGTTTTACTACCAGATGGTATACAGAGCTGTTCTCAAGCAGCACAATTATGGATGCACTTTATACAACACTGCTGATTGCATTTGTCTCGTCTCTGATTGCAGTAATTATCGGCACAGCAGCAGCCATTGCAATTAACAGCATGAAGCAGTTTCCCCGCTCTCTTGTCATGGGCATCACCAACATTCCCATGCTGAATGCGGATATTGTGACCGGAATTTCCTTAATGCTGGCATTCATCGCTTTCGGAATTTCCCTGGGATTTAATACCATACTGATCGCACATATTACCTTTAACATTCCGTATGTCATATTAAGTGTCATGCCGAAGTTAAAGCAGACAGATAAAAGTACCTACGAGGCAGCCATGGACCTGGGAGCCACCCCGGTTTTGGCCTTTTTCAAAGTAGTATTCCCGGACATTCTTCCAGGTGTACTTTCCGGATTCCTGCTGGCATTTACCATGTCTCTTGATGATTTTATTATCACTCACTTTACAAAGGGCGCCGGCATTAATACATTATCGACTTTAATTTACAGTGAAGTGCGCAGAGGAATCAAACCTTCCATGTATGCACTTTCCACGATTATCTTTTTAACGGTGCTGGTTCTTCTTTTAATCACCAACTTTGCACCAAAGCGAAAAAAATAACAGGAGATCACGTATATGAAAAAAAGAGTACAAACGGTTATGACGATCGGCACCCTTGCCCTGCTTTCCATTTCCCTGTTAAGCGGCTGCGGAAAATCCCAGGCTAAGGCAGGAAGCAACGGAGAGGTTTACGTTTACAACTGGGGAGAATACATTGACGAATCAGTCATTCAGGAATTCGAAAAAGAAACGGGCATTAAGGTTGTGTACGACTTATTTGAGACCAATGAAGAGATGTATCCTGTCATAGAAGCAGGCGGTGTCAAATATGATGCAGTCTGCCCATCTGACTATATGATTCAGAAGATGGCACAGAACAACCTTCTTTCAGAAATTAATTTTGACAACATTCCAAACCTGAAGGAAATCGATCCCAAGTACTTAGAGATGTCAAAGAGCTTCGACCCGGAAAACAAATATTCCGTCCCCTACTGCTGGGGAACTGTAGGAATTCTTTACAATACCAGCATGGTGGCGAAAGAAGACGCTCCTACCAAATGGTCCGATCTGTGGGATGAAAAATTCAAAGACAACATCCTGATGCAGGACAGTGTCCGGGATGCATTTATGGTGGCGTTAAAATCACTGGGATATTCCATGAATACCACCAATGAAAAAGAAATCAATGAAGCGAAAGAGCTTTTAATTAAGCAGAAACCGCTGGTACAGGCTTATGTGATCGATCAGGTCCGTGACAAGATGATCGGGGGCGAAGCAGCTGTGGGCGTTATCTACTCCGGTGAGATGCTTTATATCCAGAACGAAGTAAAGGAGCTTGGTCTTGATTATTCTCTGGAATACGTAATCCCGGAAGAGGGAACCAATCTATGGCTTGATTCCTGGGTAATTCCAGCCAATGCTCCCAATAAGGAAAATGCTG
Source organism: Lacrimispora sp. 38-1 (assembly GCF_049890855.1). NCBI lineage: Bacteria > Bacillati > Bacillota > Clostridia > Lachnospirales > Lachnospiraceae > Lacrimispora > Lacrimispora sp. 38-1. Next base: position 5,710 of record NZ_JBANEW010000015.1, on the reverse strand, counting down.
AAAAGTGGATCAACTTCTTATGCCGTCCGGATATTGCAAAGAAGAACTTTGAATACATCACTTACCCCACACCAAATAAAGGGGCTTTTGACCTTCTTGATCCGGAACTGAAAAATAACAAGGCTTTATTCCCAGATGACAGCGTGTTAAAGAACAGCGAAGTATATCAGTACCTGGGAGATCAGCCAGACAGCCTTTATAACGAAGCCTGGAAGGAAGTTAAATCCAATTAATAATGCCAGACGGAGGGGAAACACATGGTAGAAAATCTGGAACTTTTGTTGAGGCAGGTAGTCGATGTGGCAATTCTTCTCTTTGAATTCATGGGAGTAATTGTTATCATTGTATCGGGCGTAAAAGGTATTATCAACTATGTGAAACATAATCCTGCCATACGTTTGCATCTTGCCCAGGGCATGGCACTGGGTCTGGAATTTAAGCTTGGAAGTGAGATTCTAAGAACTGTAGTTGTACGGGAGCTTTCTGAGGTGGTTCTGGTTGCTGCCATCATTGTTCTTCGTGCTGCGCTCACCTTTCTGATTCATTGGGAAATTAAGGTAGAGAAGGATCAGCCCTGAATTTATTATTATGGGGCTGCTGCAAAACGTAAAATTTCAACAAGCTATGCATTCCATCTGCCTGGAAGGAATGCATAGCTTGTATACTCTTTAATTAAATTTGTATTTTGATATTATTTCTAATCGCTCTTTTGTTTCTCTAATCACTCCATCGATGATTTCTTTAACCGGCTTTATCGATGTAATAAGCGGCACTATCTGACCCACCATAACGGCGCCCATTTCCATATCTCCATCCATCATAGCTTTTTTCAATGAGCTTTCTGCTACTGGTCTTAACTTTTCTGCTGCTACCGCTTTTGTATTCAGAGCTTCAATCTCAGTCATCTCATCTGCTAATTTATTTTTAATCTGACGGCAAGGTTCATCTGTTGAATACCCCGTTATGATAGTTGACATATCTCCAGCCTTAATCACACTTTCCTTTACGTTCAGGTGAATAGATGCCTCACTTGCTGCCATAAATACAGTCCCCATCTCTACACCCTCCGCACCCAAAGCAATTGCTGCTGCCATACCGCGTCCATCCGCGATTCCACCGGCTGCTACAACAGGAACATGCAATTGATCCACAGCCTGCGGTACCAAAACAGTAGTAGCCTCAAAAGTAACATGTCCGCCGCCTTCCCAGCCTTTTACAATGATAATATCCGCACCGCCTTGTTCCGCATTGATAGCATCCTCTATGCAGGAAGCCTTCACTATTACCTTACAGTCAAATGAGTGCCATAACGAAAAATACTTGCTGCACAAATCACTTTTTAATCCTTGTAAACTATCAGCATAAATAACTGGTGGTAGCATTTCCCTGATAACCTCTGTTATAGCCTCCAGATTCTCTGGTATCATTATTGTATTTATGGCAAATGGTTTATCTGTCAATTGTCTTGTCTGCATAATCTGCTGTTTAACAAAATCTAATGGTGCAAAGCCAACACCGAGTACGCCAAGTCCCCCGGCATTGGATACAGCAGCTGCCAAAGGTGCGGTAGAAATCCAGGCCATTGGTCCTTGAATAATAGGTTTTTCAATATCTAACACATCACATATTCTGTTGTTCATTATCTGTCTCCTATCATAATATAAATTTTTATGATATGATGTTAAAATAAAAACAGAAATATATCAAGACACTCTCCAATCTATGTGTCGACCAATATAAAGGAAGTAAATTATGAATAAACATTTAACTTCGGAAAATGGTGTCAATAAGCTTCATACAGCCTTTATCTTTCTTCTCGGGCAGCAGGATTATAATTCCATAACCATAAAACAAATAACGAAGGCTGCAGGTATGAACCGTACTACTTACTACCTTTTTTATAATAATAAGTTAGAATTAGCCAGAGATATCTGCAACACTTTCTTAGATGATTACATAGAAATTTTTATGAAATCATTTGGGGGTTACGACATCAACACTAAAGTTTTAATAAAAGACGCTTTCTATAATTTAAGAAAAAACAAAAAAATGCTGTTAGGTTTGTGGAGCATTCAGGAAAGTTCATTTTCACCTTATGTACAGATGCAGGAATCAATTAAAAATAGTATCTATGATTACCTTGTTAACCATCACATAAAAATGTTATATGAAGGTTCTGAACTTTTTTTTGCAGAACTCTATGCAGCCAATGTAATGGCAACTGTTAAGTGGTGGATAACAAATGAAGATTATTCTTTTGAATCTATCTATCAGACAATCTATGTATGTACAGAAAAAGGAGTTCTGCAGTTATTAAAAAAATAAACTGACTATGATTAAAATGAGATGAGTAAAGCTATGAAAAATGACCACTCCATAAAAAAACGGCTCCTCTGCAAACAAATCAGAGGTTCCGCTTTTATTAATAATTTGTTATAAGCACTTCAACCGTAACTGCATCCCGTTCTTTAAACTGATAATTACAGTTAGAATAAGTTTTATCTATATAATGGATCCGGTACTTCCGGCTCCATTCAATCAAAAGTTCATTGGAAAGTCCCTTATGATAAAATACATTGGACAGAGCAAACCGGATTCCATTCTGATTCAGTCTGTCAAGCAAGTCCAGCAGCGCCCGTTCTTCCTTTTCCTTCCAGTCCTTGAACCCCCGGTTACCATCATTATAATTCCCAGTGGAAATCAGATATGGCGGATCGCAGTACACCAGATCTTCCGGTCCTAGTTTCGAATATTCCAGCTCTGTAAAATCCCTGTTGGTAAACTGAATATTCTTTTTCTGAAGCGCCAGACAAAACCGGATCAGATTCTTTTCAATATTGCTGTTAAAAGAACTACGATTTCTCCCAAAAGGAGAGTTGAATTCATGGCTGTTATTAAACCTGATCTGGTGATTGAACGCATAACAGGTCAGAACAAAAAGCTTTGTTAAATCACCGGTTCGATTGTAATCAGACCGAAGTGCATAGTACCCGTCTTTATTCTGCTGGGTCAGCTTATAGGTACTGATAATGTTTCTAATCCGTTCCAGCAGCTCATCGATATCCGTAGACTGAAAGATCTGAAACATCTCAATCAAATAATTAATCTGATCATTGCAGATAATCGTCTCAGCCTCTACATTAATCCCTACATTAAACCCTCCTGCAAACACGTCCACAAATGTGCGGATATCAGCCGGAAATGCCTGAATAACAGGTTCCAGAATCTTAAACTTTCCTCCTGTATAGTTAAGAGGACTTTTTATGTACATGGCGGCACCTGCTTTTCTATGTAAACCAAAAGCTCCTTTAAACGTTCCGTTTCTTTCACTTTCCGGCTCTTGTATCTGCGGTAAGGGATCTCATAAACCTGATAAGTCTCCGGCTTTCCATATTTTTTCATGGCCGCTTCTATCTCTTCCATTGACATCAGTCCATCTGTACTGTAACTCAGTATGATGTGGCGGTACCTGGCGTTAGAAAGCAATTCCTCAAAGGCAGGAACTGCCTTGTTTTTCATACAGAACTCTGATTTCTGCCCTTCTGCTTCCGGTCTTTGTCCGGTGACTCCCCGCACATCTGGATAATCATATCTGGCAGCTGTCTCCAGAACATGATAATTAGAAAAATACTGTCTGGAATTATAAGGGGGATCGATATAGAGTATATCACCTTCCAGCCGTTTTAATAAATCCGAACCATTTTCATTATAGCAGCGGTTTTCCTTCCCATTGTGAGTGACAGGAAGCCGATAAAGCTCATAATGCTTATAGCTTCTTCTCTCCCAGGACTTATGAAAAGCGCCATAGGTTCCTGATGTATTGGAAACAAAAGGGATTCCCTCTACAATACATGCAACCAGATAAAAATACTCATCTTCGCTTAACAATCCGGAGGTCCTCCAGTCCTCTGCGGTACAGCGTGCAAAGTCGATGCGAAGTGCATTGTCATCATTTAAATACATACGGCCGCCCACAGGTGCATATGTATTCTGAAAAAAGCGCCGTTCCACAGGCAGCTCTTCCAATTCCTTCTTTTGTAACCCGTTAAAATAGTCCAGTGGATCTGCAATCCCTGTCTCTGCCTGCAAACGGGTAAACTCCGGCATCTGATCGTTCTCAACGGTTGCCCGCTGAAGCACATAAGAAAAGTACAGCAGGTCATTGGAACAGACCTGGTACCACTGTTTAAAATATCTGGCAACCGCAGCGGTTCCAGAAAATATATCACAAAAGCTTTCCGCTTCCGGTGCTTTCTCGTCAATTACACTCTTAATCTGATCCAGCAGCAGTGTCTTGCTTCCAATAAATCTCATTCTTTTCTTGCTCCCATTTCATTTTACCTGCCTATCATTATAATGTAAAATCATAAAAAACACAAGAAAAGATACACCTGCCGGTTACTGCTTTCTTAAGACTTCTTTTTTTCTGCTTTCTTAGTCTTTTTAACCTGTACATTTTTTCATCCGCTATCTTTAAGGCAGTCTCAGGCAGCAGATTCATTTCTTTTTTAATACAGATGATTCCATAGCTGACAGACATAGGGTAGCCTGCCAAAATGCCGGAAAGATTCCGGTTTATTCCAGCCAGCCTTTCCTCAGCCTCACCTTCCGTTAGTCCCCGGTAAAGGACTACAAATTCATCTCCGCCGAATCGGCAGACAAAATCACCCTTTCCGGCAGACTCTTTTAATTCCTGAGATACACATTTTAAATATTGATCTCCGTTTAAATGACCAAACTGATCATTGATTGTTTTTAATCCATCTAAATCCACCATACACAAGGCAAATGATGATTCCGCCTTAATATACTCATCAATGGTACTGATACAGCATCTCCGGTTATTAAGCCCCGTCAGTTCATCTTTATATGCCATCACTTCCAGATAGGCTTCTGTTTCTTTCTGATAAGTCACATCTGTGATCAGATGAATGACCGCTTTCGTATTTTCCCACTTCAGAGGATGGGATTCTACCTGAAAGAATTTCTCTCTGCTGCATTTAAACTCGTATTTATGTTTATCTGTTATTTCTTCAGATGACTGAAGCCGTTCCATCAGCCCGCACGTCTCTCCGCAGAAAAAATGCCCGTTTTCCTGATTATAGAGACGCTTTCTAACCAGATTATTGGTATAAAGGATTTTACCTGTCTTCTCCTCCGTTACAACAACCCAGTCCTTTAAGCTGTTAATTATGGACAAAAGCAGGGAACTGAATCCCCTGCTTCTAACCGCCTGCTCTATCAGCTTGTGCTCTCTTACTTTCATTTCATTCATGCATCTGGAAAGACAGGAAATTGTCTCCTGCAGCTCCTTATATACTGGCGCTTCTCCTTCCAGGTCTCCCACCGGCGGTTTATTTAAAATAATACTCCGAATCTGCTCCAGAAGAACATAAGCATCTTTTTCCGTCATTTACTACACCTTCTATCATGAGTTGACTCTTGTTTTAAGCTTAAAGTGGCTGATCAGCCCCATTATTGCCTCTGCCTGGCTGTTTAACTCTTCACTTGCAGCTGCACTCTCCTCTGAAGTTGCGGAGATTCTCCCATTTACTTCATTGACAGACTTAAAACTGGCAGTTACAGGTACCGGTTTTAGACCGGCCCCCTTCCATTATTACTTAATATAGTTATAATTGTCTTATTTTCGATTAAAATAACCGATTTTTCATAAATTTTCTTATTTTTAGTGTCAAAAAGGTGTACCTTT
>NZ_JBANEW010000014.1:0-94600 GCF_049890855.1 Lacrimispora sp. 38-1 | reverse complement strand
CGCATCAATCTGATTTTTCAATGCTTCTGTTAAATAGTGTTTGACTGCACCGCTGCATGGAATAATGCCGAATAATTCCGGAATGGCCATTGTAATCCAGCTGTTGCCTCTTCCCCAGAATGCACCGGCAAAATTATGACAGCCATGGAATGTCCAGCCATGATACCAAAGACCGGTCTTTCTGTCAGCTAAGTATTTCACATGGACTAAAAACTGGTACTCAGCCTCATCAATCCATTCCTGCTTCTTTAAAATCACACCCATACGTGCCAGGAATAAAACAGACATAAACAGGGTGTCATCCCAAAGTTCCTGTTCGTTGAGCGTATCAGAAGTCAAATGCTGAAATCCGCCTTCTTCTGTTTTTGGAAGTTCATCCACAAGCCACTGCGCCCAGTCCCGGCAGATTTCCATATATGTCTCATTTCCCTCTTTTTCAACCAGATAGGTTAAGGCTAAAAGCGGGGCTGTTGTATTAATATTCCGGGCAGGCAAACCAATGGTAAGCTGTCTTTCATAATACTTATTCAGTTTGTTTATAATTTCTTCCTCGCCGGTTTCCTCATAGATCTTCCATAATCCAAATAAACCGACTCCCTGTGTCCATTCCCAGTAGCGGTACCGTTCCGGATTGTCTCCAGCCAGATTATTGGTCTGCATGTTTTTTAAAAAGATATCATCTTCATCATACAGAATTTTTTCAAAGCTGGATACAAGCAGGTTTATTTTCTCTTTTAAATTTTCCATTCTTTTGCCACTTCCTTTCTGCTGCCAACCAACGAAACAGTTGGAGGCACATTGCAATCTCTACAATATTTTTCTTTTTTATTCGCCAATGTATTGCACATCTTGTCATCATTCTGCTATAATGAATATCCGATACATGACTATTTCATAGAAAGTATAAAGGTGGTTCCTATGACAAATCCTGATGATACACTGCTTTATAAGAAAAGACATAATATCACCATTAACGATATCCAGCATTCCCTTTATTATTACTTTGATTATGATGAACGATCCTTTGATATCAACATGCCATTTCAGCATTTTCATTCTTTTTATGAACTGATGATACTGATCAGTCCCCAGGCATACCATCTGGTAGAAGGTATCCCTTATTCCATCCGGTCAGGCGATATCGTACTTCTCCGGCCATCGGTGCTTCACCGCTCCGAATATCAGAAAGGCGCTCCCAGCAAACGGCTGATCATCGGTTTTTTATATCCCCCATCACTCTGGGGAATGCCGGAAACCTACCAGAAGCTCTTTGAACCCTTTTACTCCCCGCTTCCCATTTTTCGTTTCCCTTCCAAACAGCAGCAGCTGATTAACGAAAAACTCAATCGCATTTACCGCTACTCCTTTCAGGATGAGGAACCCGAACTTAAATCACTGATTGTTCATGGAATGTTCGTGGAGTTTCTCTATACTTTACGGCAGCTGGCACCATTTAACACCTATACCAACGAACCACTAAAGGATGAAGCTTCCCAAAAAATATACACCATCGCCAACTTCATTCATAATCATTATTCAGAAGAATTAACACTGGACTCCCTTTCCAGGGAATTTTATATCAGTCCCTACTATCTGTCCCATCAGTTTAAAGATGTGACGGGCTACACCCTGACCCAGTACATTCAGATGACACGGATCCGAAACGTACAATACCTGCTTTTAAACACGAAAAAGAAGATTTCTGAACTGGCGGAAGAATGCGGATTTACAAGCTTTTCACAATTTAACCGAATCTTTCAAAAGTATTGCAGCCAGTCGCCCTCTGAATTTCGTAAAGACGGAGGCGGAAACAGCATTCCGACAATTCTTTAACGATCAGATGGGCAGAAAAAGCCCGTTACAGCTTCCCGGCATCATCATTATTTCGATGAGAAAGAGCTGTAACGAGCTTCTTATAGCCTGCTGCCCTGTAAAAGGAATTACTTTATTGTGTCAAAATATTCTGCTCTTGCGTCAAGAATCTTCTGCAGCCCTGCATTTACAAGGTTGTCATATTCTGTCTTCTGAAGAGCATCGAACTGATCTGGTGAACAGCTGACCAGCTTGTAAACATATTCGATCATCATGTTCTCTACATTCTGTCCATAGTCACTTTCAGCCTGTGAAATGTTGGAATATACAGGATAACGGAACTTTCCTTCGGAACGTACATCGTAGAAGTTTGAGAACCAATCAGTATTTCCTACACCAGGATAATCTTTTGCCCATTTTCCAACGATAGAGTCTTTCTTTGTTGTCCACTCCATTGCAAGGTTTACGATATTTAAATCATCGAGTGTCTTAGGATAGCCCTTTGCATAGAGCTCTTCATCTGTAAACTTAAGCGGTACGCCATTTTCGTCTCTTTTATGCTCTGTTGTATAAACAATATTTTCTGCTACTTCCGGATCAGCCTGCCAGTTTAAGTATTTCATACAAGCATCAACTTTCTTCTCGCTGGTCTTTGGAATCATGATAAACATACCATATCTCTGCTCAAACGGTGTGCGGTAAGAACCATCTGCCAGTTCAAAACACTGTACCGGAACAAAAGTTTTGCTGCCTAAAGTCTGATTTAATACAGAGATAAAATCAAACGTACGCTCTGTATCATCTAAATAGAATCCTACGTTGCCTGCAGTTAACTGAGCTTTGTAGATATCTTCCTGAGTATCTGTTGCAAAATCTTTAGAAATAAGTCCTTTATTATAAAGCTCATTTAACTTCTTAATTCCATCAACTGCTCCAGGAGCAACTGCTGCATAACCTTCACTATACATATAAGCATCTTTGTCATTTGCATAGTTTACATAGGATGCTACGAAATTCAAATAGCCCTTCTCTGTATCATTACGTCCGCTCATTGCCCACGGAATTACATTGTCTACTCCGCCTGGATTTTTATCTTTTACTGCCTGTAAATAAGCTACGAGATCTTCTTTTGTTTTTGGCATCTGCATTCCCAGTTTATCCAGCCAGTCCTGACGGATAAAAGCAGTATGACGAGGAGATTCCACACCTCTCTGTTTCATAATAGCAAGCTGTTTTCCCTCAATCTGGCCCATATTCTGTGCATCAGAAACATATTTCTTAATGTCGGTACCATAGGTTTCATAAGCCTGTGTTAAATCTGCCAGACCGCCGTTCTGCGCAAAGTTATAGAAAATACCCTGATTGTAGGTGAATACGATATCAGGAGCGCTTCCGCCAGACATCATGATATTTAACTTATCATCAGAAGAGGATCTTGGAACAGAAACGTATTCAACATTAATGTTGTACTTTTCTTTCATCTGCTGCTTGATCCATTCTGTCTGGGTGTTCTTCTCCACGGTTGTTCCTGGAGCTGCATCACCTCTGTCCCATACCATAACCTTAATGGTTACTTCTTCTCCCTTATCTGCTGCAGTTGTTGCCTCTGCTTTTGTTTCTGTACCGCCTGCTGCGGTGGTTGCTGCTGCTGTTGTAGCATCTTTACCTGCACTGGAACCACAGCCGGTTACCAGAGCTGCTGCTGCAAATACTGCCATACAGCTTTTTAATAATCTTGCTTTTTTCATTAATAAAACCTCCCTTTCTTTTCTTCATTTATTTATTATAAAAAAATAAATAATCAACCTTTTACTGCACCAAGCATAATGCCCTTTGTAAAGTACTTCTGGATAAACGGATAGGCAATCAGCATAGGTGTCATGGAAATTACAATACTTGCAGATTTAATATTATCTGCTACAAGCTGGGAAGCTACTCCTTCCTGCTGTGATATTGCAACAGATTCTATCAACTGCTTTAATATCATCTGAACAGTATACAGTCTGGAGCTGTTTACATAGTATAAAACATCGCTTAAACGGTTCCATCTTCCCACTGCATAGAACAAAGCAAGTGTTGCCAATGTGGGGTATACCAGCGGAAGTGCTACTTTGAATAATGTCTGAATCTCGTTACAGCCGTCTATTTTGGCAGCTTCATACAATGAAGAATCCAGTCCTTTGAAAGCAGTACACATGATGATCATGTTATATGCGCTCAGCGCCTCTGGTATAATCAGTGCCCATACCGTATCAATCAATTTGAAATCTTTCACATTTAAATATTTCGGAATAATACCCGGATCCAGATACATGGTCAGTACGAACATTGTCATAATGATCGTTCCGCCCTTTAAATTCTTCTTTGAAAGAGGGTATGCTGCTGCAATAGTCATGACAATACAGACTGCAGTTGAACCCAGCATCAGGAAAACGGAATAAACAAATGCGGAAAGGAAACTTCCACTTTTAAATGCACGGACATAAGCTTCCGTTGTAAACTGAATCGGATAAAGGAATACCTTACCGCCTAAAATTGCGTCTTTGGAACTTAATGACATGGAAATTACGCGAAAAATAGGGATCAGCGCTACGATACTGATTATTATAAATGCTGTGTTCCAGAACAACTGGAACCGTCTGTCTGATTTGCTTTTTAATTCTGCCATTACATAATTCCCTCCTCTCCCATTTTTTTAGATATTTGATTAACGGACAGGATCATTACGATACCGACTACTGACTGGAATAAACCAACTGCAGTGGCAAAATCAAACCGGCCTGCCTGAAGACCTACACTGTAAACATAGGTACTGATAACGTCGGAGGCACTTTTAACAAGTGTGTTACCCATCATATAAGGACGGTCAAAATCGATGGAGACGATCTTTCCAAGCTGCATGATCAGCATAATGGAAATAGTAGGTCTGATCTGAGGGATCGTAACGTGTGCAATTCTTTGAAGTCTTGTGGCACCATCAATATAAGCCGCTTCTCCCAGAGAAGGATCCGTCGCTGACAGTGCTGCCAGATAAATAATTAAAGAATAGCCTGCTGACTGCCATATTCCGGCGAACCAGTATACAAATCTCCAGATAAAGGTGTTGCTTAAGAAATTAATTTCCCTTAAACCTACTTTACGTATGATATCATTAACAAGTCCGCTGGTTGAAAACAGCTGTGTAATAATACCTGCAATGATAACCCAGGAAAGGAAGTTTGGCAGATATAAAATTGTCTGTGTTGCTTTCCGGATCTTTAAATTTCTGATTTCAAACAGGAATACTGCAATCAATACCGGAATCGGGAAACCGATAATCAAGTCACCCGCATTTAAAATCAACGTGTTTTTCAGTGCATTCCAGAAGTCCTTAGAACCAAAAGCTTCTTTAAAGTTGGCAAAACCAACCCATGGGCTGTTCCACACCCCTGCAAACACATTAAACTTCTTAAAGGCAATTACGCCACCGATCATGGGCTTATAACGGAACATAAGCATATAAATGACCGGGATCAGAAGCATTAAGTAAAGCTGCCAGGTATTGCGTATATATACCTTAAAAGGAATCTTACGCGCCTTTTCCTTCGTTGTCTTTTCTTTCATAATATCCATACCCTCCTTCTATTCATTCCCGTCTTTTTGAAGCTCTGCCTCCAGACTCTCAATCAGTGCCAGAAGCTCCTTCGGCTCGTGGACGGTATAGTCCGGCGTTTCCCACTCATCAGCCGGATTCATATCATAGCGCGGAGACCAGTCTATGAGAATTGAGGTGATTCCAAAGCGGTTGGCTCCTGCAACATCCTTTCTCACATTGTTTCCAATCATAACCACCCTCTTTTTGTCTTCTTCTGTCAGGTGATTTTTCTCCATAGCATCTATAAACATTCTCTCGGAAGGTTTCTGGATACCAACGATCTCGGAAATTGTTCTGGTGTGGAAGCAATAACCAAGGCCATTTTCTTCATAAACATTGGTGAAAGACTGTTCTTCCCCGTCAGCCACCATGGCAATGACATAACCGGCGTCGTAAAGAGCTTTTAGCGTCTCCCCCGCACCGGGGATCAATTCTGCGTGGACTACAATACCCTCATCATTGCGTATTTCGGTGCCTTCGTCAATAATGGTATCCCCACTGTCTGTAAAAATGATTAGCTTCTTTTGCATTTTGTTAACTCCATATTAAATTTTGGTATGATTTTTCTTAAAGCTGATGAAAACATTATAATATTTTGGGTACATTGTTGCTATGCGTAATTTGTTTTTATTGAAACCATCTTACTCGCATTTTTTGCGTTTATAAAATCAGACGTAGTGTTTTTATTTCAAAAGGAGCAAAATTCAGGAGAAACTCACTTTCGTTTCCAAGGTGTTTTACAGGGATCGGCGTTTTTGAAACCGCGTTCTCTTCCATGGTAGTTTCCCACAATTTGCTGATTTTAAAACCAACAGTTACTGTACAGGAGGAATGCTTTCCAATTGCCTCATAAAGTCTTAAAATCAGATGCTTTTCCCCATCTTCCGCCATTTTGACCGTCTCTAAAATCACGTTGTCTGCCAGAATCCGGAAATACTCTTTCTTACCAGTTCCTTTTCCCCAGAATGTCAGCGGGCTGTTTAACTGCATTCCTTCCCGAACCACTCCGCTGTCAGCAAAATCACTGCTTTTCACGTAAAAGGAATAAGTAAATTCCTGTATTCCTTTATCTGCATACATATCCGGCCATACAGGAGCCTTTAACAGAGTAAGCTCCATTGCATTCCCGTCCGTGCTGATTCCATATTTGGAATCATTGAGCACAGCTGCCGTTCTTCCTGGTTGTGTCATTGCAGTATACCGGTGATTACACACCTCAAAACGGTCCGCATCATAACGGCGGTTGTGATGGGTAGGACGTTTTACATATCCGAACTGGATTTCTTCCAAAGCTTCTTCTGTGCGGATTGTAACCGGAAATGAGACCTTTAACAGCTTGTGAGTCTCTTTCCAGTCAATTATGGTAGCAAAATCAATACGCCTGCTGTGATAGGACAATGAGATCCTCTGAGTCATGAAGGACTCGTGTATCTGCCGTTTTACCATAAGCACCGCTTTTAGCGGGCCTGTCTCCTCAATGGTGAGATCTGCCCTCTGATCCAGCTCAATGGGCACATTTTTATAGAAAGAGCTCATTTCCCACGCATCATAATCCACATTAATGTCCTGATAAAGAAGAAGCTGGTTTGCGTTTCCGTCAACGAATTCGGTTCTGGTATCCTGCTCCAATACGCTTCTTACCTGGCCAAGGCCATCAACAACCACCTTCACGAATCCGTTTTCCAGGATAAAGGAACCGTTATCCTCATATATCCTGCACTCATTATCTGATATTACGGAATTTTCAAAAGTACCACCATCCTTTGATCCAAGCTGGGCATAACCGCAGGAAGGAACCTTTACCGGTATCAGTAATTTATCACCGATTCTCTGACTTAACGGCAGTCTGCCGCTGCGGATCAGATGCTCACTCTCTCCCACGGGTATTTCTGCCAGCTCTTCCCGTTCCCAGGAAAGTGGGTTAAATACCAAAAGACCGTCTTCCTTAGATCCTGTAATCTGTCTTTTTGCCTCCTCATAAAGACAGTCCGCTTTTTCTCCTGTTACTTTTAATGCAACGAACGCATCTTCATAAACCCTGGTGATGGAGGTTCCCGGAATGATATCATGAAACTGGTTAAACAGCAGCACTTTCCATAAAGCTTCCAGTTCCGCTCTCCGGTTCTCTCCGTTTTCCACAAAGCATACAATGGAATTCAACAGCTCTGCCTCCCGAAGCTTCCGTTCAATCAGCCGGTTCTCCTTCTTTATCCACGCCTGTGAGGTATAGGTCCCTCTATGCCATGGAAGGTACAACTCCCCTCTGTAAACCTCTTTTACAGAGTTTTCCTCTTCCAGTCTCTGAAAAAAATTAACCGGGCTCTCCATACGGGTACGGGGTGCGCCTTCTAAATCCTTTACCCGCTTTGCCACCTCTGCCATCTCTCTGGTAGCACCTCCGCCGCCGTCACCGAAACCGAAGGGGAAAATAAAGGTATCAATATTCTCCTGCTGCACCCTGTCTTCCTCCCATCTGGTAATCAGATCAAGAGGATCAAGCCTTGCATTGTTCTTTTTATAAAAATGGGTCAGTATCCTGGTTCCGTCTATGCCTTCCCACCAGAAATTATTATATGGGAAACCATCACAGCCCTTCAGCGCTCTTGCCATCTTCTGTGTGGCAAAATAACGGATTCCACAGCCTTTCATAATCTGCGGCAGCTGCCCGTTAAAACCAAAGCAGTCCGGCAGCCAGACCATAACACTGTCTTTTCCAAGTTCTTCCCGAAACCACTTTCTTCCATAAAGGCACTGACGGATCAGACTCTCTCCAGAAACCAGATTCGTATCCGGTTCCACATACATTCCGCCCTCAGGAATAAAGGATCCCTCCTCTACTTTCTTTAAAAGGCGTCCGTACAGTTCCGGGTAATGTTCTTTTACATTCTCCATGATGGGCGGTTCACATAAAAGGAATTTATAGTCCTCATATTCATCAGATAAGGCGATCTGGGTGGATAAAGTTCTTGCACATTTCCGCTTTGTCTCTTCCCAGGGCCAGAGCCATGCCAGATCCAAATGGGATTGTCCGAATATGGTGAATTCCGGAGCCGTCGTTCCGTTAACGCAGGCAAGAAGAGGCGACAACCTTTTTCTGGCCTCACGGAAGGATTCATTGCGTCTTTCCCGGTCCAGTTCAAAATCGGCCGTAAATGTAAATTCCAAAAGTCCCTGGTTTATCTTCATTGCTCTTAAGGATTTGGGATCAAGTCCTTCCGAAAGTTTGTATAAGGTAAATACGTCCATAAGAAGCTGAAATGCATCCTCGTTCCAGATTCCATAATCAGATTCGCCCACTTTCACCTGAAATGCAGGCGGTTCCGGAACCGCAGTACGAAAATCAGGGCATGGTCCGCCCTTTTCCAGTCTCGGTCCATGCCCTGCATAGCTTTCTGCCACAACAAAAAAACGCTCACCTGCCTTTGCGTGGCGGGTCAGTGTGATTCCATCGTGCTTTAAATCTCTGGAACCTGCCGCTGTTCCATTCACCCATAAAAGCATCTCGCCGCCCACCTCAGGATGAAGAAAAATCCGTTTTCCCTCCGCCTCTTTCGGCATGACGATCTCTGTTAAAAACCAGCCGTACTCCCATTTGGCGCCCCAGGGGGTTCCCTGAGGCATGGGGTAAAACTCCTGTTTTAACGCTTCCTCATAAGATAAATGCTCTTTTGTCGTAAATCCGGTAAATGACACCGTTGAAAGTCTGTCAAACAAATGGCTTTTTAGTTCTTCCATCCATATGTTAATCCGACCGTTTCGTTCTGCAGCAAGCTCCATCTGCATATCCTCCCTTTTCTGATACAGTCATATTGCTTCATTATATGATATCTCACAGGCAGTGACTATGCAAAGTTTGTCAAGTTACTGTATATCTTTTGCAAATATTGCAAAAATATAATTTTATTATTGAATCTTAATTGTTTTTATCTCATATGGCTTAAAGGAAAGCGCAATACGTCCATTTTCTGACGGCACCTGTTCTTTTTCTTCTTCCATACAGGTGCATTCTGTAAACCGGGCATTCTCTGTCATGGAGAATGTCACCTTTGTACTGGTCCGCATACCATAGGACTCATAAAAACGTACAATGAAACCGTCTCCTTCTTCAGAAAGCTTTACTGTGTCAGCGAGTATATTCTCATTTTCAATCTCCAAGAAGGAACAGGAGAGAACACCATCTCCTTTTACTTCCGAAGAAACAAGAGGACAGTTTAAATCATAAGCTTCCTGCACCACCCTTCCAGTACGGAAATCGCCTTTATGAGGCAACAGTGAATAGGTAAACGTATGCTCTCCCTGGTCTGCATCCGGATTCGGGAAAATGCCGGATTTTAACAGAGTAAGGCGAATGATGGAATCGTGAACGTCATACCCGTATTTACAGTCGTTTAAAACGGCCGCGCCATAACCTGCTTCCGAGACATCTGCCCATTTATGGGCACATACTTCAAATCTCGCCTGATCCCAGGTTGTATTTCTGTGAGTGGGGCGGCTGACATTACCAAATTGAATGTCATAATTGGCCTCATTACATAAAATATCCAGAGGAAAGGCGGTCTTTAACAGCATCTGATGTTCATTCCAGTCAATTCTGGTCTTGAAATCAATTCTCTTTGTATGACTGTAAAAACAGATCTGCTGTTCAATCATTGAATCCATGAATTTTCGTTTCACAAGAACAACGGCTCTGACTGGACCATTTTCCAGAAGCTTCATTTCTGTCACTTCATCCACGCGCCATTTCTTCTCCTCAAAGGTGGAATCAATATTCCATGCATCAAATTCCAGAGGACGGTCTTCAAATACAACCAGTTCATTACCCGCCTTTCCTTCCTTTAACAGGCTTCTTTCTTCTGTTTTGTCATAAATCCGGGAAAGATTTCCTGCCTTGTCAAATTCCACTTCATAATAAGAGCTGACTGCTTTTATCACTGCTCCGTACTCATCACATTCCACAGAATTAAATACAGAGTCCGCTTTCTTAAAATCAGCCCCCTGACGGATCACCTTTACGCCCTTGGAAGGTACAGCCTCAGCCAAAGCGATCATGCCACCATTCCAGGTTTGCTGTGTGACTGCCGAAAGATCCTTAACCGGTGTCTCAAACTCAACAATTCCGGTTCTTTTGAAACTTAGAGAGTTCCATACTGCAAGTGCAGAAGGCTTCTCCTTCTCTCTTTCAAATCCGGCTGCATTTAAGATGCTTTCATGGCTCTTATGAATCATGCACAGATCTGATTCAATGATTTTCTCATACTGAATCTCTGAATCTTCGTATACCTCTTTGATGGAAGAACCTGGAAGAATATCGTGAAACTGGTTCAGCAGAAGAAGCTTCCAGTTTTCTTCCAGCTGGTTCCGGAGATACTCCCCGCCTTTTGTAAGAAGGGATTCCAGTACCGAGTAAAATTCTGCATCTCCATTTAAAAACTCGCAGCTTCTGTTGTATTTTTTATTTTTTGCCATGGAAGTGTAAGTTCCCCGGTGGAACTCTAAATACAATTCCCCCGCCCATACAGGGAGCCGTTTTTCATCCAGTTCCTCTTCCAGCTTGTGAAAGAAATCCTTGACAAAGGTCTGTTTTGTCTTTGGGCAGCGGGCAACATTCCATTCCATTCTCCGGCTCTGTTCCAGCATCTCCTCTGTGGGGCCGCCGCCTCCGTCACCATAGCCGTAACAGGTCAGCACTTCTTTGCTGGCATCCTTGTTCTGGAACCTCTGCCAGGTTCCCATGATCTGTTTTGGATCCTGTCTGCCGTTGTAGGTTGTGCTGTAGCCTTTGGATGGCTGGCCGTTTTTATAATAATCCTTGGTGGAAATCAGATAGGTTAAAACTTCACTGCCGTCAATCCCCCGCCAGATAAAGGTATCATAGGGGAACTGGTTGTATTCGTTCCAGCCAAGTTTCGTTGTCATAAAGTATGACAATCCGGACTGCTTCATGATCTGGGGTATGGCGGCGCTGTAGCCGAATACATCCGGCAGCCAGAGCACTTCATTTACCGGGCCGGAAAGTTCCTTTTCAAAGAATCTTCTTCCATAAAGAATATGACGGACTAAGGATTCCCCGGATGCCAGGTTGCAGTCCGGCTCCAGCCACATGGCTCCTTCTGTCTCCCAGCGGCCTTCTTTAATCTTTTCCTTTATCTCTTCAAACAGCTGGGGAGCCTCTTCTTTTACAAACTCATAAAGCTGGGGCTGACTGGACATAAACTTATATTCCGGATACCGCTCCATCAGGTTTAAAACCGTACGGAAGCTTCTGACCGCCTTTTGTCTTGTCTGCTTTAAAGGCCATTTCCATGCTACGTCAATATGTGTGTGACCGATGCTGTGGACAGTCACCGGATTTTCGGGTCTGTCTTTATAATAGGTTTTCATGAGAAATTCATCCGCTTCTCTTACAGAAGAAAAGAACTGTCCGGAATGAGGTCTGGTAAAATCAATCCGGTTCACTGCTTCTGCCAGAACCTTAAATCCATCGATCTGTTCCAGGTCATCCTCTTCCAGAAGATCAGCAGCTTCAAAGGGAACCACCAGATCGTAATAAAGCTTTGCCACCACTTCTTCATAAGCTCCCAGATCCAGATGAAAGAAGTTGGTACAGCCGGGACTGTTGGAATAGGCATAAAAGGCCAGTTCATGTGTTTCTCCCTGTATCCCATGTTCCGTCAGAATAAAGTCCTGATGGTTCATATCCATGGTACCGGAATGCTTTCCGTCTAAGAACACCATGATCTGGGGATTGTCCGTATTCCAGATATCCGTAGCTCCGGTATTTAAGACTGCTCTGACCTGCTTTCCTTTTAACTCAGCCGGTACAGTAATACAGGTCTTAAACCAGTAATGCCGGTCCGATCCGCCCCAGGTCTCATCCCTGCCAAAAGATTCCCAATTTAAAATGCTGCTGTCAAACTCTTCTTTCCACTCATAACTACCCGGGCTGATCCATACCTCATCTGCCGGTTTTAAATTGGAATAGCATAACGGCCTTAGTGCCTCCAATGCCGCCATTAATCTGTTTCTGATCGGATTCATTCGTCATTCCACCTTTTGTTTTAAATTTTAAAAAAGGCAGGAAACACCGCATTTGCGGGTCTCCCACCTAAAAAGCCTTATTAGCCCTTTATTCCTGTAGATGCGATTCCTTCTACCAGATATTTCTGCATTGTTAAGAAAATGAAGAAAATCGGAATCAAAGATAAAGTTGCCATTGCAAACATTGCGCCCCAGTCGGAACCAGCTGTCGGATCGGAAAACATCTTTAACGCATAGCTGACCGGATATTTTAACGGGTCGCTTAAATAGAGCAAAGCTGCAAGGAAATCATCCCATCTCCACATGAAGGAGAAAATTGCGCTTGTAACCAGAGATGGCTTCACGAGCGGAAGAATGATCCTGATAAATATGGAATAGATCGAACAACCGTCCATTCTGGCAGCCTCGTCTAAATCAATGGGAATACCCTTGATAAACTGAACATTTAAGAAGATAAAAAAGCCCTGTCCAAAAAACTGCGGTACAATAATGGGAAGATAACTTCCAACCCAGCCCATTTTATTAAAGATAATGTACTGCGGAATCATGATAACCTGGAAAGGCAGCATCATTGCCAGAAGCATACATGCAAACCAGAAGCCTTTAAACTTAAAGTCAATTCTTGCAAATCCATATCCTACAACTGCAGAGGAAATAACTGCACCTACTGTGGATAATCCTGCAATAATAAAGGAATTCTTAAAGAAGTTTCCAAAACCGTAGCCTGCAAAGCCTTTCCAGCCCACCTTATAGTTTTCAAAGGAAAAGTGTTCGGGCAGAAGACTGGCAGCAGTCCTGAAAATTTCATTGGTGTTTTTAAAGGAACTCATCACCATCCATACAAGCGGATATATCATAACACATGCGAAGAAAAAGGTAAACACATGATAAATCGCTGTGGTGACTAATTTTTTTTCCTGATATCCTGTTTTCATATTTCATCACCCTTCTGCTTCGTAATGTACCCACTTTTTCTGTGTTTTGAACAGTATCAGTGTCAGCATGCCTACAACGAATACCATGAACCATGCCATTGCACAGCCATATCCAAGCTTATTATAAGTAAAGGAATTCTGATACATGTATACGGTATAAAACAATGTGGTATCTCTTGGCTTTCCCTGGGTAATAATATAGCTTTGTGTAAATGCCATAAACCCATTGATCAGCTGGTTAATGAGATTGAAGAAAATGGTAGGAGTCAGCATTGGAATTGTGATTTTGAAAAATCTCTGTATTCCATTTGCACCGTCAACGGTGGCTGCCTCATAAAGGCTGACTGGAATCTGTTTTAAACCGGATAAAAAGATGAGCATGGAAGAACCAAACTGCCAGACTGCCAATATAATCAGAGTCCAGATCGCCGTATCTGTTCTTCCCAGCCACGCTATGTCGGACGGAAGTCCAATAATCTTCAAAAGTGCGTTTACAACACCGTCGCTTGCAAACATTCTCTTCCAGAGAATTGCAACAGCCACACTGGATCCGATAATGGAAGGCAGGTAATAAACCGCCCTGTAAAATCCGGAGAGCTTGGTGCTTTTTACTAATAGCATGGCAACTGCTAACGCCATGATAAGCCGGAGAGGAACCGAAAACAGAACATAGTACATGGTAACACCAAATACTTTCCAGAACTTTGGATCCGCCGTAAACATCGTTTTATAATTTTCCAGTCCTATAAAAACCGGTGATTTTAATATATTGTATCTGGTGAATGAAAACCCTAAAGATAAAATCATTGGAAGAGCCATAAAGGCAAGAAATCCTATAATGAAGGGCAGGATAAATACATATCCTGCAACCTTCGGTGTGTTTAAGATCTGGCTCACTGATTTTTTTCTTTTCGGGATCATTTGATTGTTCTTCATCTTATCCCCTCCAGAATTTTACCTGTTATTTTGCCGCTTGTTCAAGTATACTTTTTGCTTCAGGCACAAACTGGCCAACTGCATCCTCTGCTGTTGCATCTCCGTAACGAACTGCTTCAACAACTGTTTTTCCTAATGCTTCTACTTCACCTTTACCAGATGGGTCCGGAGCATCGATTGGGGTTGCAATTTCGGTAACTTTTGCAACATAATCAAATACGTTCTGAGCCACAGCATCTGCCTTTGGTTTGATAGCGTCTGCAACTTCTGTATTGATCGGAATTCCTCTTTCAGCAAGAAGGATATCATTACACTCTGCGCTGTTTGTAAACCAGTCAATGAACTTTGCAGCTTCTTCCTTATTCTTGGAAGTTTCAGCGATAGAGAAGAACATACTTGGTTTCAAATACAGTGGCTGTGCTTTCGCATCGGTAAGAGTTGGGAACATGGTAATTCCAAGATCTCTTCCTGCTGTCTTAGAGATACTGATAAACTGGTTAGATAAGCTAAAATCATTCCAGGTTGTTCCATCAATGATTGGTTTTGTCTCTACTACATCAGGATTTTTCTCTGCTAATAAATCAGCGGAAATGCTGGTGTCAGATTTTGCAAACTTTTCCATGGTGTCAAAATAAATTTTCATGGAATCTTCGGTTCCAGCTGTTAATTCGTCAAATAAATGAGAACCATTTGCTCTTGCCATGATCTGCATCATGTTGATGCCGCCGTCATAAAGAGTTTTAACACCGGTTTTCTCATTGATCGTCTTGGAAAGGTCATAAAGCTCGTCCATTGTCATCTGATCAGGAATGGTAACTCCTGCCTTTTCAACTACTGCTTTGTCATAAACCATCATAGGAGCGTTGCTTCCAAGGCTGATTGCATAGGTCTTTCCGTCAACATCACCACTTTTAATGATGCTTTCCGGGATCTTTGAAGTATCAATTACTCCGCTGCTCATGAATTCAGATAAGTCAGCAAGCTGACCGCTCTTCTGGTACTGGTTTAAATAGGAGTAATCCATCTGAATGATGTCAGGAAGATTTCCGCCGGCTGCCATAGCAGAAAGCTTGTCCCAGTAACCGGACCAGTCTGTAAATTCAACCTTGATGTCTACATTTGGATTTTTACTCATGTAAAGATCAACTGCTTTTTTTGTTACATCGTTTCTTGTCTGATTTCCCCACCAGCAAAGGCTTAAGGATACCTTACCGCCGGCTGCTGCTGTTGTGTCAGCAGTTGCTGCTGTTGTGGCTGCCTGTGTGGTAGCCGCGTCTGCTTTTGTGGTTTCAGTCGGTTCAGTCTTTGAACCGCAGGCAGCTAATGATGATGCTGCAAGAATTGCTGCAAGTGTTGTTGCTAAGATTCTTTTCTTCATTTTGCAAAACCTCCCATTTGATTTCTTTAAGATAACCACATTTTATGTCAAATATGCACAAACGTAAAGTTAAAATACGGCTTTTTATGGTTGAAAAAACAGCTTTATGTAATTTGAGACTGTTTACCAATTTATTTTTTCGATGTTTTACTATATAATACGATTATCTGAGAAAGGAAATCTGATTATGAAACGATGTACGGTCTGGTTTAACAACCTGTCTTTATACAAAAAAATACTGACGGTTTTTCTCCTTGCTCTTTTCACCCTGTGCCTCACAATCCTCATCAGCATACGGATTCTGACCCACCGCTATAACGAAGTACTTTACCAGGCAAATGCCGACTCCTTAAGCCACGTAACCACCTATCTGGAATCGGAAATGCAGATGGTTGAAAATGTGACGGACAACATAATTGGAGATGCCGTTTTGCAGGAGAATTTGTCTTTTCTTATGGAAAAACCATACAGTGACCGGAGAGCTCTTGCAAAAAGAGACATTTATCAGCAGCTCTACTCCTATATTTACCAGAGCAGATATGTCAAATCCATCAACATCGTATTAGATGACGGATCCAATATCTGCATGGGACGTTCGGATGATATCGACAGATTCAACCGTATGGAGCTTGATCAGGCAATTGACCGCTTAAAGGGCAAAGCCATATGGTACTCCGCCATTGAACCTGGTGATGACACCGTATGTGCACGGCAGATCTTAAAGCTGAAATATTTAAGCCTGAAAAAGCTGGCAGGACTCTATATTACCGTTGACATGGAGCGTATGATTGAGGATGGTTTAAAAAGTTCCGGAAGTCTGGCGGACAATTCCAGATTCGTTTTAATGACCGGAGAAAAGCGGATCTATCCGGCGCAGTCCTATCACCAGGAATACTGTCTGGAACTCATCGCTGACAGACAGGACAGGGAAAATACCTATACAATAGCCTCTTTGGATCATAAAAAGGAGTTTATAATAACCGGCTATATTCCCTATACTGGCTGGGACTACCTCTATTTCAGAGATTATAACCCCCTGTTTAACAACGTCCGCCTTATTACCATGCAGATTCTTTTATTTACCTTTTTCATTATCCTGGTTACGGCAATTCTGGTTAATTTACTTTTCCGCTATATTTTCCGCCACCTGGATTACTTAATTGAAAAAATCCAGCGTTTTGGAAACGGGGAAGCTCCTGACCTCAGCATAAAGTCCTATGATTATGAGAACAGACAGGATGAAATCGGTCAGCTCCACCGCAGCTTTGATGAGATGACCCACAGCGTAAAAGTACTAAGAGATGAAAATTATGACAAACAGCTGCTTTTAAGAGATTCCACGATTAAGATGCTTCAGCAGCAGATTAATCCCCACTTTTTATACAACACGCTGGATACCATCAACTGGATGGCCCAAAAATACGAAGCTGACGATATCTCCATGATGGTCCGCTCTCTCGGGAACTTATTCCGTGCTTCCATTGCAGGGCAAAAGGATATCATCCCTCTCTCTGACGAGCTGGAAGTGTTAAAGGACTACATCCGGATTCAGGAAATGCGCTTTAAGGACAGGCTGAACTTTGAACTGGATATTCCGGAGAATATTTCCCACATTTTTGTCCCAAAACTATGTATACAGCCTCTTGTGGAAAATGCGCTGAAGCATGCCATGGAAGCTACGGACGAAATGTGCTGCATTCGTGTTACAATTAAGGAAATGGAACTGGATTATCAGATCAAGGTATCCAATACCGGTTCCAGTTTTGAACCTGACTTACTCTCCAAAATTGAAAGCAGGGAAATCCTGCCCCAGGGATCAGGTGTGGGGCTGGTGAACATTAATTCCAGGTTAAAATTACTCTATGGCAACAATTACGGACTGAATTTTTATAATAAGAACGGAATGGCAGTTGTTATGCTGTCTATTCCAAAAGAACAGGAGGTTTGACATGCTGAGATTAATGATTGTGGATGATGAACAGATTATCAGAGAAGCGCTTTCCCAAATGGTCGATTATGAATCCTTAGGCTATGAGCTGATTGCAACTGCCAAAAATGGAATGGAAGCTTATGACATCATATGTGATGAATATCCGGATGTGGTAATCACCGATATCCGGATGCCCATTTTAAACGGGCTGGATTTAATCGAAAGGTCCATGAAAACAGATTCTAAAATCTCCTTTATTCTGCTTTCCGGCTACAATGACTTTGAATATGCCAAGCAGGCGATGAAATACGGAGTCCGTTTTTATTTATTAAAGCCTACGGATAAAAATGAACTGATTGATTCCCTTGTTTCCATCCGGAAAGAACGCCTGCAGGAGGAGTCCCGCCGCATATCCCAGCAGCAGGACCTTTTAAAAACTCTCCACATTCCGTTGGAACAAAGCTTCATCATGGAACTTCTGGAGCATCAGGATACCTTTTCAGGCGTATTTTGCAAATATCAGGAGTTGTTATCCCTGCCTGAAAACTGCCTCAATGCATGCATCTGCTCCTTTGTAGAAGAACCGTATTTAAAAAATTTCACTTCTGATATCGTTAAAATTCTGGGTTCAGAAGGACTCCACATGGATTTTTCCATACTTTATGTAAAAAACACTGCAGTCTTAATCTTTCCTGCTTCCACTCTCGCAATACAGGAAAGGGTCAAAAACTCCATACTAAAACTGCATTATCCCAATCAGTCCGTCACCTTTGAAACGGAATTTATCCATATGGAGACCTCCGAAAAACTTTTTCACTTTGTGATCCAGAAAATTTCCCGTTTTGAACGGATTCTTCTGCTCAGCGAAAAAGGGGAAAGCTATGAGATCAGGAATCATATTACGGCTCCATGGATGATCAGCCGATTAGAGGATTCCATTACCTCTGCACCGGACATTGTTCAGGCTACGGAACTTTTAAATTCCGTTTTTATTGACTCCATGCCGCCGGCCACTGCCAGAAGTCTTGCACTTGGCCTCTTTCTGCAGGCAGACTTAAATCAGGAAAAACCGCCCATTGATGCAGCCTGTGACTTTTTTAGACGTCTGTATTCCTGCGATAACGTTTCCGAAATCCGAAACCTTCTGTCAGTCGTTCTGGTACAGAAGGAGCATGAAACAGGAGGCCATAAGTCAAGCTCCAACATCGCTCTTTTAAAGACTTATATCAGGGAACATCTGGATTCTGAAAATCTGTCTTTAAAATGGCTGGCTGAAAATTACCTGTTTGTCAGCGTCGGATATTTAAGCAAGCAGTTTGTGAAAGAAGAAGGAATGCGCTTTTCCGATTATTTAAATAAGGAGCGTATGGAGGAAGCCATACGGCTGATGACCTTCTATCACAACGACAACATCAAACAGATCGCAAGGCAGGTGGGATTTGGAAGCAATCCCCAGTACTTCAGCCAGGTATTTAAACGATATACGGGTCTTCCGCCCACAGATTATATTGAAAAACTAAAAAACACAAAGCATAAAGGAGAATGACAACAATGACAAATGAAAGACTGCTTGAAAAAATCCATCTGGTGGTGGAAAAGCTTATGAATCTGGGAGGCTGTGACTATGACAAAGATAAAGCCGTCAGTTCTACAGACACCAAAAAGGGAATCATCCAGAGAGATTTCGGAATTGAAGAATGGGACTGGCCTCAGGGCGTTGGTCTTTACGGCTTATATAAACTGCAGGAATTCTACGGAGACGACCGGTACCTTCCTTTCTTTGAAACCTGGTACAGCGGCCATTTGAAAAATGGACTCCCCTCCAAAAACATCAATACAACCGCTCCATTTCTTCCCCTTTCCTGCCTTCACAGCAGGCTTAAGGACTCAGAGAGCCTTTATAAGCTCTGCACACAGCAGGCAGACTGGCTGATTAACGGGCTTCCCAGGACGGCAGACAATGGCTTTCAGCACGTAACCAGCGCTATTGGGGATCGGAACGGGGTAACCCTCAATGAAGGTCAGATATGGATCGACACTCTGTTTATGTCCGTACTCTTCTTAAACAAAATGGGGCAGCAGGCAGAAAATCCAGCCTGGAAAAATGAAGCCCTCCATCAGTTTCTGGTACACATCAAATATTTATTTGATAAACAGACCGGACTTTTCCATCATGGATTCAGTTTTGAACGAATGGATAATTTTGGCGGTGTCTTCTGGTGCAGGGGAAATTCCTGGTTCACCTACGGAATCATGGAATTTATAGATACCTGCGGGGATGATTTAAATGAAGGAGTAAGAACCTATCTGATTGATACCTTTAAGTCCCAGGCAGCGGCGCTCTTAAAGCTCCAGGCGCCCTCCGGACTGTGGCGGACAGTTCTGACAGATGAAACAAGCTACGAAGAAGTATCCGGCTCAGCTGCCATTGCCGCTGGAATTTTAAGAGGCGTAAAAGGCGGAGTTCTGGGCGATGAGTATAAAAAAGCTGCTGATCGTGCAATCTTAGCGATCTGCGATAATGTCTCCGGGGACGGAACTGTACTGAATGTATCTGCAGGAACCGGAATCGGAATGGACGGCGACCACTATAAGAATGTCCTGATCATGCCTATGGCTTATGGTCAGGCACTTGCTCTCACCGCACTCTGTGAGGCACTTGAGAAATAGCTGTCTGACCATACAAAGAGAGACGAAAAGAACGTTTACTGCTCCGTTCTTTTCGTCTCTTTTCTGTATTTCAAAGGCGTGGCATCGGTATGCTTTTTAAATACCCGTTCAAAATATGTGACACTCTCAAACCCCAGAAGTTCTGATATCTCTGTTACTGAATATTCACTGTTTAAAAGAAGCTCTCTGGCTTTTCGCACCCTTGCTAAATTCCGGTATTCATTGACAGAGAATCCCGTCACTTCCCGGAAGATCCTGCTTAAATAGGATTTGCTGATAAAAAAACGTTCCGCCAGTTCCTCCAGACTTTCCGCTGACTCACAATGGAGCGTTAAATACTCCGCCACCTCATGTACTTTTCCATGCTTTGAAGTCTGAACCGTAGGAGGCATATCCTTTAATACATTTTTCTTCCGGCTTCTGTAAACCATAAGAAGAATTCTGGAAATCATAAGACGGACCATGACTTCATACCGCTCCCTCCTGCCCCTTAATTCGTCTCTGATTGACAGAAGCAGGGTCTTCATCTCCTCCCATTCCTTTTCCGAAAGTCTGGCTACACCATAATAATCTCCGAAAAGCTTTTCCAGGGAATAAACTCCCGCATGGTTTAACCAGGTTTCTAAATACCTCCCGTTAAGCTGAAGTAAAATCCGGTCATGGCTTCCGCTCCCTGCCTGGCTCGTCTTATGCACCTGCTGCCGGTTGACCAAAACCACATCTCCTGTTTTCACGTAATAGGTCTCTTTTTCAATAAAATAATAACGTTCCCCGCTTAAGAGAAAATACAGTTCATAGGTATCATGAAAATGCTTCATTGTCATGGAAAATCCGTCATCCCGCACCACCTCATCGATGACAACGCCTTCCATGCTCTCCTCAAATATGATACGTTCCATTTCCCCCTCCAAATCAGTATCCAAAAGTATGATTATCATGAAATAAGCATCAATTATATAAGTATTATAATACTATAATGCATTATAATATGCAATAGAGAGTGATACGAACCTATTTAATATTTCTTAGTTTCAGGAGGAAACCTTTATGAAATACGAAAACAACAAAGTAAGCGACATTCAGATCGCTTACATCGGCGGAGGCTCCAGAGGCTGGGCCTGGACCTTTATGACGGACCTTTCCATGGATGATTCCATGAGCGGAACCATCCGGCTTTATGACATTGATCCTGCTGCTTCCAAAAACAATGAAATCATCGGCAGCCATCTGAGCGCACGCAGAGACACCATTGGAAAATGGGATTACGTCCAGTCTGATTCCTTAAAAGATGCGCTGACAGGCTGCGATTTTGCAGTAATCTCCATTCTCCCCGGTACCTTTGACGAGATGGATTCTGATGTCCATCTTCCGGAAAGACTTGGTATCTATCAGTCAGTCGGGGATACGGCGGGCCCTGGCGGAATGATCCGTGCACTGCGCACCATACCAATGTTTGTAACCATTGCGGAGGCAATTAAGGAATATGCACCCGATGTATGGGTAATTAACTATACCAATCCCATGTCTTTGTGTGTTAAGACTCTTTATCATGTATTTCCCCAGATTAAAGCCTTTGGCTGCTGCCATGAAGTATTCGGCACCCAGAAGGTATTAAAGGGAATCTGCGAGGAAACCTTTGGACTGGAATCCATTGACCGCAGAGACATTCATGTAAACGTTCTGGGTATTAACCATTTTACCTGGTTTGATGAAGCTTCCTATAAAGGAATCGATTTATTCCCCGTTTACCGTGATTATATTGATGCTCATTATGAGGAGGGCTATGAAGAGCCGGATAAGAACTGGGCAAACAGCACTTTTGAGTGTGCGCACCGGGTAAAATTCGACCTTTTCCGCCGCTATGGCCTGATTGCAGCTGCGGGAGACCGTCATCTTGCAGAATTCATGCCTGGAACCGACTATCTCAAAGATCCGGAGACAGTGAAATCCTGGAAATTCGGACTCACCACAGTTGACTGGAGAAAGAATGACTTAAAAGAACGTCTGGCAAAGAGCCGCCGCCTGGCAAATGGAGAAGAAGAAATTGAGTTAAAGCCGTCAGGAGAAGAAGGAATTCTTTTAATTAAATCTTTATGCGGCCTGGATCGCACCATTAGCAATGTAAACATACCAAACTCCTTCTTACAGATTGCAAACCTGCCAAAAGATGCCGTTGTAGAGACAAATGCAGTATTCAGCCGCGACAGCATTAAGCCTGTCATAGCAGGAACAATTCCGGAAGAAGTCCTGGAACTTATCAAGCCTCACGTTGCTAATCACGAACGCATTTTAAACGCAGCTCTTACCTGTGACCGCACTCTGGTTTATGAAGCTTTCCTAAGTGATCCCCTGGTTAAGGGCAGAGCCGGCGACGCAGAAGTGAAGAAACTTGCAGACGATATGATTGCAAACACCCTGGCATACCTGCCAGAGGGCTGGAAATAGTTGAAAATAAAAAACAAAACCCTGACAGAGAACATGAGTCATCAAGTCTCTCTGTCAGGGTTTTATTTGTATTTATATTTTTTCCAGAAAATTCAGAGTAAAATGAACTTCTCCCTGCTCATCCAGTTCCATGATCATATAAGAGGGTCTTCTGCCTTCCTGGCGGGGATAGGACATACTTCCGGGATTTAAGATTATAATCCCGTTATGTACCTCATAAAACGGTCTGTGGGTATGCCCATACATGGCGATCTGAATATTCCGCTCTCTGGCCTCCGCTTCCAGCCGCTCCACTCCCAGAGATACATTGTAGTAATGCCCATGGGTCAGAAGTATCCGGTAACTGCCCACTTTAATTTCCTTTTCCCGTTCCAGATCTGAGAAAAAATCATTGTTTCCAAGAACCATGTGAAGCTCACAGCCCTCATCCAGCCAGCTCTCAATCTTCTTTTCACTGCCTTCTGAATCTCCCAGGTGGATCAGCATGTCAAAGGGTTTGTTTTCCTCGATCACCCGCATAAGATTTTCATCCTTCCGGTGAGTATCACTGACAATCAGTACTTTCATGAGTCTCCTCCCCAAACTGCTCTTTCAGCTTATCTTTCATGGCTTCAAGCGCTTTCCCTCTGTGACTGATCCGGTTTTTCTGGTCCATGGTAAGCTCCGCCGCAGTCATATCAAACTCTGGTATATAAAGAATCGGATCATAACCAAATCCCCCGCCTCCAGCCGGCTTATCAGCAATCAGTCCCTCCATGGCTGCTTCCGTATGAAGCACAGACCCGTCGGGAAGTACTGCAGCAATGTTACAGACAAAACGCGCACTCCTCTCCTCTCCAACAGCAAGGGCTGCACGGTTTAAAATGGTCTGGTTTTTGATTTCATAGGAAGTATCCTCTCCCATATACCGGGCAGAGTAAATTCCAGGCTCTCCGCCCAGGCAGTCTACCACCAGACCGGAATCATCAGCCAGAACGATGCCTCCGGACTTTTTCCACACTGCCATGGCTTTTATTTCTGCGTTTTCCCCAAAAGTGGCTCCGTTTTCCTCTATATCAGGGTGAATGCCGGCATCTTTCATGGAACACACTTCCATTCCCAAATCTTTTAAGATTTCACGGATCTCCCGCATTTTTCCTTCGTTTCCAGTTGCAAAAATAATCCTGTTCTCCCTCATCTGTTCTCTCCTTCAAACCTTTTTCTATTGAGCAGCCGTATACGCCTTCAGACACAAATTGCAGTTCTGTTTTTCTTCCACTCTCTCCCACACTCTGCCGTCCGGACTGATATAACCCTCCCCATCAGATAAATCTACAAAGGTTCTTCCGTCTCCTGCATCATACTCAATCGCTGCAGGGTGAACTGTATCGGGAGTGGTAATTTTCACAATGACTGCAAACCGCTCTCCCTTTTTTAATTTCAGTTCTTTTTTCATCTTTTTGTCAAAGGCTACGGTATAGTAACCAGCATTCTCAAACTCTCCGTCTGTAAGGAAAATTTTCCGGTCAAACTCATTGCCGTTTATAATGTCAGATTCTTTTCCAGTCTTACGCACCGCGTAAATTTCATAAGATGTATGGGGTGCAGTCGCATAGAATCCGGCAGCCTTCAAATATTGGGATTCTTCCGCCTCATACACATTGGAAAACCAGACTGTGTCGCTGCCATACCCCAGCTGGCCTGCCCAGCCCCGTAAATCCGACTGATAGATCCTGTCATATCTGCCCGGATCCTCTACTGCGGAATACACTATATTATTCATACCGATGTTGGAATCATAATAGGATACATAAAAAAAGCCCTGGTCACCAAATCCATCTCCCCAGCTGTTCATACAGATAAACGCCCCGTCACCATTCACCGGGACATTAAAATTCTCTCTGGAAAATCCATCATCCCAGCCGATAATCACAGAATCGTGATTGGGCGGCTCAGAGCCTATGTAACAATAAGCGGACGCCTCCTCATTATAGCTGGCTGACTGGCTCTTAGCCCCATTCATGGCAGTATAGAGTGAACTCTGAACTCCTCCGTAACGGAGAACTGCCCGCTTTATTTTTTCGTAATCTTTCCCAGGTATCATCTGGATCTCCTGAACATGTTTTACCGCTTTCAGTCCTTTTGGAGATATTCCGTCCCCATAAGGATCATCTGTCTCCAGTACCGGTCCCTGCCAGGAAAGGAGGTAAGCCATTGACATGGTATACTCCCCTCCCTCTTCCTGTGGGATGAAAAATCCATTATTTAAAGACATATGATCTTCGGAAAAATTTAAGGATTCTTCCGGTAATAGTCTGGCTTCCAACGCCTGTAAAGATGCAAATGCCCAGCAGGTACCAAGAGATCCCTGATTTTTCACTGCCGGAGCGCGGCCATTTTTCCTTCCGTCATAGACAGCTGGAAGCTGTCCCATATACGGGTTATCGGCCTGTAAGGGAACAAATTTATCCGCCCCTAAGGCGGCAGCCGCACACAGCACAACAAGAAAAAAGGCAAACCGGGTCTTATTTTTCAAACTCATCTCCTGCTTTTCTTTTCGGAGGCTTCGGCCCCATAAACTGATAGAAATAGGTTTTCATCATTCCATTATAAATCTTTCGGTTCTTATCTGCTTTTCTGCCGATATACTTTTCTGCATCTTCGTACGCAGTGATCATATACAGAGACCATGCATCAAGGGCGGCATAGCGTTCTCCAATCTGACGGTACAGTTCCGGAAGATTCTTTTTCTCCTCAATACGCTCACCATAAGGAGGATTGGTGATAATAAAACCGTATTTCTTGGGGTGGCTTAATGCATCGACTGACCGCTGCTGGAAATGAATAAGATGGTCCACACCTGCAGATTCTGCGTTAGCTCTGGCTGCTTTTACAATTTCAGGATCAATATCATATCCCTGTATGTCCACCTTAACATCATTCATCACCAGATCATTGGCTTCATCCATGGTATCATACCAGCACTTTCTTGGTATGATATTTTTCCAGTCTTCTGATAAGAAGGACCGGTTCATTCCCGGAGCCATATTGGCTGCCATCATGGCCGCCTCTATGACAAACGTACCGCTTCCGCAAAATGGATCCACCAGAATCCTGTCTTTGTTCCATGGGGTAAGCATGATCAGCGCTGCAGCCAGGGTTTCCGTAATGGGAGCCTTGCTGGTGAGTGTACGGTAACCTCTTTTATGAAGGGAATCTCCCGTCGTATCAATCCCAACAGTAACCTCATCTTTATACAGAAAAACACGAAGAGGAAAGCTTGCACCATTCTCTTCAAACCACTCCACTTTGTAAGCGCCCTTCATTCGTTCCACCATGGCTTTCTTCATAATAGACTGAATGTCGGAAGGGCTGAACAGCTTACTCTTAATAGATGAGGCCTTTGCCACCCAGAATTTTCCGTCAGAAGGGATATATTCTTCCCATGGAATTGTCTTAGTCGCCTGAAAAAGCTCTTCAAAGGACTCGGCATGAAAGCTTCCTGCTTTTAAAAGAACCCGTTCAGCAGTTCTTAAAAATACATTGGCACGGCAAATTGCCTCATCATCACCCAGAAAGGTCACTCTTCCGTCTTCCACTAAAGTAATATCGTAACCAAGTTCTGTAATTTCTTTTTTTAATACCGCTTCCATACCAAAATGGCAGGGTGCAATCAGTTCATATGTTTTTTTCACATTAATCTCCTAAGTTCATTTCTTTTACAATATTACCTTCAAAGTCCATTATCCGGAAAATCCGGTCTTCAAGCAGCGCATACGTAGGCGGATTTCCTCCTTTTGGAATTGAAACAGAGCCTGGATTCAGTATGATGATATCTCCTGAGGTTTCAGCAGTCAGGATATGCGTATGTCCGTGAAGCAGAATATCTCCCTTTTGCATCGGCAGAAGATGTTCCTTATTGTAGATATGTCCGTGAGTGGCATAAATAGTAAGGCCGTCAATCACAAACAACGCGTAATCAGAAAGGACCGGGAACTCCAGGACCATCTGATCAACTTCCGTATCACAGTTTCCCCGCACATTGTAAATCTGGTCCTTATAGCTGTTCAGCATGGAGATGACCTCTTTGGGCGCATATTCTTTGGGAAGATCATTTCTCGGTCCATGGTAAAGAATATCTCCAAGGAGGATCAGTCTCTTTGCTCCTGAATTTTTATATGCATCTAACAGCTTCCTGCAATAATAAGCGGAGCCGTGAATGTCGGAAGCAATCATATATTTCATACGTATTTTCTCCTTCTGTTGGTTATCAGGTATATTTTAAGACCTGAATGGTATATCTGTCAATGAATACCTATCCACGTACCATATATTTTCCCTTGTAATAGCCAATTCCATTAGCCAGATTGATCACATAAAAGCCCATTGCCTCCAAATGTCTGCATACCATCATGCTTTGTCCGCCTCTGGAACAATAGAAGATAAGACGTTTTTCTCTGGGCAGCTGTTTTTTCCAGATATCATACTGCTCATAAGGAAGATTTACTGCTCCTTTTAAATGCCCTCTTTGATAAGAAAAAGGGGTTCTAAGATCTATGATCATCACATTTTCATTATTTTCTATATATTGATCGACTTCCCACACCGGTATTGTCTTGAACATACTATCACCTGTCCTTTCTAGTAATAATATATTCCGAATTTTTCAGAATGGGAAAAAGCAAAAAAAAGCACGGGAAAGGACCCCGTTGTCTCTTTCCCACGCCTTTTTTTAATTTTTTCTAATATTAGAAAGATTTGTTCTGGTTGTTGTTGCGGCTGGAGTCACGGCTGGAGTCACGGCTGGAGTCACGGCTGGAGTCTCGGCTGGAATCGCGGCTGCAATTACGGTTTGTATCCTGCATCTTATTCTGGCTGTTTGTGCTCTTGTTCTGATTGTTATTCTGGTTGTTGTTCTGGTTGTTGTTCTGGCCTGATGTGTTGTAATTCCTTGTAGAATTATCCATATTGTTGTAGCTGTCATTATAATTATTCTTTGACATCTTCATACCTCCTGTGGGTGTTTTTTGTTACATGGTGTAGTATGGCGAAAATCCGACAGAATATACTCAGTTTTTTTATTTTGGAAAATTCTGATTTTTTTAAATTTGTTTCTAAAATAACTTTGCATTTTTACATAGCCTATATTATAATTTACTTGAGGAATATTATTCCTCATCCTTATTAATTATTTATACTCCCCTCAGAAGCAGCCGAATAGCTCCCCTATTACGGTTGCTTCTCTTTGGCATAATACCTATACATTTACTTGCTTGATTCGTCAAACCCTCCGAATGTTTGTTTTTTTGCTATCCTCGCGATACTGCGATTTCCACCAGCTTTAATATTTCTTAATATTTCTAAATAAGTTTGATATATTTTCTGATATGAAATATTTATACACATAAATCTGCGGAAACTCAAGTAACCCACGTCTTGACAAACATTTACAGTAATGATATCCTAGATCTTAGAAAGAAGCAAATAGTAATGATATCTTAGAATAACAAAAGGAACAATCGCCCACAAAGTGATTGACCTGGCTTAAGAATTGAAAGAACCCCTGAACCGGTCAAGTTCACAGGGGTTTTTTCTATGTATTACTTCTTTGTTATAGTAAAAACAAAGGTCAGTAACGCAAGAATGAATATTCCATGCCACTATGGTAACATATCCCATATCAATAATCGATTACTTTTCCCAACATACTATAACCTCCCAAGTTCACCACCCATAACAAAAGACCTCCGGCAATCCCATGCCGAAGGCCCTATATCCCTTTCCAAAATCCGGTAATCCGCTATTTCATTAATCGCCAAGCATGTTGACAATTTTTACAGGTGTCCGATAATTCCACGGAGATGTCTTAATACCTGTACTGTAAGTTGAAGAATGTACTACTTGTCCATTCCCGATGTACATGGCTACATGATTAATGGAGCTTCCGCTTCCATAAAAAATCAAGTCGCCTGGACGCATCTGATCTGCACTGACTGCTCTTCCCTGTGTAGCCTGTCCTCCTGAAGAACGGCTGATGGAAAGGCCTGCTGCGTGCTGCATCACATATCTTGTAAATCCGGAGCAATCCACTCCTGTATGAGGATCACTGCCGCCATAGGAATAACGTCCGCCTACGAACTGCAGTGCATAATTAACAATGCCTTGTCTGAAATTAACGGTTGACTCTGCCTGAGCTTTTTCTTCCAGTGCTTTTAACGTCGCTTCATCGGTTGCGGTTACAGTGGCACTTCCCTCCGCCGGCAAATAGCCATATGTATCGTTCACCTTAACCTTTAAATATCCATCTCCCATATCTTCCACAACTTCAAAGGCGGATCCTTTGGAAGCGTTCATTAAGGGTTCTGTACCCTCTTCATCTTTACTGATTGTAACCTGATCGGAATTTACGGTTACCATATAGTTTCCAAAACTTAATCCTGGACCGGATATCTCATCTGCTCTTACATCTGAAGGAACTGCTACGATCATTGTTCCACAAAAAGCCATAAGTCCTAACGTTTTCCATACTTTGTTTATCATCGGGAAATCTGCTCCTATTTTTACTTTTTGAGTTTCAAATGTTACGTAATTATTAATTTCATTACGGTTATTATACATTTATTTTATCTTTTCGTCAAGTATTATTTAAAACTGCACGAATTTAAAATTATATTAGTTTAAAACACTGACAAATTTCACAGGTTTGCGATACATGACGTTTGTTACGATAATTCCTGTTTTTTCGGTGGATGCATGGACTACTTTACCGTCGCCCATATACAAAGCCACGTGATTGATGGATCCGTTTTTTCCATAAAATACCAGATCTCCGGGACGTGCCTGTTCGTAGTTTATGATTTTTCCTTCCCCTGACTGTGACCTGGAACTGTGATCTAACTCAACATTTGCAGACTTTTTCAGAACATATCTGGTAAAACCGGAACAGTCCACACCTGTGTTGGGATTTACACCGCCGTATACATAACGTCCTCCCACGAACTGAAGAGCATAGTCCACAACCTCTTTGCGTTCCCTGGCAGACTCGTCCACCTTTTCCTGTGTCTTTTCGATCAGTGTCGCAGAGTCACTGCGTATGTATCCATCGCCCTCAGGCACTTTCACCTTCAGCCAGCCATCCTTTTCAGGTTCTACCACCTCACAGGTCTGTCCTTCCAAAGCAGCGCTCACAACTGCCCCGTCATCCCCTGCAGTTGATCTGACAGATACAGGCTTGTCCAGTCTTGCATAGAGTGTTGTACTGGTTTCTACTGTGATCTCCGCAGCTTTCGCCTCTGTCTGAAAGCTTAAATTTAAAGTAGTTAAAAGCCCTAAAAGTCCCATGACCTTCCACATTCTGAATTTCATATTGAATCTCCTGTCTGCGTAAGATAATTCCCGCCGCAAATATTTGACTTAAATGTTACGTAATTGTTACATTTTGAATTATATCCTCTCTTTTCGTATTTGTCAAGTAAAAACGGCATTTATGACCATTCACAGTCATAAATGCCGTTACATTTTTGTAATATATTCCATTTATATTGTTACATAACAGTGACATTATCGTTTCAATCCTTTAATAAACCAGTAAATAAGTCCAACTAAAAGCAGCGGTCCCATCAGAGGCGCCAGAAGGCTGAATATACCGGTAACGATTGTTGCAGCGAGGAAGAAAAAAAGAATAATTGCAACAACTCCAAGGAGCTTCCAATACCATTTACTTAAATCATAATAATGCATTCCCCGTCTTTCCTGCCCGGGTTCCTCATATACATTCTGATCCTTTCCGGAAAAGGAGCTGTAAAAACTGCCGCTGCTGCTTTCTTTTGCATTCTCGCTGGCCTCTATAATTGTCTTGGCAATCAGTCTCGGGTCTCCGATCGCTTCGGTAACAGCTTCTTCCGAAGAGCCCTTCAAAACTTCTCCACGGATATATTCTTCGTAATATCTGATATTTTCTTCAACCACGCTGCCGGAAACTTCCCCTGTCAGGGTATCCCTTAAACGCTGTAAAAATTCCTGTCTGCTCATCTGAGCCTCCTTCAATAAAGTAAGTAACTTTCGACTATTCTACCATTTGACAGGGGTTCCGTAAAGAAATCTTATCTGAAAAAAATCTTAATTTTTCATAATGTGCCAGACTACTCTACCCGTTCTTTCATGATTCCCTCCCTGTAAGCTGCCACCAGCTCCTTTAAATCCTCAATTCTTCCAGCCAGCTCCGTTCCCTTATCCGTATCGGCCACCATCACCCGGTGTTTCATGTTCTCAACAACCGAAACCTTTGGTGTACTCTCCTTATCCGGATCAAAAGGCTTATGTTGGGCTAAAGCCAGGTGGTTGGAATTATAGATCAGCGTATAGCCTGCAATTCCTGTTTTTGACTGATATGCCTTCGACAGCCCGCCGTCTATAAGAAAAAGCCTTCCTCCTGCTTTTACCGGAGATTCCCCTTCTTTTATCTTAACCGGAACATGGCCGTTAATAATATGGGCGCTCTCTCCGCAAAGTCCAAATTCTTTTAATATATTTTCGCAGTATTCTTCCTTTATACTCAATCGGTAATATGGATTCATCGGCTCCATGTGCGTCTGATGGTCTTCAATAAAATAATGCTCAAAGGTCGTCATTTTTCCTTTTCCATATACCGGAGATTTGGCTCCGCACCATAGATACCACATAAAATCCCTGGCATCCCTGCTCTCTAAAGTATGCTCCGGAAGAAAATAGGCATTCTGGACCTTATTATCAACATAATCCATAAGCGCTTTCCCGGAATAGGAGGCACCTTCCATCAGAAGTTCATCAAATGTACCATCTTCCCGCATGGGAATACATCCATGATAAAGAAGATTGGAATTATAGCACTTATACATGCTTCCATGAGAATAGAGGAAACGGACATGGCGGTGAAGCAGCTCATTGTGCAGAAATGACAGCTGCAGAGTTCTCAAAAGTTCCTCTTCCTCTTCATTCAGTGCCAGCGGATTTTCAGGATCAATGGTCGGGAAGGAAGCATCAAGAAGCGGATATTCTTTTCCTTCCACAGTTACGGTCCCCTTCCCGTAATCGATGGATTCCAATAAAATTCTGTCATTCATTTCATACTCCGGATGGCGCTTTATAATCTGCCCCTCTACTTTAAACTGAATCACAGCAATTGCCTTATGCATCTTGGCTGCCAGGCCCGGATCCACAGCATCGTAAATATTTTCATCGAGAATCTGGGGAGAAAAACGATCGCATGAATCATTACGGTATACTCTTGCCGCAAACATGGAAAGCGGTCTTAAATTAATCCCATAACCATCCTCCAGAACATCAAAACTGTTATAGCTGATGGCAATTCTTAAAACATTGCAGATACATGCAAGATTGCCGGTTGCTGCTCCCATCCAGGATATATCATGGTTTCCCCACTGAATGTCCACATCGTGAAACTGCAGGAGTTCATTCATAATCATATCGGCTCTCGGGCCCCGGTCAAAAATATCTCCAATGATATGAAGGCAGTCAATTGTTAAATTCTGAATCAGTTCACAAAGAGCTATGATAAATTTATCTCCAATGCGAATATCTATAATCGACCTTATGATTTCGCTGTAGTATACCCTTTTATTATCATCGTTATAATCCACATGAAGAAGTTCATCTATGATATAGGCAAATTCCGGAGGCATCTTTTTTCTGACCTTGGATCTGGTGTATTTTGAAGATACTACCTTGCAGATCTGAACCAGACGGTAAATCGTCACTCTCTGCCAGTCATCATCTGCCTGTCCGTTAAGCTCCAGCTGATTCATAATGCGGTCCGGATAGTAGATTAAGTTTGCTAACTCCACCTCCTCCTTTTCCGGCAGAATATGACTGAACGTTTCTGATATCTTTTCCCGGATCACACCAGAAGCGCTCCTCAGCAGATGAATAAATGCCTCATGTTCCCCATGCAAGTCACTGAAAAAATACTCTGTACCCTTGGGAAGTCCCTGAATGGCCGTCAGATTAATAATCTCACTGGAAGCTGCCCGGATGGTGGGATATTCCCTTGCCATAAGCTTTAAATAAGCCAAATCTTTCATAAATACGTTCTCCCTTTTTTTTGACACGGTTGCATTGCTTTGAATTTTATAGTATCATAAAAAACGTCAATTTTAAACCCCTTTCGCCTGCCTGTCTTTCATAATTCGCCAGGCTTTGAGTGTGAAACCGGGAACACCCGCAACTATAAGGAGACACCCATGGAACAATTATATGTTTTCGGAACTGGCAACGCCGCTGCCACCAGATGCTATAATACCTGCTTTGCAATAAAAAAAGACGAGGATTATTTTATGATTGACGCCGGAGGCGGCAACGGAATCCTCTCTATATTAAATGATATGAAAGTGGATCTGTCCCATATCCATCACATATTTGCAACTCATGAACATACCGATCACATTCTGGGCATTATCTGGATGGTGCGTTTTATCGGAACCAGAATCAAATCCGGGAACTACGATGGAGACTTAAATATTTACAGCCATAAAAATCTGGTTTCCGTAATCGATACACTATGCCGTCTGACTCTGCAGAAAAAATTTTATGAGCTGATCGGAACCAGGATTCATATCATTCCGGTAGAAGACGGAGAAACCAGATCCATACTTGGATATGATATCACCTTTTTTGATATCCATTCCACAAAAGCAGAGCAGTA
This sequence comes from Lacrimispora sp. 38-1, assembly GCF_049890855.1. Lineage (NCBI taxonomy): Bacteria > Bacillati > Bacillota > Clostridia > Lachnospirales > Lachnospiraceae > Lacrimispora > Lacrimispora sp. 38-1. The sequence continues at coordinate 61,144 of NZ_JBANEW010000014.1, read as the reverse complement.
CGGATTCACCACAGTTCTTAATAATGGAAAACGCCTAACCTTTTGCGGTGATGAGCCCTATAATCCCGAATACGCCGGATTTGCTGCAGGAAGCAGCTGGCTGCTACACGAAACATTCTGCCTTTACAGAGACCGGGAAATTTTTAAGCCTTACGAAAAGCATCACAGTACGGTTGCCGATGCCTGCCGGGTTGCGGAAGAATTAAAGGCGGACCATTTAATTCTGTGGCATACAGAAGACAAAAATCTGGAAAACAGGAAAGAGCTTTATACCACGGAAGGCAGTCCCCTCTTTTCCGGAGAACTTCTTATTCCGGAAGACAGAGAAATCATTGAACTTTCCTGATAAAAGATGAAAAAAACTCACGCTCGTCCCCGGTGCTGCATATGATATAACAATAGAAAAAGCAAAGGAGTTTCTCATATGTTGTGCCCGGGCGGCTTTACCCCTTACCGTGACGTCGACTGCAGAGACCTGGCTATTTTCTATGAGGCCACCAGGGATTTACGCGGCACTACCTACAAGCCCTATCTGGTGGCAACACAGGAAGCCAGGGGAGTCAACTTCCGATTTATCTGCAACTCCACGATTATGACCAGACCTCCTCAGAATGCAATCACTATGGTGTGCATTTTTAAACCCTTTTGCAAAGAACACGATAAGGTCAGGGCGGTTGTGACGAGTATCTGTAAAATGGGATGCTACAATTGTTATTAAAATATTAATCGGAACGGTTTCCGCACCGTCCCGATTTTTTAATTCAGGATATCTTTACTTTTCTTAAAATGCCATACGGTAGATTTCTATCATGTCTTCTCTTCCCAGCTCCCGGATTCCTGCCAGAGTCTTTTCTCCTTTTGCGGAACATTTGTCTGCCATTACTTTAAAATCAGCTTCCCCGATGGAGGAACTTAATTCCCGTAAGGAAACCGGCATCTCCAGGCTTTTAAAATAATCTTCTAACCGTTCAATCCCTTTTAATGCTGTATAAACCGGGTTTTCAAAATCCATCTCCTGATTGAATACCCTTACGGAAAGCTGGGCAAACCTCATTGGTGATTCCTTGCATACATACCTTGCCCAGGAGCAAAAGAGAGCGGACAAGCCGGCGCCGTGGGCGATCTCAGGATACAGCCCTGAGAGTTCATGTTCCAGCTGATGAACCTGCATGAGATAATCTCTTCCAAGTCCGGTCAGTCCATCATGGGAAAGACTTCCAGCCCACATGAGAGTAGCGCGTGCTTCATAATCAGTTGTATTCTTATCCGCCTTTTCCCCCGCTTCCATTACAGACTTTAAAAGTCCTTCTGCAATCCGGTCTGTAAGAGGCGTATCCTTTGTCGGTCCTCCCAGATAACGCTCCAGCGTATGCATCATAATATCCACCGTTCCGCAGCCTGTCTGAAATTTATTCACAGTAAAAGTCAGCTCCGGATTCAGCACTGCAAACAATGGTCTGTGAGTGGGACTGTTAAATCCTCTTTTTAAGCCTTCCTCTTCTTTTGTAATTACACAGGATAAGCTGGTTTCGCTGCCGGAGGCAGACAGTGTCAGAATATTCCCGTGTGGCAGGGCCTTCTTAGGAACTGCTGTTTTCATAAAATAGTTCCATGGATCAACATCCGGATTCAAGGTTCCGTCTGCAATGCACTTTGCAGAATCAATCACACTTCCCCCTCCCACTGCAAGAATAAACTCCACATTTTCCTTTCTGCACAGTTTCATTCCTTCCACTGCAAGCCCAAGACCCGGATTTGGACTAACTCCTCCAAAAAGGACATATTCAATACCATTACGCTTTAAGGAATCCTGGACCAGATCCAAAAGTCCGCTTTTCTTTACACTTCCTCCGCCAAAATGAACCATGATCTTATGAAATCCGTATCCGGCAATCACTTCTCCAATATTCTTATGGGTATCACGGCCAAAGATCACCCTTGTTGGTACACAGTATTCAAAATTAATCATTTTAAGCCCCTCTTTCTCTTTCATATTGATTCTTAGCTAAAATTATAGCATGAACCCTCCCTTTTTCCAACAATGACCCGCTTTCCGCTTTTTCCGTCATAAACTCCGTTCTTTTCGCATATCATATATGGGAAAGCCAAAGAAAGCTGCTTTCCCTTTTCACATGCATCTTTCATGGAACGACAAGGAGAATTCTTATGAACCTATTCAAAAAGAGTTTTACATCTTTCCCAGCAGCACGGCATCATCTTATTATTTACATAGAAGTGATCATTCTTACGTTTCTTTTAGTCTCTCTTTTTTTTATATCTCCCAGAGGCAGATTCTCATTTCCAGTCGTGAACCAGGAAGAAAAAGCCAGTTCATCGGAAGCGAAAAAATATATAAAATGGGTGGATTTTGATGTAACTGCAAGAGCCATGCAGGAAGCCTTCCGCTATGACGTCAACACCTGTCAGTCTGATATTCATTTAAACTGGGTGGATTTGCTTGCCTATCTGGGGGCCAGATATGGGGGGGATTTCTCCAGATATTCCAGCAAAGATTTAGATTCACTGGCTGAACAGCTTCTCTCAGGAAAAACCATGGAAGAGCTGACCGGCAAAATGAAATACTACACTTATTACAGGGAAGCCTATGGAGCAGTGTTAGACGGTCTGGTAGGACAATATGAGATTCAGATTCCTTCTGCTAATGCCCCGCTCTACGCCACTCCGGACTTACTTCCGGATGGTTCCGTAAATCCCGATAAGGTCTGGGTGACCAAATACGGTTTAAAAGGTTATTGCCCCATTGCCAAAGGATTTCCATACAATGATTTTGACGATTTCGGAACTGCCAGATCCTACGGTTTCAAACGCCAGCACTTAGGCCATGATATGATGGGTCAGGTCGGGACTCCTGTTATTGCGGTGGAAAGCGGCTATGTGGAAGCCATCGGGTGGAATCAATACGGCGGGTGGAGGCTTGGTATCCGCAGTTTTGATGGAAAACGCTACTACTATTACGCCCATTTAAGGAAAAATTATCCCTATCACAAATCATTAAAGCAGGGCAGCATTGTAAACGCAGGAGATGTCATAGGATATCTGGGCCGTACCGGATACAGCAGGACAGAAAATACCAATAACATTAACCAGCCTCATCTTCATTTCGGGCTCCAGCTGATCTTTGATGAATCCCAGAAAGAAGGAAACAATGAAATCTGGGTGGACTGCTACGAACTGACCAAATTTCTGTCTATGAACCGCTCTGAAACAGTAAAGAATCAGGAGACCAAGGAATACAGCCGGGTCTATGGCATGAGGGATCCAGCCATTCCTGAAAATTTCGTTGCACCCCCTCCGCCTCCTGAAAAGGAGCAATAAAAAAGAATGATAAGAAGCTTATTCCGGATCCCTTCAATCAATCTGTGAATAAGCTCCTTTTTATTATTTTACATTCATTTCCAGTATAAAAAATGTTATAATATAGGGCAGGCGTTAAAGCAGCACAGCCAGAAAAATCAGATCAGATTCAGGGGAAGGGGATTTCAATGGAAAAGCAAATCAGTTACCAGATTGGAAATGAAACAGAATGTAGTTTTAAGAATCATGCAGATTACTGTGTCGGAACCGGGCGTATGGGGCTGGCCCTGCAGCAGCAGTATCAGGAACAGTTAAAGCTGGTGCAGGAACAGATTGGTTTCAGCCACATCAGAGGGCATGGGATCTTTTGTGATGATATGGCGATTTATCAGGAATATACGGATGAATCAGGCAGCATCAGGGTGGAATACAATTATACATATTTAGATATGGTTATGGATGCTTATCAGAAGCTGGGGATTAAACCGTTTATAGAGCTGGGATTTATGCCTTATAAGATGGCTTCCGGTGATCAGACCGTATTTTACTGGAAAGGAAATGTCACGCCGCCCAAAAGCTATGAGGCATGGTCCGGTCTGGTACAGGCTGTTCTTTTACACCTTATGGAGCGTTATGGAAAGGAAGAGGTAGTGACCTGGCCGGTAGAGGTATGGAACGAGCCAAATCTTCCCGGTTTCTGGAAAGATGCCGACAGAGAAGAATATTTCCGCCTGTTTCAGGAAACTTTTTATGCAGTAAAAAAGACTGACAGCCGCTTTCTCATAGGCGGACCGGCAATCTGCGGAGTTGACGACGTTGTCTGGCTTAGGAAATTCCTGGAATATTGTGACGCTCAGGACCTGAAACCGGATTTTATTACAAGGCACCATTACATGTTTGAGAAACCGGAACAATGCGGCCATTACAGCTATGGAGCCTTACGGGATCCAGCAGCTGCTTTGGATGAACTGAAGGTATCCCGGGAAATTATAGACAGCTTTGATACATTTAAAGGACTGCCCATGCATATAACGGAATTCAACACCAGCTACAGCCCTGACAGTCCCATTCATGATACCACAGTCAACGCCGCCTATGTGGCATGGCTTCTGTCTAAGCTGGGGGATTTCTGTGAATCCTATTCTTACTGGACGTTCGGCGATATTTTTGAGGAGAAGGGCGTGCCCTTTACCCCATTTCACGGCGGATTTGGTCTGGTTGCAAACGGAACCATTCCAAAACCAACATTCTGGACCTTTGCCTTCTTTAAAAAGCTCCAGGGCAGATGTATCCACCGTTCCGATGAACTGATTGTTTTACAAAAAGATGATGGGAGCTATTGCGGAACCGCCTGGAATTTATGTCTGAAGCAGAAGGAATGTCTGCGGCTTTATTTGGCTTTACCGGAAAAAGAGGAAGGAGAATACTGTCTGCTCACTAAAACCGTCGATGAAACCCATGGAAACCCCAGAAAAAACTGGCATGATATGGGAGAACCGTCCTGGCTCTCAAAAGAAGAAACTCAGATATTAAAAGACAGCGCACAGCCATTCCTACATACAGAGACTCTCAGTGCTTCGCCCTCCGGCATTTCATTTTCCATATTGCTTCAGCCATGGGCAGTTGTATGGTTCCAGCTTAAGAAAATTAAAAATTGCAAAGACAGGGGGTATGATTACTTCCGCGGAGAAGACCCTGCGGCAGGTACCGGAAATAAATAAATTTCCTGTCCTGCCGCCGTCTTTCCTATCCCTTAACACCTCCAATGGTAAGACCTGTAACAAAATACCGCTGTAAAAACGGATACAGGCAGACAATCGGCAGCATAGTAAGTATGGTGGCAGCAGAACGGACCGAAGTGGGCGTTACGGCTGCCACCGCATTCTTCATGGATTCTACAGAATTACTTTGATTACTTACAGATGACAATAACTTCATCAGTTCATACTGCAGTGTGGTCAGATTGGCATTCATCCGATTGTAGAGCATGGCATCAAACCATGAATTCCAATGTCCTACTGCACAAAATAATGCAATTGTAGCATATACCGGTTTGCATAAAGGTGAGATAATTTTCGTAAATATAACCAGGTCTCCGGCTCCGTCTAACTGAGCCGACTCTTCCAGGCTATCAGGAAGCCCTACCATATATGTCCGGATCACCATCATATTAAAGGCTCCTACCATTCCAGGAATTATATAGACCAGAAAGCTGTTGGTAAGGCCTAAGCCCTTATATAAAAGAAAAACAGGAATCATTCCACCGTTTACGTACATGGTAATAACCCAGAATAAGGAAAGCTGTCTCTTAAAAAGAAAGCGTTTCCGGCTTACTATATAAGCAAGAAGGGCATTGGCGGCCAGTGCAGTAATGGTGCCGATCGCCGTCCTTGCAACACTTACATAAGCTCCCACAATCAGATTTTTTTTATGAAGTACTGTAATATAATTCTGAAGTGTCCATTTTCTGGGCCATAAATACAGCCCTCCCCTCAGAGCATCAGTCCCGTCATTAAAGGCCAGGACCAGTGTATTCCAAACTGGATAAAGGGTAATGATCACAAACAGAACCATGAATATGGTATTAAGGAAAACAAATATCTTATTACCCAGTGAACTTTTCCTTTTATGTAACATTCTATGATTAATCATATCTGCCCCCTTAGAATAAGCGTTCTTCGCCGGCCCGCTTTGCCATCTCATTTGCAATTAATATAATGGAAATACTTACCACGCTTTTAAATATTCCTGCTGCAGTACCCAGGGAATAATCTCCCTGACTGATACCCCATTTCAAAACGTATATATCAATAGTCTGGGATACACTCTGTACCAGACCGTTTCCTAACAGATACTGGACTTCGAAACCGGCATTTAAAACATTTCCTGCATTCATTAAAAGAAGAATAATAATCGTAGGCTTTATACCAGGCAGCGTAATGTATTTGATTCTGGCCCACCTTCCCGCTCCGTCTATGGCCGCCGCTTCATAGAGAGATGTGTCTATGGCTGTTATGGATGCCAGGTAGATAATGGCATTCCAGCCCGTTTCCTTCCAGACATTGGCAAAGGCAACAATCCACCAGAAATACTTAGGATATGCAAAAAAATTCAGAGGCTCCTTTAACAGATGAAAGCGAACCAGAAGATCATTAACTATCCCCGTCCCAGACAGAGCATCATGCAAAATGCCGGTAACAATAATCCAGGATAAAAAATGTGGAAGATATGATATTGTCTGCACAACCTTTTTACCGCCCTGTGACTTTACTTCGTTTAATAGAATTGCAAATACAATAGCTGCAACCATGGTAGTAACTAAATTAATAACTCCCATAGCCAGGGTATTTCTTATGACATGGATAAATCCATCGTCAAGAAACAGCTGCCGGAATTTTGCAAGCCCTATAAATTTTGAGTGGAAAAAGCCTTCCTTTGGCTTATAGTTTTCAAATGCCATGAGCCAGCCTGCAAGAGGAAGATAACAGAATATAAATCCATAAATCACATAGCCTGCAGACAACAGCAGGAGCACTTTCTGCTTTTTTATTTCTTTCCAATTGATACGTTCTTTTTTAACCTTTCCAATGGATGCCATGGTATCACTCCTTTGCTAAAAAACAGGCTGGCGCAGATATATATGATTGCACCGCCTGTTTTCTACTATTTAATTTGCTGCCGCTTCTTCTGCAATTTTAATTCTCCTGTCTACCTCCGGCTGTACTTCATCAAGAAATGCCTGTGGATTGCAGGTTTCATAAGCAGTTAAATATTCTTCCCAGCCAGCTTCAAAATCAGGCGCCATGACAACCTTTGGTAAATATTCATGTTTTAATTCTCTCATCTTAATCCATGCGGTTCCGCCGGGTGTTGCCGTAGTCATGGTTCCAACAAACGTATAAATCGGATACCAGGGTCCAGGAATTTCATTTTCTCCTACCATATCTACATAGGTTTTGCAGCCATATGCCTGAAGGCATTCCTGTACATTCTTCGGAAGACTATCCAGGAACTCATTGGGCTGCAGCTCAGGTTTTGCTGCATTGATTCCATCCTGGCTCATTCCCCCCCAGACCGGGAAATAGGAATAAGGACATAAATGAGAGGCTTTGTATGCAGTATTGCTGACTTTCATACGAATTTCAGGTGTCCGGTAGAATAAGCCATCCTGATCCACCAGGTAATCCACATCCTTTTCTCCCCAGTTTCTGAGAGTGATCGCTTCTTCACTTAACAGATCATCTACGAATTTTAAGGCTCCTCTGACATCTTTACAGCTTACGGTAATGGACAGACCGGAACCTACATTTAACGTATCCCCGGAGGTATGCCATCTGTTTTTTACTCCCTTGTCAATGGTAATCGGAAGGGGTACATAATTACAGCCCTGGTCCTCCAGCCCCTGCTGCTTTAAAGCATCATTAACGTGAACATAAAAATCCCACCACTGGTCAATCATTCCAAGTACACGGCCTGTGGAAAGCTTTGTAATATATTCATCATATATCTGAGTAAAGGATTCCGGATCTACGATTCCCTTTTTAAATTCTTCATTCAGCTTCTGGAAATAGCGTTTTGCCGTAGGTGTAGTATTGTAATCAATTACTTTCTTTGTTTCCAGATCCACAATACAGCTTCCATCATTGGGATATCCATCCAGGAACAACGGAGCATTCTCAAGGCAGAAATATCTCCAGTCATCACATAAAATAGTGTATGGAATGTTCTTTGTTCCATCCTCCATGGTGGGGTTGGCTTCCTGATATCGCTCGATTAAGTCAAAATATTCGTCCATTGTGGTGATCTTTGGATATCCTGCCCATTTTAGTACACGGGTCTGAATCCAGAAGGCCTCATCGTTATGAGTGGTCTGCATATCCTTTTCATAGCTGTTGTTGAACTGGGGGATCCAGTAGATATGACCATCAGCCTGACGCAGCTGTTCCCATTCCAGCTCGGTAAAGAAATTCTTAATATTAGGATAATCATCAATATAATCATCAAGTGCGACCAGTGCTCCCGCATCATAAAGCTGGCTGGTTCCGTCGCTGCCGCAGATAAAATCAGGATATTCCCCTCCTGCTATTAAGGTTCCCACTGCTTCTTCTGCTGACTGTCCGGTCAGCCAGGTTTCCTTCACTTTGGCTCCTGTAATCTCTGCAATGTGCTGTTGAATTTCATTGTCATCATTGATTTCGTCTCCCGGTACCGCAAAAAAAGCGGTAAATTCTTTGATACCCCCGTCTTCTTTGGCTGTACTGCTGCCGGTAGCTGCTGTCCCCTTAGAGCAGCCAGTCAGAGTTTGCAACACCATGGCACCGATCACAAGCAGAGCTGTAAACTGTTTCTTTCTCAACGTCATATCCTCCCTTTTCTTTTATATTTATAGTTTACTTCAAAGCTGTGTTTTCACAACTGGAGAAAGCTAATAAAAACACAGGGGAAATTATAGAAGCAGTATCCATAATCTGCCCTATTTCACTCTATTTTCCCCTCCCTTTCTAAACTTTGACGGTGTACAGCCCTTAACGGAAATAAAACGGTTCACAAAGTAGTCCAGGTCCCGGTACCCAACCTCCTCCGCAATCTGATATATTTTAAGATCGGTTCTTAACAGCCTGACTGCCGCCTGCTCAATACGGCAGTTATTTAAATAATCCTTAAAGGACATTCCGTACTTTTTCCGGAACAGCTGACCTAAATAGGCGCTGTTTAAATAATATTTATTGCTGTATTCTCTTAATGAAAGATTTTTTGCGTAATTTTTTCTGATATCCTTCTCCACCTCATGGAGAATATCCTTTGATACATGGTTTCGCAGCTGTTCTAAGTAAGCCGCATACTCACAGGATAACCGGATTAAATGCTCTTTTCCGCCTCTGAGCATATCTCCTTCAAAGACATTTTCACTGATATAGAGCATGATTTCTTCCTGGTTTACATATCCGTCCTGCTCGGATGCCAGATGGATCAGCTGGAATAAAAGATAGTTAATATTCAAATTAACCGTGTCCATGGCAAATCTTAAATGATTCATTTCTTCATACAGCCGCTCTACACTTTCCTCAATTCTTCCCCGTTCATTCTGCTCCACTGCAAACAGCAGATCATCCAGATATTGCTTACATAATACGATCCCATTGTTATTTACCTGTACCTCTTTTTCATAATAATAGATGGGCTGCTTTTTGCGAAAGGCCTGAAAAGAGCGGAGAATTCTGGCTGCACCATAGGAATTTGAGATTTTTGAAATATCATTTACCTTTTTTCCTACCAGCATGACAACCGACAGGCTCATGGCATCATTTAAGTACTTTCTGAACCGCTCCAGATACGCTTTCTGAGTCTCCCCTGCATTTCCTGCCATATAATCACAATATATAAAACCAATATCATAGCTTTTTTCATGACTTGAAACATCAAAAATACAATGATCCCCATCTCCTTTTAAAAATGCCAGGCAAGCACGGTAAAGTTCTCTCTGCTGGTTTCGCTTTTCCTCATCCATCAGCTCTTCCATCTGCTCAATATTGTCAATCTCGATGTCCACGTAACTGATTCCTTCCGACCATTGCATCTGTTCTCTGATATAATCGAGATTGATCTGGTCGTATTTCCCAAAGATAAGAGATATCATATTTCTGGCAAGATATGCCTTCTCCATCTTGATTTTGTTAAGCTGTTGCTTTTTACTGCCCTGTCTCTGATAATTCAGCCGGTGCAGCACCCGGATCAGTTCTTCTTTCACAACCGGCTTTAAAATATAGTCAAAGCAATCAAATCGAATTGCCTGCTGGGCATAGGAAAAATCACTGAAACCGCTTAATATGATAAAATCTGCATGGGAAATTTTGTCTCTTCTCAATATTTCCAGCAGCTCCATTCCTGACATAACAGGCATCTTAATATCTGCAATGATTAAATCCACCTGATTATTTTTCAGGTATTCAAGTGCCTCCATTCCATTTGCAGCCGTTTTGACAATCTCATAGCCTTCTTCCTCCCAGTCAATCAGTACCTTTAATCCCTGCACAATAAATGGTTCATCATCCACTAATAAGACACGTATCATAGTTACCCCCCATTATTTCGATATATTTGATACCGGAACTTTAATTGTTACCATGGTTGAAATTCCCGCTTCACTTTCTAACTCAAAGCTTACCATATTATCCGTTGCCATCTTAAGCCGCAGGCAGGCATTTAATATACCGACTCCTTTCTTAGCTTTTAGCATCTCAATACTGGCATGGTTCATCTTGTATTTCAATTCATCCAAAAATGACTCTTCCATTCCGTCCCCGGTGTCTTCGATTTCAATATAAAACACTTGATCTTCTAAATATACATGGACAAAAATCCACCCATCTGCTGTTTTACTCTCAATGCCATGAATACAGGCATTTTCAGCAAATGTAACAATGGTCAGCTTTGGAATCTGGTAGTCCATACATTCTTCCATAATATCAAGCCGGTAAGACAGCCGATCTCCAAAACGGTACTTCTGCAGCTGCAAATATGCCTCCACAAATGAAATCTCTTCCCTTACTGTGATAAAATCCGTACCCCAGTCAAAGTTCTGGCGCTCCATTATTGCCAGCCGTTCCACCATGCTGGCGGTTTCTGTTTCATTTTTAAGCAGACTATGCATACGGATGCTCTCCAATGCGTTAAATAGGAAATGGGGATTAATCTGGCTGTGAAGCGCTAAAAGTTCCGCTTTCTGCCGTTCAATATCCATCTCCTGTTCTCTTAAACGGTTAATATAAACAGTCTGGATTAACTCATTAATAGTAGCCACCATGCGATTATAATTGCGCATTACAATTCCAATTTCATCTTCTCCCCTGATGTTCTCAATCTTCATAAGCTTTTCATCATCAATGCGCTTAAAGGCCTGACTCAGCTCCTTCAGCCGTTCGGTAAAGGATTGGTTGATGGCTATCATAAATCCCAGAGGCAACAGGATGTTTATAAAAACCAGCAGGATGAACAGGGGAATATTCTTTAACATCTGCCTTACGATAACTGTCTGGGGCTTTAAAACATAAATGGTTAACTCAGCCCCGTAGGAAGCAAAGGTCATCTGATAGCCCACTTTTTCCTGCAGATCAAAGGTCTCAAAATCCTTCCATTGTCCGTAATTGCCTTGATTGGACAAAATGATTTTATCATTCCAGCATACATAAACCGGGGCCTCGTAATTCATTTTTACAAAGCTCCGTGCCATGGTGCTATAGTCTATATCCATTTTTACAAGCTTTTCGCAGCCATCTCTTTTGTAAAAATTCAACCTCCTGATAAAGGATATTTTCCGTTTGGAATCTACAGTGGGAATTCTGCTCTCATCATAATACATATAAAGCACCCCATCCCTGCTTGAGCCCTTTAAATACTGGTACCACTCCTGGTCTTTCACTGTAGAAAGCTGTTTAAATTCCCCTCCGCTTACAATGGTGGGGTTGTCCGCATACATGGTGATGGAAGACGCTGTCGTTCCAATGCTGCTTTCAAATAATGAGTCTTTCATAAAAGCCTGATAACTTAAAAAATAGTCCAGCTCAGACTCAAACTGGTTATCCATGAACTGGTTTACATACTTGTTCATATATATTTTCTTTGTTGTGCCGGCTGATTCTTCAATATCATAAAAAAAGTTATATTTCACGGCACTTGCAATATTCTCCATGCCCTTTTGCATGGAGGAATTTTCCGACGCAATAAATATGGTAACGATTACACTGTCCGTTATAAAAATCGGCAGCAGGACACTGTAAATATAAAGTATCCTTAGCTTCTTTTTTAATTTAAAATCGTCCAGTTTGGTGGTGATTCTTTTTAAAATCTGTTTCATCTCTGGTCCCCCTGTTAAATCCTGTCCAATCCTATTATAACTCTTTATACTAATTATACGGGATAAACTTTTTCTATACTCCTGACAAACTATATAAATTTGCCAGACAAATTTTCATTCTATGGATGAAATATAAAAAAGCGCAACAGACTCTGTGAAATGAGTCTGATGCGCGTGTGGTATTTTTTAATTTATCTTAACCGTTCACTTTCGGCTGCTGCTGAGTAATACAGTGTATATTACCGCCTCCAAATGCAATCTCTTCGGTGCGTACTCCTACTACCTTCCGTTCCGGGAACATTTCCCGAATCTGCTCTAAAGCAAGTGCATCATTTTCATCACCGTACTGGGGAACGATTACACCGCCGTTTACAATAAGGAAATTCATATAGGAAGCAATGGAGATTTCTCCGTCTTCTCTTGGCAGAGTACCCTCTACCATATCAATGGAATCTGCTCCGTTTAACCGTACAGGTTCTTTCGTAAGGCAGAGCTTATGAACCTTCAGTCTGCGTCCCTTTGCATCCACCGCTTCAGAAAGAGTTTTGTACGCGGCCTGTGCTTCTGCATAGAAAGGATTTTCCTTATCCTCCGTCCAGATACAGGCAACCTCACCCGGTCTTACATACTGGGCAACATCATCGATGTGGCCGTTTGTTTCATTTGGATCAATTCCGTCCTTAATCCATATCACTTTTTCACAGTTTAAGTACTGATAAAGCATTTCCTCTATCTCTTCTTTTGTCATATGGGGGTTCCGGCCCTCACTTAACAGACACATTTCTGTTGTAATGACAGTTCCCTCACCATCTACATGGAAGGAGCCGCCCTCCAGAACAAATCCTTCTGTACGGTAGGAATCGATTCCCTCCAGGTCACATACCTTCTGTGCTACCAGATCGTCCTGATCCCAGGGGAAGTACAGTCCGTCAACCAGACCGCCCCATGCATTAAACGTCCAGTCACAGCCTCTGATCCCGCCTTTATCATTGATCACAAATGTTGGACCGCAGTCACGAATCCATGCATCGTTGCTGGTAATTTCCACGACACGGATGTCAGTTGGCAGATGTGCGCGGCAGTTCTGGAACTGAGCAGGGGAGGTGCATACTGTGACCGGTTCAAACTGCCGGATTGCCCTGGCAATCTGGGCAAATACAGTCTGTGCAGGCTTTGCACCATTTCTCCAGTTATCCGGTCTTTCCGGCCAGAGCATCCAGATTCTTTCCTGTTCTTCAAATTCTGCAGGCATACGGTATCCATCCTGTTTTGGGGTTGTATGTTCAATTCTCTTTGCCATAATTTATACCTTCTCTCTTATTTATCTCTTTTTCTGTTAACAATTACCTCACCGATAATAATGAATATGACTGCGCCGATGGTGATGGGAAGCACTGATGTTAAGGACTCCGTATCAAAACTTAAAGGGATTGCTGTAAATATTAGGGCAACTACAATTAACAACATGGGGATGCCTGCCAGTATTTTTAAGAATAATGGACTGCCTGGAACCCGAAACGGCCGTTCTGTATCTGCATCAATTTCCCTCAGCTTTATAAATGCGGGAAATACCGGCAGATAGGAAAGCAGAAACATAACAAGGTTCAATGCGAAGAAGCTCCAGAACAAATCCTTATTTGGCATAAACGGAGCTATAATAAGAACCAGGCTGGCAACCAGACCGTTCATGACTGCTGCACCGGTTGGCATATTTGTTTTTTTGCTCCGTATTTTAAATACTCCGGGCATATCTCCATTTTCTGCAGAATAGGCTGCCACATTGTTTACTCCCAATGACCAGGAAATCATATTTCCGAAAAGTGTCAGCAGAAAGCCAACTGCTACAGCAACTACAATCATACCTCTGGTCGTGCCTGTTAAAATCTGAACGCTTGCAACAAGCCCTGTGCTGGTGCTGATCTGGTCGGAAGGAATCGCAACACCAATACCAAACGCCATAAAGATATAAATAGCTGCTATGACCAGACCTCCCGCAATAATTGACTGGGGAATCTGCTTTTTCGGATTTTCCATATCTCCCGCAAAGGTACAGACTACTTCAAATCCAAGGCAGTTAAACAGAATTACGGATATGTAGGATAAGCTGTTTAAATCAAATTTGGGAAGCATGGAGGACAAGGTGTATTCATTGGCCACACCGTGGGTAACTGCTCCGTAAATTCCAAGCACACCTAACGTTATGGCAATTAAAATTTTAATCACAGCTGCTCCATTTAAGATCCATGCGCTGTCACAAATTGAATTAAAGCTGATTAATACGATAATCCATACAAAGGCCAGTTCGATCAGTAAAGAAGGAATCAGTCCCATCTCGGTGCCTGTCAGCAAACTGATAATATTGGGGAACATCAGCGCCAAAGAAGCCATCCAGAGGGGAAAATTAATCCAGTAATACCACGAAACTCTTCCTCCCCATTTTTTTCCAAAAGCCTTTGATACCCAGTCGTACAATCCGCCATCCCCTTCATAGGTTGTACCAAGCTCTGATGAAATCAGTCCATAAGGCAGCAAAAATGTAATGAGCAGAAAAATCCACCAGAAGTACTGGGAATTACCGATTGCTGCTACCGGTGCTGCTGCTTCTGCCACAAATACCACACAGATTACGGTCATTATGGCATCGATCAAACGAAATTTTTTCTTTGGCGCTTCTGACATGGTGACTCCCCCTTATCTGATATGTCTCTCATCCATAAATTTTTCTAACTGCTCTTTTGCTGCTGCGATCTGCAGTTCGCTTGCTGCCTGTTCTCTCTGGTACTGAGTGAAATAAACCAGCAGACCTCTCATTGCAGTGAGACGGTTTCCTGCCTCTAAGAATGCGATGGAGCTTTCACTGTCAAGTACCTCATCGGTTACGTCCTCTCCTCTTGTAGCAGGGAGGCAGTGCATGAATTTGCATCCGATATTTCCAAGAGACATCAGATCTTTATTTACCTGGTAATCTTTAAATGTTGCAACCCGCTCTTCTTTCGGAGTCTCGTTTTCGTAAAGGCCATACCATACATCTGTATAAATGAAGTCTGCTCCTCTTACGCTTTCACGATTGTCTGTCACTTCCCATGTGCCGCCTGAACCCTTGCAGTTCTCTTCCATAATTTTTTTGTGTTCTTCTAAAAGCTGGTTCTTTTTAGGACCATAATGAACAAAGTGCATGCCAAGCTTTGTTGTGATGAATCCCAGAGAAGCGCAAACCTGAGTACCGTCTCCCACGAATACCACCTTGCAATCTTCCAGTTTCTTTCCTCTTGGAAGGTGCTCCACAATCGTGCACAGATCGCCGATTTCCTGAGTTGGGTGATTGTAATCGCTCATGCCGTTTAATACAGGAATTGAGCTTGCACTTGCCAGTTCCACTACGCTCTTATGCTCAATCACGCGTGCCATAACCACATCAATCATCTGTGATAAAACTCTTCCAGTGTCGCCGATGGTCTCATGACCGCCCAGCTGAATCATGCCAGGTCCTAAGTACTGGGCATGTCCGCCCAACTGCTCCATTGCTGTTTCAAAAGATACACGGGTTCTTGTAGAAGACTGCTGAAAGATCATTCCAAGTGTTTTTCCCTTCATAAGGGGTGGATTATATCCAGCCTTAATGCTTTTTTTAATTTCCAGGGAAAGATGAATGATGTCTAACAGCTCCTCCTTTGTAAAATCATTGGTGTCAATAAAATGACGAATTCCGTTTGCTCTCATGGTAAATCCTCCTGTTTTTTATTTAATTAAAAGTGAATACAGTTCCGGTTTTTCCGTCCAACGCCTCAATGGCTTTGTCCAGGGAAGTGATAATTGCCCGCTTGGAAGGATTGGATCTTACAAATTTCATCGCCGCCTGTACCTTTGGAAGCATACTTCCGGGAGCAAACTGTCCCTCTTCGCAATATTTATTTGCCTCATAAATACTGAGATGATCCAGGTTCTTCTGATCCGGCTTGTTGTAATTAACCGCTACCTTCTCTACCTCAGTGAGAATCATAAGGATATCCGCTTCTACCTGCTCTGCCAGAAGCTCTGCTGCAAAATCCTTATCGATAACCGCTGCAGTGCCGCAAAGAGAGCCAGCCGGATGTTCAATGACCGGAATTCCTCCTCCTCCGCAGGTAATTACGATTGCTTTTGGCCAAAGCTCCTTAACTGCATCAATTTCAACAATTTTCTGAGGAAGGGGTGATGCCACAACTCTCCGGTATCCCCGGCCTGCATCTTCCTTCATCACATATCCTTTTGATGCTGCCAGCTCATCGGCCTCTTCTTTTGAATAAAAAGGACCAATCGGTTTGGTTGGATTTTTAAATGCCGGATCCTTCTCATCCACCACCACCTGGGTTGCAATGGTGACAACAGGGAAATTCTGATTTCTCTTATTAAGCGCATACTTCAGTGCCTGCTGCAGATGATATCCGATATATCCCTGTGACATGGCTCCGCATACATCAAACGGCATCGGGGGTGTTACATCCTTTGCTGCCTCAGACGCCATCAGGATTCTTCCGACCTGGGGGCCGTTTCCATGTACAATGGCCATTTCATACCCGCGTTCGTTCATTTCTGCTATGTACTCACAGGTCTTATGAACGACTGAAAGCTGTGCCTTTGCAGTTGCTTCTCCTTTTCCTGACTGAAGGGCATTTCCTCCTAAGGCAAGAACTATTTTTACAGCCACTGGTGAAACCTCCTTTATTTTCATTTTGCTGTGATCGCCGGTCTGGACCGCTCTCACAAGACGAAAATAACAGTTTTCGGACCGGTTGAGAATGTAGCTGAAGGGTAGAAATTTATAACACTTTTTACTGTTATACACATAAACTCTTCTAAACTTTTGTGCATATTGTACTAAATTTTTGTCGGTTTTTGTAATTTGGCGGTTGAAAAAAGTTTTTATTTTGATATACTGATAATAACTTACAACAGCGGCTTAAAAACTGGAGGCACATATGGCAAAGGGTATTATCTTTCTCTACAATCTGTTTTTAATCATTGTCTATTCCGGGATTCTGTGGATGTCTTTTTTTCTGTTTA
Source organism: Lacrimispora sp. 38-1 (assembly GCF_049890855.1). Taxonomy (NCBI): domain Bacteria; kingdom Bacillati; phylum Bacillota; class Clostridia; order Lachnospirales; family Lachnospiraceae; genus Lacrimispora; species Lacrimispora sp. 38-1. The sequence continues at coordinate 43,932 of NZ_JBANEW010000014.1, read as the reverse complement.
TGAATGGAAAAGATAAAATTCTGCTTTGGATCGGAATCATTTTCACAGCAATTTTAATAGATGATATCGTAATTTTCGCATCAGAAATCTTTCAGAGCTTTGCTGAATATTATAATCAGATTTTTATGATCGTACCGACTCATAAAACATTGATTTATTTAATTGAATCTCTTGGTTGTCTGATCATTTTCAAAAGCCTGATCAACAAAAAAATAACCTGGTATGACTTCAGTATTCTTGCACTATATGTAACCTTCATGTTTTTTGTACCCGTAATGGGTAACAGCGCGTGGAAGATCTGGCTCTATTACCTGCCGAGCCAGCTTTACAATGCTTACGTCGGTGCGGAGGTTTTATGGACAATAAAAAAGAACCCTGATTTTTATCAGAATTCTTTTTACCGCTGGTGCAAACGTCTTTTTTATTTTACTGTATTTATGAACTTTTGTATTATTGCCGAAGATACCATCGTCATTTTTCATTTTGATGTGTATTCCAAATATTATATCAACATGAACAACAGAAGCTTTACTTCAGATATTTTATACCTTACTTACTCCGTATTTGCCGGCGGATATTTAATGTATTATCTGAAAACCTCTCTGCGCAATAATACAATTGTAGACTATATCAATAGCCATACCCACTCAAATCTGCCTTCTGATATTGAGGAAAGTATCCTGTACCGTTTCAGTGAGGCATACCACTTAACGGTAAGAGAACGGGAAATTTTAAAAGTGCTGCTCTTAGATAAAACAAATCAGGAGATCAGCGATGATTTATTTATCTCTCTTGGAACAGCGAAAACCCATGTCCATAACATCTTTCAGAAAATAGGCGTAGTAAAACGCCCCCAGCTTCTGAGTATTTATGAGGTCTACCGGAAAGAACAGCTGAATGCAAAGCCGGAAAATGAAACACCGTCCCCCTAGCCTGCCGGCTTCGGGAACGGTGTTATTTTTATTTCAGCATATGAATGAACAGCCCGCTTCTTAACTTCGGTTCAAACCAGGTTGATTTTGGCGGCATCAAAAGACCGGCATCCGCTACGGAGAAGAGCTCTTTGATGGAGGTGGGATACATGGAAAATGCTACTGTCATATCTTCCTCACACCGTTTTTCCAGTTCCTTTAACCCCCGGATTCCTCCGATGAAATCGATCCGTTTATCAATTCTCGGATCTCCGATTCCCAGAATGGGACCTAAAAGATTGTCCTGTAAAATAGATACGTCAAGACCTTTTACCGGATCTTCACTCATTAACGCATCCTTTGCTTTTAAGCAATACCAGGTGTTATTTAAATACATTCCAAAGGTTCCCTTTTCAGACGGTCCATACGCTTCTTCTCCAACAGAAGTTACTGTAAAGCCGTCTGAAAGCTCTGTAAGGAATGCTTCCCGGGATAACCCGTTTAAATCCTTTACCACACGGTTGTAAGGAAGAATCATCAGCTGGTCATCGGGAAAGAGAACCGACAGGAAGAAGTTAAACTCCTCTTCTCCTGTATATTCCAGCGTTTCTTTCCGTCTCTTTAAGCCTACCTTTACGGCAGAAGCAGCACGGTGATGTCCATCGGCGATATAAGTGGCGGGAATGCGTAAAAAGCTTTCTTCAATCACCACAACTGTTTCCGGATCGGCAATTCTCCATACCTTATGGCTGATTCCGTCATCTGCAGTAAAATCATAGAGCGGTTCTGTCTTCTTTTTATCCTCTACCAGCCGGTTAATTTCTAAAACAGAACGGTATGCCAGAAAGATAGGACCAGTCTGGGCGTCTGTGGTATCTACATGGCGAATCCGGTCCAGTTCTTTCTCCTCTCTGGTATTTTCATGTTTTTTTATCACGCCGTTTAAATAATCATCAATGGACGAACAGGCCACAATTCCAGTCTGGCTTCTTCCTTCCATAATCAGCTCATAAATATAATAGGCTTTCGTGCCGTCCTGTGCAAAAGTTCCGTCTTTGATCCAGTCCTTTAACATGCCTGCAGCTTTTTCGTATACACGGTCATCGTATATATCCACATCCTGGGGAAACTGTGTTTCCGGGCGGTCAATATTTAAAAATGATTTAGGATTTTCAGCCGTCACCTGACAGGCTTCCTTCCGGTTATATACGTCGTAAGGAAGGGCCGCCACCAGGCTGGCCTCTTCCTTATCAGGTCTTACACATTGAAATGGTTTTACTATTGCCATGTTTATTCTCCTATTTGATTACTCTGACCCGTATCACGCCCTTAATGGCATTCAGTTTCTGAATGCTTACGGCATCCGGTACATTCTCTAAATCAAGGAGTGTATATGCATACTTTTCACGGCTCTTATTGGTCATGTCGGAGATATTCACATCACCGGCTGCCAGAGTTCCCGTAATCTGTCCGATCATATTGGGAATGTTTAAATGCAGGACTGCAATACGGCTTGCAGCGTTGCAGATTCCCATATCACAGGCAGGGAAATTCACGGAATTACGGATATTTCCATTGTCTATATAATCCATGATTTCTTCCACTGCCATCTTCGCACAGTTATCTTCTGATTCCTCTGTGGAAGCTCCCAGATGAGGAATAACGATGGCGCCTTCCATATGTACAGAAGTCGGATTTGGAAAATCAGTCACATATTTTTTGATCTTCCCGGACTTTAATGCCTCCGCTATATCATTTTCATTCACCAGAATATCTCTTGCAAAATTAAGGATTACTGCTCCGTCCTTCATATTGTCAAGGGCAGCTTTATTGATCATTCCCTTTGTGGCATCCACTAACGGAACATGAAGGGTAATGTAATCACATTCTTTATAAATCGTATCCACAGCGGTAATATGCTTTACATTTCTGGAAAGTCTCCATGCAGCATTAACTGAAATAAAGGGATCATATCCGTATACATCCATTCCAAGGGAAGAGCAGGCATTGGCGACCTCTGCACCGATTGCTCCAAGACCGATGACTCCAAGCTTCTTGCCTCTGATTTCACATCCGGCAAATGCACTTTTTGCCTTTTCTGCTGATTTGGCGATATTTTCATCTTCCTGATTTTCCTTACACCAGCGGATTCCGCCTTCAATATCACGGGAAGCTAACATCAGTCCGGCAATAACCAGCTCCTTTACTCCGTTTGCATTGGCTCCCGGTGTATTGAATACCACGATTCCTTCTGCAGCGCATGCTTCTAATGGAATGTTATTGACGCCTGCTCCTGCTCTTGCGATTGCAAGAAGCCCGTCCGGAAGCTTCATTTCATGCATGGAGGCACTTCTGACCAGCACCCCTTCTGCGTCTTCCAACTGATTTGTCAGCTCGTAATCTTCTGTTAACAGTGCGGTTCCGTATGTAGAAATCGCATTAAGGCAATGAATCTTTTTCATGGCTGTGATCTCCTTTCAGTCTGCCTGACTCGTGTGTTTTTCTTCAAAATCCTTCATAAAGGATACCAGCTTCTCCACTCCTTCAACAGGCATGGCGTTATAAATGCTGGCACGCATACCGCCTACGGACCTGTGACCTTTTAAATTCTCAAGTCCTGCTGCTTTTGACTCTTTCACAAATAAGGCATCCAGTTCTTCATCACCGGTAACAAAGGGTACGTTCATAAGAGAGCGATCCTTTTCTACAACAGTGCCGTGAAACATCTTACTGTGATCCAGGAAATCATAAAGAATTGCCGCTTTTTTCTCATTGATCTTTTTCATTGCTTCCAGTCCGCCTAAGTTCTTTAACCACTTAAAGACCTTACCGCAGATATAGATTCCATAGGCAGGCGGTGTATTATAAAGGGATTTTGCATCTGCATGAGTCTTATAGCGAAGCATGGTCGGTGTTTCTTTTAAAACGTCCTCCCGGATTAAATCTTCCCGGATAATGACAATTACAACGCCCGCTGGTCCCACATTCTTCTGGGCTCCGGCAAAAATAAGTCCATACTTACTCACGTCAACAGGTTCCGATAAGAAACAGGAGGAGAGATCTGCTACCAGTATTTTTCCCTTGGTATCAGGCAGTGTTTTATATTTGGTTCCGTAAATGGTATTATTTTCACAGATATATACGTAATCCGCATCTTCTGATATAGGAAGATCGGAAACATCCGGTATATAACTGAATGTTTTATCAGCACTGGAAGCTAACGCGTTGGCTGTACCATAAAGCTTCGCTTCCTGGTACGCTTTCTTTGCCCATTGGCCGGTGATGATGTAATCTCCAACCCCATTCTTAAATAAATTCATGGGAACCATGGCAAACTGCTGGGAAGCTCCGCCCTGTAAAAACAGCACCCTGTAATTATCCGGAATCGCCAGTAAGTCTCTTAAATCAGCTTCTGCTTCGTTGATGATGGTATCATAAGCCTTGGACCGGTGACTCATTTCCATAACCGACATGCCGGTTCCCTTATAATCCATCATCTCCTCAGCTGCTTCTTTTAAGACTTCTTCCGGCAGGACTGCAGGTCCTGCAGAAAAATTGTACACTCTGCTCATATCTCTTCCTCCTCAAATTCGGGACTCTTATCCCTTTCCTTACTGATGTTAAATCTTTAAATCTTCTTCGTCAAATGCATCCTCGATGGGCGCACCCGGTGAAACCATTGGGAATACCTTATCATCGCAGTGAATCTGACAATCTATAACAACAGGAACATTGAGGGCAATGGCTTCTTTTAAGACTTCTTCGAACTCCTCTTTCCCGGTAACCCGGTAAGCCTTTGCTCCCATTCCTTCTGCTATCTTTACAAAATCAACCTGGTCATTAAGAACTGTATGTGAGTACCTCTTTCCATAGAACAGGGTCTGCCACTGACGCACCATACCCAGTACATGATTGTTTAATACAACCTGGATAACAGGAATATTATAACGGGTTGCTGTTGCAATCTCATTTAAATTCATGCGGAAGCAGCCGTCTCCAGCCACATTGATGACTGTTTTGTCCTTACAGCCCATCTTTGCTCCAAGAGAAGCGCCAAGGCCATAGCCCATGGTGCCGAGCCCTCCTGAAGTGATAAAGCTTCTGGGCTTTTTGTACTGATAGTACTGAGCTGCCCACATCTGATGCTGCCCTACCTCTGTGGTGATAATGGCATCTCCTTTTGTCACCTCATAGATTTTTTCTATAATATAGGGTCCTGTCAGAATGCTTTTTTCATAACGCATGGGATACATATCTTTCATCCGGTCAATATGAGCAACCCATTCCTCATGATTGATGGGATCCAGCCTTGCATTTAATTTTCTTAAAATGGATTTTACATCACCGATTACGCTTGCATAAGTTTTTACGTTTTTATTGATCTCAGCAGGATCCACATCAAAATGCAGGATCTTTGCATTTCTTGCAAAGCGGGATGCATTCCCGGTCACACGGTCACTGAATCTGGCACCCACTACGATTAAAAGATCGCATTCCGTAATTCCGAAATTGGAGGTTTTGGTTCCGTGCATACCAACCATTCCGGTATAGAGCTCATCGGTTCCGTCAAAGGCTCCTTTTCCCATCAGACTGTCTGCAACAGGGGCCTGAATCTTATGGGCAAAGGAGGCAAGCTCCTCAGAAGCATTGGCAATGACTGCACCTCCGCCTACAAAAATATAAGGCTTCTGTGATTTGCGGATGAGCTGCAGCGCCTGTTCTAAATCCTCTTCCAAAATGGTATCTTCCTGGCGGATAATGGGATCCGGCTGCTTTCCTTCATAATCATAAGTACTGGCAGTCACATCCTTTGTAATATCAATGAGAACCGGACCTGGTCTTCCTGTCTGGGCTATCTTAAATGCCCTGCGGATGGTATCCGCCAGTTTACTGATATCCTTTACAATAAAATTATATTTTGTTATGGGCATGGTGACGCCCGCAATGTCGATCTCCTGAAAGGAGTCTCTGCCAAGGAGTCCCACCGCTACGTTGCAGGTAATGGCTACCATTGGAACGGAATCCATGAAAGCAGTTGCGATTCCGGTTACTAAGTTGGTTGCCCCCGGCCCTGAGGTCGCCAGACATACTCCCACTTTTCCAGTTGCTCTCGCATAACCATCCGCTGCATGGGCAGCTCCCTGTTCATGGGAGGTGAGAATATGGGTGATCTCGTCCTGATGCTTATAAAGGGCATCATATATATTTAAAATGGTGCCGCCCGGATATCCGAAAACGGTATCCACGCCCTGTTCCTTCAAGCACTCGATTACGATCTCTGCTCCAGTTAATGTCTTCATAAGCTGCTCCTTTTCTTTTATATTTCCAGGATCGCCCCACGGCTTGCAGGGGCTGCCATAGCCGCATATCTTGCCAGATATCCGGAGGTAACTTCAGGTTTTCTTGGCTGCCATTTTGCCTTTCTTGCTGCCATCTCTTCGTCAGATACCTTTACATCCAGTTTGTGATTGTCAATATCAATGGATATGATGTCGCCTTCCTCCACCAGTGCAATAGGACCTCCTACTGCTGCTTCGGGACAGGTATGACCGATGGAAGCGCCTCTGGAAGCCCCGCTGAACCGTCCGTCTGTAATGAGAGCTACTGTGGAACCAAGCCCCATACCTGCAATGGCAGAGGTAGGGTTTAACATCTCTCTCATTCCCGGACCGCCCTTTGGACCTTCATAACGAATGACCACCACATCTCCTGCTACGATCTTTCCGCCCTTGATGGCTTCGATCGCATCCTCTTCACAGTCAAAGACTCTTGCAGGACCTTCGTGCTTTAACATCTCAGGAGCAACGGCAGAGCGTTTTACAACCGCACTGTCGGGTGCTAAATTTCCTTTTAATATGGCGATTCCACCGGTTTTGCTATAGGGATTTTCCACCGGACGAATTACCTGTGGATCTTTATTTACACATCCTTTGATGTTCTCTCCCACCGTTTTTCCAGTTGCCGTAATGCAGTCCAGCTCCAAAAGTCCAAGCTTGCTGATCTCATTCATGACTGCATAAATGCCGCCTGCTTCATTTAAATCTTCTATATAAGTAGGACCTGCCGGAGCAAGGTGGCAGAGGTTTGGAGTTTTTGCGCTGATCTCATTGGCAAGCTCCAGATTTAAGTCCACACCTGCTTCATGGGCAATAGCCGGAAGATGAAGCATACTGTTGGTGCTGCATCCAAGAGCCATATCCATGGTAAGGGCATTTTTAAATGCCTTCTCACTCATAATGTCACGGGGACAGATATTCTTCTTTAACAACTCCATAACCGCCATACCTGCATGTTTTGCAAGTTTCAGACGTTGGGAGTAGACAGCCGGAATTGTTCCGTTGCCCTTTAAGCCCATTCCAAGGACCTCGGTTAAACAGTTCATACTGTTTGCCGTATACATACCGGAACAGGAACCGCAGGTCGGACACGCCTTCTGCTCGTATTCCTTTACATCCTCTTCCGTCATCTTACCCGCTGTATAAGCTCCTACTGCTTCAAACATGCTGGAAAGGCTGGTCTTATGACCCTGCACACGTCCAGCCAACATTGGTCCGCCGCTGACGAACACTGTGGGTATGTTAATACGTGCTGCTGCCATCAAAAGTCCGGGAACATTCTTATCACAATTAGGTACCATAACCAGTGCATCAAAGGCGTGGGCTCTTGCAAGACATTCTGTGGAGTCTGCAACTAAATCCCTGGTGACCAGTGAATACTTCATACCAATATGTCCCATGGCAATTCCGTCACATACTGCAATGGCTGGAACCATAACCGGTGTTCCGCCTGCCATGGCAACTCCCATTTTGACGGCATCGACTATTTTATCCAGATTCATATGGCCTGGTACGATTTCATTATAGGAACTGACAATACCGATTAAAGGCCTTTCCATCTCTTCCTCTGTCATTCCCAGCGCATTAAAAAGGGAACGATGAGGTGCCTGCTGCATACCTTTTTTAACTGAATCACTTTTCATCTGCTGCACACTCCTTTTCTTTTTTCATAACTTTCTGATTATATGGAAATCCGGGAGCGTATAAAATCAAATGTTTTATCCGCTTCCGGCAATTTTCATGTTCTGAATTGTTGGATAAACGGCCGGGCTAAATAATCCGTTCTGCGATCAGATCTCCCATTTCCGTTGTCGATACCTTTTTAAGTCCTTCGGAGTAAATATCTCCGGTCCGGTATCCTTCTTTTAAAACCTGCTCGACTGCTTCTTCCACCGCATCTGCTTCCTTATCTAAATCAAAGGAATACCGAAGCATCATGGCTGCGGAAAGAATGGTAGCGATGGGATTGGCAATATTCTTTCCTGCAATATCCGGAGCAGAACCATGGCTTGGTTCATACATGCCGAATTTGCTTTCATTCATGCTGGCTGAGGAGAGCATTCCGATGGATCCCGTAATCATGCTGGCTTCATCGGATAAAATATCTCCAAACATGTTCTCAGTAAGAATCACGTCAAACTGTCCCGGATTCATCACCAGCTGCATGGCACAGTTGTCTACCAGCATATGTTTCAGTGTCACTTCCGGATAATCCTGTGCAACCTCTTCCACCACGTTTCTCCACAGTCTTGAGGAATCCAGCACATTGGCCTTATCTACGCTGATCACCTGCTTTTTCCGCTTCATGGCAATCTCAAATGCCTTTACTGCGATCCTGCGGATCTCATTTTCATTGTAGGTAAGAGTATCCACTGCAGTCATCACACCGTCCACCTCTTTGGTGTAACGATCCCCGAAATAGAGTCCTCCGGTGAGTTCCCGCATGATGACCATATCAAAGCCGTCTCCGATAATCTCCTTTTTTAAAGGACATGCATCAGCCAGTTCTTTATAAAGATAAGCGGGGCGGATATTTGCAAATAAATTAAGACCTTTGCGGATGGCCAGCAGCCCCGCTTCAGGTCTCAGATTCGGTGCCACATCGTACCATTTTGAATTTCCCACATTTCCCCCGACTGCTCCCAGGAGAACGGAGTCGCTTTTTTTTGCTGTTTCTAATGCTTCGTCCGTTAATGGGACGCCGTAAGTATCAATGGATATCCCTCCCATTAAGACTTCTGTATACTCAAACAGGTGATGGTAAACCGCTCCAACCTTATCTAATATCTTTCTCGCCTCTCCAATGATTTCAGGCCCTATCCCGTCGCCAGGGATTACTGCAATGTTATAATTCATTTGTACTCTCCCTCTGTGTCACTGTAATCTGCTGATATATTTCTTCTCATAATAGAACATTTGTCAGGATTTTTCAACTAAAATAAAATATTTTTACTGGAAAACATATATGAGAAAGGAATTGATACCATAATTGGCAGTTATGAAAGAAACGATCAGCCTATTAAAATCTGGTAATGACAGTCTTATTAATCCCGCTGTCTACCGGCGTCCGATTCACATGATATTCTGTCTGTGGTAATAAATTTTCTATAAAGGAAACAGAGGGAGTATAGATCCATCTCCCACCTGAAGCAAGTGATTTCAATATTTTCATATATGTTCCCGCATACAATCGATCAATGCCATCATTCTGCAAAAAATGATGAAGGAAATGACTGCTAAATGAAAGATGGGAAATAATCGTCCCCCATTTTTGATCACCATACATAAATTCCAGCCAATCACAGTTACAATAATAATCTTTATTTTGCTGTAAACGATCTATTCCATACACCGTCAAATGCCGGGCCCTCAAATATTCAACCAGACAACCATGTTCTCCGCAACCAATATCTAATATTGGATCAATTAGAAAACTGCTGTCTATTTTTAACAAATTCAATTGAAATTCAGGTGAATATTCAGCGCATACAAAATGCTTTGCATCCCGATTTGAATTATGGTTAATTTGATAAACAGCTGGATTCGTCTTTTTTACTAACATGCAGATTCTTTGAAAATGCCCTCTTTCAATCTCATCAACTGGCAATTGCCTGGTTATATCACGCATTAGCAGCGAATATATTGTTTGAATGATTAAATTATCTTCATTACTAAAATTAATATACGGATCTGTCTGATAAAGTGTTTTGACGAAACCACGTGATAAATTCACCAATAAAACTTTCTTATCTTCATTGGAAAGATTTAATAATTCTTCATTTAGCAATTTAATTTCTTTTCTGGTAGTTCTATTAAAATGTAACTGGCTCCCCATCGTACAAAATAAATTCTTATATGAATTCTCCTGAAATTGTCGCTCGGCAATCTCATTTAATTTAGTCAGGTTAGATTGCATTCCTATCTATCATGCTCCTCTCTAAACATAGTGTGAATATCATTAGGCATGTATCAGCAATATGGTTTTTGAGTTCTTCTTCATCCGAAATTAATCTCCTTCCATTGAAATAGTTCGATACTTCCCCAATTATATAACAGTGAACATTGTGCAATACCCAATAAATCTTTTCCCTGTCCACCACCTCATGACAGCTATCTTCCCAAATGTTCTTTAAAACTTCAACCATGGAGCTTACTGCTTCCTCAGTAGCAATTATGTCATTGTCTGGACGTACATCATCAATATAATCTAACCAGGCAAGTCTGAACCATCCCCTATGCTCTAAATATTGATCAGCCAGCGTAGAAAAGAAACACTGTAATTTATTGCTTTGATCCTGCATATTCGCTAACCTTACATATAATTCTGAAATAATTTTTTTTTGAATAACTATATGTGCTTCCCAAAGCAGGTCATTAAAAGAAGGGAAATAATTATATAAATTCGTATGAGCACAGCCAAGGGCACGCGCAATTTCCCGTAGATTGATGCTGCGAATATCACTCCTGTCTTTCATCAAATCAAGAGCCGTTTCTATAATCTGATCTTTTGATATACTTTTGTTCATAAATTCCTCCTGCATTACCATTGGTAATTACCAACGGTAATATGATGTTACAATATTTTATTTAGCAAGTCAACTGATCTTTTTAAAAACGTTTCCATTGCTGCTCTCGGATCCAGGACCAACACTCGTTTGAATGACTGCCGGACAAACCGGAAAAAGCAGTTCCGGCATCATCACAATCCGGAACTGCTTTTTTAATATATACTTATCCCTCTATTTACTGATTTCCCCATTTATAGTCAGGCATTTATCAATGGATGCCTTTTCTATCTCATTAACATAAGCAGAATTCTCTGTCCGTGTATAATAACAGCTTGAGTCCTCGTTCAGGCTGCCTACAGACAGGCTGAATGTCTCATCCTTACCATTCTTATTATAAGTATACGTAATAACGGCTGAAGGCTGATCAAGCCCATAATCCTTTAACTGGGAATCGTTTACATTATAGTTTGGACAACTCTTTACCTTCAGGCTGGTGAGTGAATCAGCCAGTACATTTAATGGAGAATTATCCTCCACCTTATTCTCCTGGGAGTCTGCAGAGTCCTTATACCATTCTATGGTCCCTTTTTCATCATCCAGCTTTTTCTTTACAAAATGTTTGCTGCTTTCTCCCTTAGTAACAGTAATTTCTGTGACATCAGTTCCTGCAACAGCTGGAAATTCTTCCAGAGCCATAAAATCATCAAGGCCGCTGTCTGTCTCCGTAAACAGAGAGGAGCTGATGAGATAAGGGGTATCCTCTCCCTGGATCGCAGCATAGTAATCTCCGTCCTCTGTTGCATTACCAAGAAGAATCACTGATTTTTTATTGTCTGCAGCGGTCACTGTAACAGTACGGATTGGCTGATCCAGCCCATATGCGCCAAATCCGTCGCCTCCCTCCAGTTTTCTGACTGCCTCCAGCTTAGAGACAGTAGTGACAATGCCATCCATCTTTTCCTGTTTTACAGGGAATTTATCATCCTGGTCATAGATCCATGTACCGTCTTTTTTTGTAAAGGAAAGCTCCTCACCGTCCCGATCATAAGAAACTGACAAAACATCGGAAACGTCGGTCATATAAACCTTGGAAGCCTCCTCTTTATCTTCAGTCTTTTTCTGGGATCGGTCCATATACTGACCCACTCCCACATACACTGCACAAAGCAATGCCAGAGCGGCAGCTCCATATATCAGGCCGTTTTTTTTCTTCATAATCATGCCTCCTTCTACAGACGCCTGCGCTTTAACCAGATCATAAGTCCACAGCAAAGGGCTGCCGCAGGAATGACAATGATAAACAGGACTCCCCACATGCCGCCATGAGTCACAGTATTGTAGGTCACTTCAAGACTCTTGGAAGGAATGGAAACATTGGCAACGTCATTAAAGTTGGAGGTTACTGCATTCATAAACAGGGTTAAATTGCTTAAATTGGTGAAGCTGGTATTTAAACTTTCATCAATAAGTGAAGGAGTTGAAAAAACGGTCAGACGGGCAGAACCCGTATCCAGCTTCTTTTCTGAAACAGCTCCAAGAATGTATGTGCCTTTCTTCTGGGCATCTGGAGTAACAAGCATTCCTCCGTCACTGGTCTGCATAAACGGGGTTACACTAATTCCCTCAGGGAGATTTTGAATCTGGGTCAATGCGCCTGACTGGAGAACCAGTGCCGTGCTCTTTATATCCACACCGTTTGTCACTTCACTTCCGGACTCAATGGTCGGGAAAATGTAATAAGGATTATTCTGATAAAAGTTCTTGGTATCTGCAGCCATTCCATTTTCTAAGTTAAGGCCATATGCACTGATAACAGAAGTCAGGTTCGGACGCTCTTTCTCAGAATATCCGGCAAATATTAATACGTGTCCCCCTTTGTCCAAATAATCAGAAACCATGGTCTTTTCATCATTTGCAAGATCAGAAGCAGGTGCATTTATAAGAAGAAGTTCACAATCCTCAGGAATCTTTCCGTCTTTTAAGAGGTTAATGCTTGTAACCGTTAAATTGGATTTGCCCAGCATATCAGTTACGGTTTTTCCAAATGCAGCCTCTCCGTGTCCCTCTGTAACATAGATGGTTTTGGAAACATCACTGGTCACATGGGAAATGGCTCCTGTCAGCTGACCCTCACCGTCAAACTCGGTTTCTTTTGCCTGCCCGTAATAGTAATAAGAGGATTCATCCATTTTAATAATATCGTTAAATGGAATGGACTGAGTTTTATTTGTAGCCTCACAGCTTACAAGCAGAGTGCTGTCTGTAGCATTCAGTTTTTTAACCTGTTCCGGGTGAAGTACGGAATCCACCGTCTCTACTTTGATATGGCCGGATAAATCCCCGTAACGTTTTACAAAGCTTGTGATCCGTTTATCCACGTTTGCCGGATCTCCCACCACGTAGATCGTCACATCCTTATCAAGTGCTTTTAACAGGTCACTGGTGGTCCCTCCCAGGGTGTAGATCTGGCTGCTGCTCATATCCCATTGCCGCACCTTTTCCGGAAGACGTCCCACAATCATATTCAGTATAATAACAGCAGCAATCACAATCACGGAAAGAATTGCCGTATAGCCGCCTTTTTTTAATTTTCTGGTCATTTCCATCCTCCTAACTCCATCTGCGTTTCTCTATGGACTGCACAGTCAAGAATACCAACAGGAATATAATGCTGATATAGGAAACCAGACCGCCTGCATCAAAGATATAACGGTTAGCAAAGTTCTGGAATACGCCGGTGATTGCAACCTTCTCCATAACACTGGTCAGCGCCCGGTCAAACATACCTTTTTTGATTAAGTACAATCCAGCCATAACAATAATTCCAACTGCCTCCAGAATCACCGCAAGCCCGTTGTGGCTGGTGATCCGGTTGACAATTAATACGGCAAAAGACCAGAGAAGGAAAAAACCAATCAGTGACCCCAGCGCGGTTGTAGGTAAAAATCCCACAAGATTGGGCCACAAAATCAGCAGCAGAATGATTCCAAAGGTGCCTACTGCCGCGATGATCTGACTTTCTGTCAGGGAAGAAATAAACATTCCTATGGCAATATAAACACAGCCCAGTAAGAAAAATGCCAGAATTGCCGCATAATCCGCTTTTAAATGGGCAGTTCCGTTCATCTTGATGATCAGCGGACAAAGGCAGGATAACAAAACAGGGACTGCGAATACGGTGACCATGGACAAATATTTTCCTACGACTATTTTTCCTACGGAAACCGGAGATGTTAACAGCAGCTGATCCGTCTTTGTCTTTCTGTCATCTGCAAAGCTTCTCATGGTAAGAACCGGGATGCCGATCATGATAATTGTCACCATTCCGGATAAAGTATAGGAAAAATATGGATACCCGCTCATCATGTTGTACGCCATGAAGTAAATACCGATGAACAGCACCATAAAGGCAATGAAAACATATCCGGTCATGGACTGGAAGTAAGATTTCAGCTCTCTTCTATAAATAGCAGCCATTATAATTCCTCCTCTCCATCTTTCTCAGTATTTTCTGTATCTGTGTTTTCCGTTTCCATATCTGTATAAACTTCTTCCGGGGTTTCCATCCCCATATCTGCGGACTCGGCATCTGCAGTCAGCTCTAAGAATACCTCTTCCAATGATGCCTTATTTACATGCATGGAAAGAATCGGGAGTCTGTTGTCTGCAAAAGCAAAGAAGATAATTTCCCGGATATCCGCTCCGTCTTCCCCTGTACCGGCCATACGGAATGTTACTTTTTTTACAAACTCTTCGCCGCTCTCCTTAATGCTCACGTCTGCTGTCTGGGGGATGGTGTCAAGAATCTCACGGATTACTTCCTCTTCTCCTTTTACCAGCAGCTCCATTCCGGAAGCATCTGCCATCTGGCGCTCTAAGTTTTCCGGTGTATCACTGGCAATCAGGCGGCCCCGGTCTATAATCAGCACATGATCACAGACTGCACTGACTTCGGAAAGAATGTGAGAGCTTAAAATAACGGTATGCTTTTGTCCCAGTTCTCTTATGGTATCACGAATCTCAATGATCTGCTTTGGATCCAGTCCCACAGTGGGTTCATCTAAAATAATCACTGGCGGAAATCCCAGAACTGCCTGGGCAAGCCCTACTCTCTGTCTGTAGCCCTTGGAGAGGTTTCGGATCAGGCGTCCGCTTACATCTGTAAGCTTCGCCAGGCTCATCACCTTAAGGACTTCCTCCTCCCTGTACTTTTTTGGTATTTTCTTTAGCTCTGCTGCAAAATCAAGCTGTTCCTTCACCGTCATATCCACATAAAGAGGCGGAAGCTCCGGCAGATATCCGATACATCTTTTCGCTTCCTCCGGATCCTCTAAAATGTTATGGCCATTAATCCACACATCCCCTTCGGTAGCACCTATGTAACCTGTTATAATATTCATTGTGGTGGACTTTCCTGCTCCATTGGGTCCCAGGAAACCATAGATCCTGCCATCCTCAATGGTAAAGTTTAAATGATCCACAGCCAGATGCCCGCCGTAATCTTTTACCAGGTTTTTGACTTCAATCAACTCTCTCTCCTCCTGTTCTTTTCACATAATCGTGTCCTTACTTAGGGTAAAAGGGAATTGTGAAAATTGTGTGATTTAACTTTGTTTATTGTGTGATAAAAGTATGAATTATTTCGACAGAAGAAAAGACAGGAACAGCCTGGGACATCCTGCGCCCCAGACTGCCAATTACAATGAGATGATTTATTCAGCCGCTAACCGGTTGATTTTGTGGTAAAACATATATTGCTGCAAAATACCTGCACAGCCCTCATACCTCTTAAGCGGAAAACCCTCCGGATAATAGGTTGTAAGGATCTGCTTCACATGGGTATCCACAGGGAATGCTCCCACATGGTGGAGTCCAAAAAGGCAGACACAGTCCGCCACCTTCTTTCCGATTCCCAGCTGTTTAAGCAGCATGGCATGAGCACATTCATAATCCGCTTCCTTTAAACCGCCAAGCCATTTCTTTCCCTCCGGCCCGCTGCAGCACTCCGCAATGGAAAGAATATACTTATCCCGGTATCCCAGCCCCAGGCCAGAAAGACCGCTAAGACCAGCCGACGCAATGGATTCCGGTGAAGGAAACGTCATATAGCTTTTCCAGACCTCCTCCCACCTTCCGTCAGAAGACAGCACCAGGCCTTTTCCCGTCTTCTCCATTCCGAATCTCTGGCAGAGTTCTTTTACACTGCCCTTAATCCGGGGGATATTATTATTCTGGGATATTATAAATGTGACCAGCATCTCCCATAAATCCTGGCGTAAAATTCTCACTCCCCAGCCGCATCTGATGGCCTCCCTAAGGTAAGAATCCTCCGATGGCACCCGTTTTTTATATCCGGCATAATCCTCTTCCAGATCAAAATAATGAAACCATATCGTTTGAAATTCTTCCTCTTCACAGGAAAAAAGAAATTCTTCCTCTTCCCTCACTGCTTCTATGTACCCGGCCCCGGCCGTGACAGACCAGACACCCTGTTCCAGCTCTTTCATGCGGAAGCATTGCCCGGACTTCGCAATCTGCCCCAGATCCATATCAGTAATTTTAATCCGGTACATGACTGACTTCTCCATTCTCACTGCTTCCAGCTAAATATTTCTCATACTGGTCAGTAAAATACTTAATCTTATGGTCCACCTTGCATAGGTATTTCTGCATTCCGGCGATCTGGTCCTCCACTTCCTTTTTATGGGCTTCCAGCATGGAACAGCGTTCTTTTAATGTCTCTTTTCCCTGTAAGCTAAGCTCCACAAATTCCCGGATCTGTCTGATGGCCATTCCAGTGTTTTTCAGACAGCAGATTAAAGAAAGCCATTCTAAGTCCTCCTCCGAATAACGGCGGATTCCGCTTTCACTCCTGTCCACGAATGGAAGAAGCCCTTCCCGTTCATAATACCGGAGAACGTGGGGCTTTAAGTTTGTCTTTTCTGATACCTGTTTTATCGTGTAATTCATATTTATCCTGTTCCGGCAGATTTTCCAATCTGTCTCTTGACTTAAAGTTAACGTTAAGGTTTACAATACTAACTATACAATAGTTTGGTCCCGTGATCAAGCAAAATCAATAAGGAGGTACCTGAATGAAATCTTTATCAGACAGTTTTATACTGGCTAACGGTGTCAAAATTCCCTGCATTGGCTTTGGCACCTGGAAGGCACAAAATGGGGAAACAGCGGTCAATGCAGTGAAACAGGCATTGAAGACAGGCTATCGTCATATCGATACTGCGGCACTATATTACAATGAGGAAAGCGTTGGAATCGGAATAAAGGAAAGCGGCATCCCAAGAGAAGAGATCTTTGTAACCAGCAAGCTTCAAAACGGAGAACATGGATATCAGGAAACACTAAATGCCTTTGAGGCAACCATGAAAAACTTAAATCTGGATTACTTAGACCTATACTTAATCCATTGGCCCAACCCTGTTAAGTCCCGCTCCAACTGGCAGGAGGCCAATGCAGGCACCTGGAAGGCATTTGAAGAGCTGTATGAGGCAGGGCGCATCCGTTCCATCGGTGTCAGCAATTTCCGCCGCCATCACTTAGAAGAGCTAATGAAAACAGCAAAAATTGCCCCCATGGTAAACCAGATCAGGCTTTGCCCTGGTGATACCCAGGATGATCTGGTTTCTTACTTAAGGGAACAAAATATATTGGCAGAAGCCTACAGCCCCCTTGGGTCAGGCAAAATCTTCCAGGTTCCGGAAATGATTGCGTTATCAGAAAAATACGGAAAATCCATTGCACAGATCTGTGTCAGATGGAGCTTACAGATGGGCTTTCTTCCATTGCCCAAGTCTGTCACAAAGGAACGGATTGAGGAAAATGCCCACGTGTTTGACTTTGAGCTTACATCCGAAGATGTATCCATCATAGCAGGCTTAAAGGGCTGCTGTGGTTATTCTACCGATCCGGATACAACAGATTTTTAATTAATGCATAGAAAAGAGGGGTATTACCATGTTAAATTTTGATTTTCACATTCCCACACGCATCTGTTTTGGAAAAGACTCTCATAAGGAAATCGGAAGCCTTCTTGCTCCTTATGGCAAAAAGATCCTTTTGCATTACAGCGGAGACAGGATTAAAAAGAACGGTCTGTATGATACAGTCGTTCAGTCTTTAAAGGAAAACGGTATTGAATTTGCAGAACTGGGAGGGGTTGTTCCCAATCCCCGTCTGTCACTGGTTTATGAGGGAATAAAATTATGCAAAGACCAGGATATTGACTTAATTCTGGCAGTTGGCGGCGGCAGTGTCATTGACTCTGCAAAAGCCATCGCCATTGGAGTCTGCTATGAAGGTGACGTATGGGACGTTTATGAACAGGGAAAGGCAATTACTGCTGCACTTCCGGTTGCTACGATTTTAACCATTCCGGCTGCCGGCAGCGAATCCAGCAACAGTACAGTCATTACCAATGAAGAAAAACAGATGAAGCTGGGATATGGAAGCGATCTGGTCCGTCCGGTTTTAAGCGTCATGAATCCGGAATTTTTCTTCACTCTTCCGAAAAACCAGATTGCCAACGGTGTGGCAGACATGATGAGCCATATATTCGAGCGTTATTTCACCAATACCCTGCATACAGATTTAACAGACGGTCTTTGCGAAACAACTCTGAAATCAATTATGAAACACGCACTTCTGGTTTCCCAAGATCCGGAAAACTACGATGCCTGGTGCCAGGTGGGACTGGGAGGCACCATTGCCCACAACGATTTACTGGGACTTGGACGGAGACAGGACTGGGCCTGCCATGGTATGGAGCATGAGCTGAGTGCCATCTACGATGTGGCTCACGGTGCCGGACTGGCAGTTCTCACTCCCGCCTGGATGAAATATGTCTATAAAACAAATATTAACATGTTTGTACAATTTGCTGTTAATGTCATGGGTGTGGAAGGCAGCTTCCGGGATCCTGATTCCATTGTTCTGGAAGGAATCAATCGTCTGTCCGGGTTCTTTGTAAAAATGGGGCTTCCCACAACCCTTGAGGAACTGGGAATCGACAGCACCAATTTAGAGCTGATGGCTAAAAAATCAACCGGAGAGGCCTATGGCGTGGAACATCCGTTAGGCGGGTTAAAAAAGCTGTATTGGCAGGATGTACTGGAAATATATAAGATGGCTTCAAAAGCATAAAGCAGGAAACAGGGAGACAAGTCAAGATTAGCAAAAAGAGGACAGCCAAAATCAGTCTTTTGGCTGTCCTAATTGTAATTAGGCGCTGTTTTCAAAAATATCAGCCCATGCTATCTTTTTTATGCCTTAAACGAGCGGTTAACTTCCCAAATGCCTTAACCAAAATACACAAAATCAGCCAGTTCACCCCTACATTACCTAAAAACTGTATTAGATTAATTCCTAGTCCAGCAGGAAATTCAGAAATATGCCCATGCATAGTAACAAATATATCAGGAAATCCCAAGCTATATACATGTTCCATATTTCCCCAACTGATTGGTAATACCCATGGGAAGAAAGAAATTGCTATTGCAAGAATAAGCAATCTAATCTTTTTTCTTTTCAACAAATTTCTCATGTTCCATGCCTCACGATGCGTCTGGTGATTTCATACCCTTATGATTTATTCCCAATAAACTACAACATTTTTTGCCGCATCATCTACATACGTCATATACCGAATAGATCTTTCAAACTGACTTCTGGGCATACTGATTAAAACAGAAGTATCCCACGGATTTATTACTACAACCGTATTTTTATTTACACTCTTTATGGAATAGGAATGACCTCCATCACCGATAATTCCCTTGTCTGGATCAGCTATATTAAAATCACAGGCTGCTGTAATTCCCTCTCCGTTCTGACATTTTGCAGCCATTGTATTCATGATTTCAGTTTTATTTGAGGACCTGTATATTCTTTGTCTGAATCCTGTCATTCTTGTAAAAACATCACAGGCAAAACAACCATTATAAACATTCATGGCCTTTTGTAAACCGGCCTCAATCACTCTGGCATCAAGATCACCTTCTATGTATGCATTATAAACATCATCCTCAGTGACTGTTACTCTTCCACCGCCGAAATTAAGGGTGTAGGTGCCATTATAATTATCCGTAATCATTTTTCTGAAAATTTTTCTGCCATATTTGCTGTTGTCCAATGCCTGTATGGCTGAAACTGCTCCACAATCACCGATACTTCCCTGATAAATTGTATCTAACTTTCCATCCAGCTGTGATTCAGAATAACCACCTGTTGCTGCCAAAGCAGTAACTGGTGTAAACAAAGTACTTGCAGCAATTCCTAACGCCAAACATAAAGCGCCTATTCTCTTTTTGATTTTTCTCATTTCCATACTTAAATCCATTCCTTTCGCTTCGCTCAGGCACAAAGCATGATGAAAATGCCGGCTTGAGCTGTTTTTCTTTTATTATTTTTATTACAGGAACTCTGGCGGACTTCGCAGTTCTAAAAAAGTTCCTATAGTTTATAAATCAAGTACAAATCTGCATTGGCCCTGATGTCCACAAGACTGTTTCATACTTCCCTTCTTTAACAGCATGTTTCACCTCCTTGTTTTTTAATTGTCTCCAGGAATCTCCACCCATATTTCCTATCGCAGTTTATAGCAAGATTTAAAACTCTCGTATACCCATTTATTATAGCTTATTTTGTCACAAAAACATGTACCATGTAATAAATGACGCTCTGAATGTAACTTTTGGTACTATTTTGTAGGTTTTTGCCTCTTTTATGACAAAAAATTATGCGCAAAAAAAGATCAGGCAGTTTAGGCTCCTGATCTTTTTCTCGTTTAATCTGCGCTTAATTTAATTTTCTCAGACACTCCTTAAGACCTTCTATATCCCGGTCAGCAAAACAGTATCCTTCCATACCGCATTCCCTTGCCCCTTCCACATTCATCGGCAGGTCATCAATAAAAAAGCATTCCTCCGGTTTTAGGTGAAACCGTTCAAAGAGATGACCGTACATCTCCTTTTGAGGCTTCATGCACTTCACTTCTGCAGAAAAGAGAACTCCGTCAAAATATTCAATTCCCGGAATGACAGACGTATAGGTCAGCAGACGGAGGGAGGCGTTGGAACAGAGGTAAATTCCATAACCCTGTTCTTTTAACTCTCTCACAAGTTCACCCATTTCTTTTACCGGATGCATATTATATTCATGCCAGTGCTTCAGACAAAGCTCTGCCATATCCTTTGCATGATCTGTGGACAGACGGGACTGCATTCTCTTTAATGCATCCTCCTCTGAAATCAGCCCCATATCAAGCAGCAGCCATTCCTGGGAATCAAAGACCGATGTACAGACTTCTTTTCGTTCCGCTTCATCTTCCATAAAAACGGTTCCCACCTTGTGGCCTTCGTAATCAACCAGTACTTTTCCCATATCAAATACAATGTTTTTTATCATCTGTCTCTCTCCTGTAGTAATTCATTTCTGTTCTTAAACCAAAAATAATAAGGTACTTCTGCAAAAAGCATGCAGGCCCAGCCGATCAGGCTGGCATATGCAACCCCCTTCATTCCCATTACAGGAACGAAAAGTGAGACGAATACCACCCGCACAGAGATCTGGATCAGGGTGGAAATCAGCGTAATGGACATATTTCCCATTCCCCTGAAGAACCCCTGAATTCCATTGGTAAATGCAGGCATGAGGTAGAAAAAAGCCATCAGCCCCAGATATTTTACTCCGATTTCCACCATTCCCGTATCGTTCCCAGATACGAACAGCTTCATTACAGGCTCTTTTATAATTAGAATTAAAATGCAGATGAAAACCCAGTATCCTGCCTCAATCATAAGTCCTGTACCAAATCCCCTCTTTATGCGGCCGCTGTTTTTAGCTCCCCTGTTCTGGGCCACAAAGGTCATGATTCCGCTGGAAATGCTCTGCTCCGGCGTAAATGCAAAATCATCCACCCTGTTTACTGCATTAAACGCTGCAATGGTGCTGACACCAAGGGGATTAATCATTCCCTGAATCAGCAGCTTCCCGATTGGCTGGCAGGATTGCTGAAGCGCTGTAATGGCTCCCTGTCTTAAAGTCAGATTTAAAAGATCCCGGTCCAGCCGTATTTCATTCCTGCTCACCCTGAGAAGGGGAACCCTTTTATATATGTAAAGAATACAAAGCCCGGCAGATACTGCCTCTGCAATATCCGTGGCAAGGGCCGCTCCTATAACATCCATATGAAACCATGCCACAAAAACCACATCAAGCAGTCCATTTAACACAGAAGCCCCGGCCAGGAACCGCACCGGAGTTTTAGAATCTCCAACGCTCCTCAGTGCAGAAGCCACTGCATTATAAAAAAATGTAAAAGGCATTCCCAAAAAAATGATCCGCAGATACATGGCTGCATCCTCTAAAATCTGGTCCGGAACCCGAAGCAGCCTTAAGATGCCCCTGGAAGAGATAAATCCCAGCACAGCAATGATAAAGGAAAAGAAGCACCCAAAAAGAAGTACCGTTGAAACCTCCTCCTTTAGTCTTTTTTCATCACCTGCTCCGAAGAATTCGCTCATCAGCACCGATGCCCCGATACAGATTCCTGTAATTCCTAAAATTACAATGCTCATAACGGGGTTTGCAGTCCCCACTGCCGCCAGAGCATCTTCTCCTGCAAAACGCCCAACTATTATGGAGTCCACCGCATTGTAAGTCAGCTGAAATAAATTACCCAGAACCAGAGGAATGGAAAAACGGATCAGCTGGGAGGAGATATTGCCTTTTGTCATATCTTTCATCAAGAAACCTTCCTTTGCCGGATCAGTAACTTCTCAGCTGATCACTTCCATCATCCTTTGTATTTTCCAGACGTTTCACCACTACATAATAACCGGCTTTCTCATTTACCTTAACATAGATCCGGTCTCCCACTTTATGCCCCAGAATGGCACTGCCTAACGGCGATTCGGAGCTTATCAGGCCTTTCATGGAATTCCCCCGGACAGTTGTCACCAGTTTATAGGTCTCCACCTCATCGTCGTCTTCAAAATACAAATCCACTGTGTTATAAAGCCCTATTTCATCCTCTTTGGAATCGTCAGAAATAATCTGGGCAGTCTTTATCATTTTCTCCAGATAACGAATTCTGCTTTCATTCTGGTTCTTATCCTTTTTGGCCGCATGGTATTCAAAATTTTCACTTAAATCTCCATGAGCTCTCGCTTCCTTAACCGCTTCCAGAGCTTCCTTCCGCACCACCAGCTTACGGTATTCGATTTCCTGCTTCATTTTGTCAATATCATTCTCTGTCAATTTGTCAAACACGTTACTGCATCCTCTTTCTTCATTTTGGTTAAGAAAGGCCCTCACTCCCCTTTGGACCAGCTTCCACGGGTTTTCTCTTATAAAGAGACAAAAGCCTGTCTAAATATATGGATTTCAGCTGCTTACTTGCCAATGCCTGTTTCACCGGAGGCAGCTTTAAAATGGTCTCAAATAATGCTGCCATGGCACGATGGCTGGCAAATGCCTGATTATCAAAAATAAGATTCTGTAAGGTTCCCTTTTCAATGGCCTGCAGCACAAAACGGTGGGTGCTGTTCACCGGAGTGATGATCTGCTTTGGCCTCCGTTCCAGTTTTATCGCTTTCACACTGCAGTTTCTTGCGCATACGCCGCAGCCAAGGCAGATTTCTTCATCCACCACTGCCTTTCTCTTTCCATTTTCATTCTTTTCCATGGAAATCGCCAGAATCGGACACACCTTCTCACATTTACCACATCCTACGCAAGTCTCCTCTGATATGCGGGGAATGTAATTGGTGGTAGCAACGGGCTGCATGGGGCTGAACTTTCTGGCTGCCTGAAGTGCTTCACAGCAGCATCCGCAGCAGTTACAGATAAATGCCGGATGCTCCCGCACATTTTCTCCGATCTGCACCAGATTGCTGGCATAGGACCGCTCCAGCGCATCCATGGCCTCCTCTTTGGAAACCAGTCTGGTATAATCCCCATGCTCTGCCAGAGAACGGGCAACATTGTCAAAGGTCAGACATACATCCCAGGGAGCATTGATTTCACAGGGATGACCTGCATGCGACATCTTATGCCGGCAATAGCAAAGCCCCAGACCGATGTAATCTGCTTCCTCCACAATGTGTGAGGCCCTTTCATAATCCAGGATATGGTTGGTTTTATCCGTCATCAGTACAGGTTCCTGAACATAAACTCTTCCCAGTTTTGTTTCCGTAGCAAAAAATAAGTCCTTGATAAAGTCCTCTTCTACGTTCATGTATTGATAATAAAGCTCACCTAAGTATTTCTGGTCAATGTCTCCTCTTGTCCTCATCAGGGCAAATTCAATAAACCCTGCCATGGGAGGCGGCATGACAAACTTCCGGATTCCGTTATGATAGGAATCCACCAAAAGAGCTTTTTCGCACAGGTGATTTAAAAGCCGTTCTGCCTTAAACTCCGTAGTCTCCCAGATTTTTGCTGCTTTTTTCACCGTAAACGGCCGTACCGGCAGCAGTGCCACCCATTTTGCTTCTTTCTCCGAATACAAAACCTGAAGAATTTTGTAAAGCGTCTCCGACTCAGGCGCCCCTTGTGTGAACCAGTTAATGCGGTCACTTAAATTTAAGTACGCATCACGGGCTGTCAGATGACCCATTTCCATTCCTTCTTTCTTTATGCTTTTTTTGCAATTATTTCAATTCGTCCCCGGGTGGTTCCCACTCTCTTTAAGGACTTTACAGTAAGCCCGAACAGCTTTGCCAGATTCTTAGTTCCCTCTCTGGTCAGATAAACCTCCGAAGCAGCTTCCCGCCACATCACACTCCCCTTCTTTTCCAGAAGATCCATTGATTTATCCAGATCCGGTCCGTCAAACCAGAGAATTCCTCCATCTGCCAGACAGTCAGCTGCCTTATCAAGAATCGCATTCATATCACGGCTGTCCGTAAGATGTTCAATGATGACCACTCCATAGCTTCCCTTTTTGCCGGAGTTCATTGCCTCAGCCTCAATCAGAGTACTGATCTCATAACCTGCACTGACCGCCGCTTTATATAATTGACTGTTTTGGCTGCCGATAAACAGCATGGAATGATCAGAAGCCAATCCTTTCATATCAGCAAGTATTCTGTTACATCTTGCCCGGGAGCGTTCTGCTCTCTTTTTTCTTTTTATAATCCAGGGTTCTTCCTTTGCCAGATAATAATTTCCGCACTCCCCGCACTTCATAAAAATGCGGACCGGTTTTAGCAGCTCTTTCCCCGCTTCATCCCCCTCCAGGTAAAGAGATGCTCCATAATGCACCGCACCTTTACCGGAGCAGACGGGACAAATTTCAATCTCTGCAAACATTAAATTTCTAAGCTCTTTTAAAGCCTTAAAATACCAGCGGTACAGACGGTCCCGGAATTCCCGGTCATAGACAAACAACCAGTTTTTTATAACTTCAGCCATCCATCTTGTTTCGTGGATTACAGACTTGTCCGCCTGAAGTCCCTTTAAATTTTCTTCCAGCGTAAGAAGTCCGGAAACAGCATCCTCTTTCAGCCGGTCATTCCCCTGAGAAGTAATCAGATGTTCGATCCCTTCCACTACGCTGCTGCACAAATTGACCATCACTACCAGCTGATTCATTCTGCCTGTCGCCATACATCCATCCTTTCCTGTCAATCGTTTCAGTATTTCGTACATACTCTGTTATTTTAGCACTTTTAAAAGGGGAATGGCAAACACTTTCTTGTAGAGAACCTGTAAACGGTTTATAATAATATTATAAAATACACGGATTAAAAGTAATAGTTAAAGAGGTTAATATGAATTTTGATAAAATAAAATATTTTATTGATTTGGTTGAATGCAGGAATTTTACAGAAACTGCAAGGAAAAACTTTGTATCACAGACTACAATCAGTCTGCAGATTGCATCACTGGAAGAAGAGGCAGATATTCAATTAATAGACAGGAAAAAAATTCCTATTGAACCAACAGAAGCTGGATGGCTATTCTACGATGAGGCCGTCACTCTCTGGAAACAATACAATCATATGAAAGCTAAATTGATTAATTATAAAATGAATCAGGATCTGACAATAAGCGTAGAATACGCTGCAGCAACAGACATTCAGAGCATGTTAAGCTTAATGCCTTCTTTTAAAGAAAAGAATCCCAATATAAAATTTGAATTGGATAAGGTACTGTTAAAAGATGTTTCAGAATATCTGCTGAGAGGATTATATGATATTGCTGTGGCATTTGATTCGGAGTTTAAGGATAAACCCCGCATTCACACTTATCCCCTGTATAGCGGGCAATATTGTGCAGTTGTCAGCAGCCGTCACCCTCTGTTTCACCATAAAACAATTTCCAAAGATGAATTATATCAGTATCCGCTGATCATGCTGAATGCCGACTCAATTGGCAGTTCCTATGAGCTGATGATACAGCATGCAGCCTTAGATGGATATCACCCCAAAATAGTCCGGTCAGCAGATGATATTGAAACCGAGCTGTTTTACATTATCACAGAAAACCTGATCGGATTTTTTCCAGACAATTATAATGCCGATTATTTAAAAAATGATGTCCGAATGATCCCTTTAGAAGATACAAATCATACATTCCAAATCGAAATTGCTTACTTAAAAGATAATAAAAACATTGCTTTAAAACAGTTCCTTAAGCATATACAAAATTAGCTTTTTGAATAGCCCATATATTTATCTCATTGGACTTTGTCTAATATTTAACGTATCATAGAAATACAAACAGTCAGAAGGAGGATTAACAATTATGGGTAAATTATTATTAACTGGAGCCGATGGTAATTTAGGGCGGCAGGCCGCTAAATATTTATTGGAATTAGTTGGCAGGGACCGGATCATTCTCTGCGGTTATAATCAGGAATCCTTAAAAGAATTTGAAAATCAGGGCATCGAAACTTATGTGACAAATTTCAACAGCAGCGAAGGGCTTGATGAAGCCTTTGCCAATGCAGACAAGATTGCTTTAATTTCTATGCCTTTTGTGGGGAAAAAGCGTCAGAATGCTCACAAGAATGCTATCGATGCAGCTAAGAAAGCAGGTGTTGAACAAATTATCTATACCTCTCTTGTCAATGCAGCAGATGAATCAAATCCCAGTGTAGAAAAAATTG
Source organism: Lacrimispora sp. 38-1 (assembly GCF_049890855.1). Taxonomy (NCBI): domain Bacteria; kingdom Bacillati; phylum Bacillota; class Clostridia; order Lachnospirales; family Lachnospiraceae; genus Lacrimispora; species Lacrimispora sp. 38-1. The sequence goes on along the minus strand of NZ_JBANEW010000014.1, from coordinate 17,045 downwards.
ACCATGCCTTCACAGAGGATTACATCATGCAGACCGGACTGGATTATATTTTCCTCCGCAATTCCCAATATGCGGAGGCCATGATCACCAATTATTTTACCTTTGCTAAAATGGATGGCGTATTAAAAAACAGCCAGGGCAGCGGAAAAATGGCTTACATTTCCCGTAAAGACTGCGCCAAAGCAATCGCTTATTCTCTTGCAACCGAGAATTATCACAAATCCATTTTAAATATCAATGGACCTCAGTTAATGACCATTTCCGATTTTATCGAATATGGAAATCAGGTTACCGGAAATCATGTAACCTATGAGGAGCTGACGGACGAAGAAAATTATGCTGTCTTTGATTCTATGGGAGTACCCAGAACCACTGACGGAAAATTTAAGGAAGATTCCGAAGCGCCGTTTTCTTCTGAGGGAATGGTGACCTTTGCACAGGCCATTCGTTTGGGTAAAATGGACATGTTTACGGATGATTTTAAAAAACTTACCGGTCAGGAGCCTATCACAGTTCAATACATGTTTGAGCATGCAGATGACTACCAGATTGGAGAACGGCATTCAAAGGATAATTAATAAGGTAAAAATCCATGGGATTCTGCAGCATGTTTACAGGATTCCATGGATTCTTTTTTTATAAGCTTTTAATTATATGAAATACCCCGCCTCACGACCTGTATGGACTGCATGATATAACGTACCCTGTTTTGTATTGCAGTCACCGATTGAAAGAATATCGGCGGCATATACCTACCCTTCCTTTATCACAGGATGATTAATAAACTTGTTTTGCATCCGTAGGAAGTTCTCTGACATGGTTTAAATATTTCATACAGTTTGCCGCTTCCGTCTTGTCATATAAAAAACCAAGCTCTCCCGATACAAATCCCGCCGTCTCATGAAACAGATTACACATTTTTTCAACTGACTCCCAGATATGTTCTGTCTCAGCATCCGCATATGTCTTTAAAAAGCTTTCCCACTCTCTATTTGACAGCCACCGGTACATATCCTTACCGGATTTTCCAATACTGCATGAAAAACCTGTTGCGATTCCGATTTTCCAGGATAAAAGTGTCACCAGCTGGGGCCGTATGTGATGATTGAGCATATCCTGCACATATGGAATCTCTTTCCTCCACAATCCCTTAGCCACGTTATCAAGACACCACCAGAATTCATTGCAGGTACATAAAAATTTTGTTTCCGAAGGTCTTTTCACCCAATGACTTTGGTCTGATGGTTCATGGATCACCGGAAGTATGTCATCTTTATCCATGAGGATTCTGCAAAGCAGGTCGGCAGAAATATCCGTTAGGGCACAATCCAGAGTCATAACATGAAGGTCCAGCCTGTTTCCGTCTGAAAACTGCATTAACCATCCATAGCTCTCGTCTTTGTTATGGGGATAAGCCGGGTTTTCATCCGGATACTGCATAAAAAGCCGGTCACCAAACCGGTCAATCCATGAAGTATCATTGATAAAAGATCCCGTCTCTTTTACTATGTAAACTACATCATAATCCTGAAACATATCCGGGACTGCGTTTGGATTTGTTCTGGACCCACCCATGTAAACCCCTCTGATCCTGTCATCAGCCCGAGCTGTACCAAGAATCAGATCATACATCTCTTTTTCTGTTCTCATATTTCCCATTCCTCCTCAAAATCTCCCCCATTCTGCTTCCAGACAATCAATCAGACCAGAGAATTTTTTAATATGATAATCCGCATATTTTAAAATATTTATTCTTTCCACTTTCTGTTTATCTTCCAGATATTCAGAAAAAACCGTTTTCATTCCGGCCATTTTTGCCCCCCGCAGCTCATCAGAACCGCCATCACCTATAAATACACTCTTTTCCGGCGTGATATTCATTTGTTCCATGGCATATTTATATATTTTAATGTCAGGCTTTAACATTTTCACATTACATGAAAATACAGATAAATCGAACAGTTCATAAAGTGGCGAATCTTTCCAATATTTACAGTCTATTACATCTGCATTACTGATCAGGCATATTTTTATCCCCCGCCTTCCAATAATTCTCAATGTTTGAAGTACGTCCTGATCCACGTTGCTCATGGCCAGCCTCATTCTCTCCAGACGCCTTTTTAAAAGCAGATCTTCCTGTTCTTTTGTTACTGGAAATGGGAGTAACTTCCCAATTCGCCCGATTATCTCCTGTTCTGTATTCACCATACCCAAAGCCCGTTCCATATAAAGAGCTGAATTCTCTGCATAATTTTCCCATTCCAGTGGAGTAAGATTTAGAACATCACATTCTTTTTCACTCTGGTAGTATGGGACGATCAATGTAAAAAATAAATCGCAAAAAAGTACTCTATCCATTTTTAACCTCCGGTTCAAAAAAGCTCTTGACATTAAAATAGCAATACGTTATGCTAATTATGATAGTTTTATCTATCATTTAGTATTTTAAAATACCGAAGAGGGCGAAGATATGATAAATCAAAAATATAAAAAAAGCAGACATGAAGAAATTCTGGAATCTGCAACAGAACTGCTGTCTTTAAGACCAACCGCTACCCTGCAGGAAATTGCAGATTATGCAAATATAGGAATTGCAACTCTTCACCGCCATTTTTCATCAAGAGAAGCACTGCTCAATGAGCTTGCCATTAATGCAATTCATTTAGTTGAAAACGCGTTACAGGATATGAGCTTTCAGCCGGAGGAGATGGAAAAAACGCTGGAAGAACTGTTTCTGAGGCTCATACCTCTTGGTGACAAGATCTATTTTCTTGCATATGCGGCTTCTGTTGATGAGAATCCCAGGGTCTCAGAGAGTGAGGCACAATTAAAGAAACCACTTGCAGATGCCATTGAAAACTGGACACAGGCTGGTCTTTTAAATCCCTCCATACCCGTGCAGTGGATGGTCACAGTCATCTATAATCTGCTGTTTGGCATCTGGCAGGAAATACATTCCGGTAATCTGGCAAAAAACGACGCCGCCAGGCTGTTATTAACCACCGTACTTCAGGGGTTTCAACCAGCGCACTTACAGCCATGAAAGGAGAATCTATGGAAAATGACAATATAAGAATTACAAATGTACTCACACGAGTTCAGAAAAAGCAGGTGGCCCGCCTGTATTATGAGGCATTTACGAAAAAATTTCACGCATTATGGATCTTTACCAAAGACCGTTCAAAAGCGGCAGAAGTACTTTTTAAAAGCCTGCGGTATAAAAACGGTCTTTATGTAGTAAAGGAAGAACGGGTTCTGGGATTTATAGGTCTGGAGAAGGGGTCTGATTTCTTTTTCTCCCTTAACTATTCCGCTTTTTGCAAGGTATTCTCCCCAATTGATGCACTATGGAGATATCTCGCCTATCAGATATACCGACTCATTCACAGGCCTGCAGGCAAAGACGTTCTGCACATTGATCCCATTGTTGTGTCAGAGCAGGCCCGCGGCAAAGGAATCGGCTCCAGCCTTCTTTTACGTACCTTTGAGCTGGCAAAAAAGATTGGGCGCAGGCAGGTAGTACTGGAGGTAGTAGATACTAATCCCCAGGCCAAAAGGCTTTATGAAAGACTTGGTTTTCAGGTTTTTAAGGAAGAAAATACGGGGCTGCTCACTAAAAGAGCTGGTTTTGAGAAGGTGTATTATATGGTAAAAGATATAAGCTGAAACAGTTTTTACATTGACAGGAGGGCAGACCAATACAATGCACTGCCCTCCTGCAATTACCTGCTATTTCCTTCCAGCAGTTTTCTCACATTCCCGGAAGTAATTGCCTCTAAATTTGCTTTCACTTTCTCTTCGGGCCAATCCCACCATTTTAAAGAGAGCAGCGCATCAACCACCGGCTGATCAAAACGGGAACGAATTGTTTTTGCCGGAATCCCTCCCACGATGGAATAAGGCTCCACATCCTTTGTTACTACAGCTCTGGTTCCGATCACTGCCCCATCACCGATATGTACCCCCTGCATAATAACTGCTTCATAACCGATCCACACATCATTTCCGATCACAATATCCCCTTTATTATCCCAAGTATCCGCAATACATTCCACAGAAAGATCCCACTCATCAAAAAATATCCCAAACGGATACGTAGCCAGAGATCTCTGGGTGTGATTGGCGGAAGTAAATATAAATTTCGCTCCGCATGCAATCGAACAGTACCTGCCAATAATCAGGTGTTCTTTATTAACCGGATAATGATAAAGCACATTATTTTTTTCAAAATCCACAGGATCATTTACATAATCATTATAAATCGTATAATCTCCGACCTCGATTGCCGGATCTTTCACAACATTTTTTAAATATACTGTTTCTCTGTCATGTTTTCTTGGATAAATCAATTTGCTGTTCATACTTCTCCTTCCAGAATAACTTTCTGGCATTTTTATAAAATACCTTCTCCGCCCCAGCCCTGCCGAAGTTTTCAAGAACGGAATCGTAAAAGCCATCATAGCGGCCATAGCTGTCCCTGCCAAATACAAGGGCGTCTGTTCCAAAAAGTATCTTCTCCGGTCCGCATTTTTCAATGGCTTTTCGCATTTCCTCTTTGGAAACGAGAGTAGTATCCCCGTAAAGGTTTGGACAACGTGCGATAAAATCACCGGCTCTTTCCCTGTCACCGCCTAAATCCATATGGACGGCAACAAACGTGACTTCCGGGTTCTTAACCGCAGCTTCATACACATATTCCATATTGCAGTAACCATCCCCCTGGGTGTGGATACAAAACGGTATTTTCTGTCTTCTGCAGATCTCTATGTAAGGGCTGTAATCAGAGGAGGAAAAAGGAACACCTGCTGTTTTGGGGTGAACCTTTAATCCTCCGATCCGTTCTCTGTTTTCGCAAAGAAAGCGGATCAGCTGTTCTTCATTCCGGTCAAAAAGAGGACGGATCCAGAATAATAATAAAAACCTGTCACCATATTCGTTTATGATCTCAAGAGAACGGCTGTTTAAGGTAATCGTGTCTATATCCGGGAATCTCTCAATCCCCTGTTCATCAAGGGCATTAAGCCCAATATCAGAAATCACTGCCTGTGCCACACCGGACCGGTCCATTTCTTTTGCCAGATCTTCTATTTTTATTTCATAAGGGCCATAGATCCCCATATGAACATGGGAGTCAATGATCTTATCTCCATATTCTGAAATCATGTAATATCACGGCTGAATAAATCCGTCTCCTCCAAAAGGCTTTCAATGGTGTCAAGATTTAAACGGTGAAGCAGCTCAATTACGTAAGGATTTTCAGCCGGATGCTGATATGTGGCCTTTTCCCCATATTCGTTTACCAGTCCGGTTCCCTCTTCTCTTCCCAGAATGGATCTGGGTCCGCCTACGCAGCCGCCCACACAGCCCATACCTTCATAAAAGTTGGCATCAATATTTCCGTCCATAATATCCTGAATCATTTTTTTGCATCCGGGAACTCCATCCGCCTGTTTGGTCCGGATCTGAATTTCTTTCTGGGGACTGATGGCTTTTAAGGTATTCTCAACTGCTTCACTGACTCCGCCCTTTCTTGCATAGATCCGTCCGGCTTTGGAGGAATGATCCTTTTCACTTTCTTCCATCGCTGCAGGGTCAATTCCCAGTGCATCAAAAATATTTTTTACTTCCTGGAATGTCAGAACATAATCTACTGCACCGGCTAAATCCTTTTCTCTTGCCTCTGCTTTTTTCGCAAGACACGGACCAATGAATACAGTTAATGCATCGGGATGGAGTACTTTTATCACTTTAGCGCAGGCAACCATGGGAGACACAGAACCGGGTACATGAGGCAGAAGCTGATGGTAAACCTTACGGATCATACCGATCCACATGGGACAGCAGCAGCTGGTCAGCTGATAGTCCCCGCTGCCTTTGATATTTTTATCAAATTCCAGAGCTTCTTTCAATGTCAGGATATCGGCAAATAAAGCCACCTCCAGCATTCCGTCAAATCCCACTTCTTTTAATGCACTTCTAAGCTTTCCAGGTGTGACATCACTGGAAAACTGTCCTAAAAATGCAGGAGCTATCATGGCATAAACAAGCCCTTTCGCGCCTCTTACCGCTTTGAGGGCAGGAATGATATCCGTACTGGCTGTCAGCTTCTCACTGGCACAGCCGTCAATGCACTTTTCACAGCCCAGACATAATTCCGGATCAACCACAACCCCGTCTTCCTCTGCCTTAAGCGCTCCAAACGGACACCTTTTAAGACATTCCTTCTGTTCTCCGTCCCCGCAGTCGCAGGTACCCGTACGAATCACAATCGGATGCTTGCTGGGATTTAACAGGCAGTCGAGATGCTTGGGATCATAAGAATTTCCATTATCTGTTTCTGCCGGATCAAAATTTCCCGCCAGTGCGGCACTTACCGTGCGCTCATATAGTTCTTTAAATGTCTGCATAAATTACCTCCCGCATGTATGCTTTATGTTTCGTATCGCATAATTCTCTATGGCTTCAGACTTTCATGCAATTACCATTATCATACCTTTTTTCTTTCTTACTATTCCGGTAAAATACTCAAAATAACGATCTGTTAATATATTGGTCCTTTGTAATAGCGTATAAAGTGCAATCACAGATTCCCCTGTTGTTTTTCCCCGCCTGGCGCATGGTACCCTCATACTGCATACCGGCCGCTTTCATGACTCTTCCGGAATTGGGATTATCGGTATCATGCCTTGCACATACCCGGTTGAAGCCAGCTTCTTCAAACAGAAACCGGATCACAGCCTTTAAGGCTTCTGTCATAATGCCCTGTCTCCAGTATTCTTCGCCGATACAGTATCCCACTTCGGCCTCCTCAATCTCTTCTTTCATATGTACAACCCCTATGCTGCCGATGGCGTGATGGTTCTCTTTCCACTCAATACACCAGTTATAATTCTTAGGATCTTCATAATCCTTCACCCATATGTTAAGAATTTCACCTGAATCCGCCTCCGTCTCATGTACCGGCCAGGTTAAATACCTGGTTACATGACTGCTGTTTGCCCAGTTATGAAACATATCATGGGCGTCCCCGGTGCTAAACGGACGTATTATTAACCTCTCTGTTTCCAGAACAACTGTTCCCAAAAAATTCATCTCACATTTCCTCCTGTCTGGCTGACACTGCCTGTCACATTCAGCCCTTTCCCACAGCAATTAAAAGCATTATATTTAAAATTGTCAATATCACACCAATGGCAATAAGAAAAATCTTATCCCGAAGTCCATTTTTATATTTCCCCATAACTTTCTCTGAAGATGTAAGATAGATCTGTAAAAATACAGTAACCGGAAGCTGGACACTTAAAAGCATCTGACTATAAACCAGCCCTTTAAAAGGATCACGAATCAAAAATATAACAAACGCAGCAATCACCAGTATCCATGTCACACCAAACCTGGTATGTGGATCGTCCGGATCATAAGGCTCCCCGAACATTCCCGCAAATATGGAACCTCCTGCCATACCGGCAGTCGTAGTGGAAGCAATTCCCGAAAACAGCAATGCTACGGCAAATATGAGGCTTGCCCCCTGGCCAACCAGCGGTTTTAACATCTGCGCGGCCTGTCCAAGCTCTGAGACATGCTCTCCTTTACTGAAAAATGTAGTGGCTGCCAGTATAATCATGGCACTGTTGATCGCCCAGCCGATAATCATGGATAATAAGGTATCAGCAAATTCGTATTTTAACTGAAGCTTCTGAATGGATTCATCCTCTAAATTCCATTGTCTGCTTTGTATAATCTCTGAGTGGAGAAATAAATTATGAGGCATAACCACTGCCCCCAGTACCGACATAATGATGAGCATGGAGCCCTTTGGAAACTGGATGGTTGTCCAGCCCGCTACCGCCTGATTCCAATCCACATTCACCATACTCAGTTCATAAATAAAAGACAGCCCGATGATGGAGACAAAACCGATAATCCATTTTTCCAGCTTCTGGTATGAATTGGTAAACAGCATCCACAGGATCAGGGCCAGTATGAGAACAGAAGCCAGTTTTACAGGAATCTGAAACAGCAGATTCAAAGCAATCGCCGCTCCCAGGATCTCCGCCATGGCCGTAGATATCGCCGCCAGAACTGCAGTTGACAGAATAATTTTTGAAAGCCAGGGTTTTAAATGCTTGTGGGCTGCCTCAGCCAGACAGTCCCCTGTTACAATTCCCAAATGTGCCACATTGTGCTGAAGTATAATCAGCATTATGGTTGACAGTGTTACCATCCAAAGTAATGTATATCCAAAATCCGAACCTGCTGCAATATTAGAAGCCCAGTTACCCGGATCTATAAAACCTACCGTGACCAAAAGCCCTGGTCCCACATAATGAAGCAATTTCTTTAATCCTAATTTAGGTCTGTGGTGTTTTGTTTTTTCCTTTTTAAACAAATCCAACATCTCATATAACCTCCCTTCGTATCTTCGTTATTTCTCTTCTTGATGTATCCGTATGGCATCTCTCGTAATTTTAGCCTGATATAACGCCTGGTCTGCATTCAGAAACAGTCTTGCGGCATTCATTCCATTCTGATATTCTGCAAGTCCAAAGCTTGCAGTCAGTTTCAGTCCCGGATGCTCTTTAAAATCCACCTGCTTTAATGTGTTTTGAATTAAAACCGCCGTCTCGTAAGCTTCTTTCATATCAGTATTATAAAATATAAGACAGAACTCATCTCCACCATACCGGTAAGCAACTGCCTTTTCACAGCTGTTTTTTAACAGTTCTGCGAAGGCTGTCAGACATTTATCACCAGTCTGATGCCCCCAGCTGTCGTTAATATTTTTGAATTTATCAATATCCGTAATTCCAAATACATAACTATCACAGGGATTGCAGTCCTCTAAGTCTCTCATCGCATCATGGAGTGCTTTCCGGTTGTAAATACCCGTCAGCTCATCCATTTTCAGCCTCTTCTTTAATAGAATCCGTTCCTCTTCAATGCGGATACTGGCGCGGTTTTTCCGCTGCTCATACCGAATTACCACCATGCATATTATCGATACAAAAAACATAACAAACAGAGCGATCAGAAAATTCCCCAGTCTGAGTGTACTTTGAAAAACTGTGGGTTTGTCCACATCCCAGGTAATGAACAGTTCAGAAACCAGCAGCAGCACCACTCCAATGACAGAAGTACTCAGTGTAACCAGACTGCTCGCATAAACTGTGGTTAAAATCACCGCAGTAACAAACACATAATAAGTAGCTGCAAACGCACTGTGCGCCGTAAACAGGGTAAAACAGATAACTGTATTAATAATGGATACCGTATAAATTTTTGCTGTCTGGGAGATCTTACGGGATTTCACCACTGCATGATCTACGGCTATACACAGTGCGTTCACACTGCTTGGCACCAGAATAAATTTAAAGACAAACCGCCAAACCGTGGTATGGAGCATATCAGAGTTCACTAAAATGACGCCCATAATACATTCTACTGCCAGCGCAAACAATACCATTCCGATGGATATTTTATAATGAAGGCTGAGCCAGTCTTTATCAATCCTGGTATACTCCTTCTGTATCTCATTTACATGAGCGGTTTCATTGGATTCGGCTGCCATAGGTCTCTCCTGCTATTGCTGTTCCTTATATTCTGAAATTGTATCACCAGTCAGTAAAACCGTCAATTTTTTTCATGGCAGCCTGTTAAAAATCATTAGGTATGAGCCAGTTCAGGAATCCTTAAACAATCCCGATCAATACAATTTAGCGCTGAGCCTTTTACATGCAGCACTGTATCATGTCCCCCGGCCTTTCTGCATGTAAAGCCTTGTTTATCAATAGGAGTAAAGCCCAGAACCAATGTCTTTACCTCTCTGCCAAAAGCAGCCGCAATCCGGTTTACATCCACCTGTTTGGGAGCAAAGACCTGGTGGAGATTCAATTGTCCTTTCTCGAGGCTGGCAATGACATATGCACCGTACTCCGGCAGGAAATATATATTTTTTCTCATGTAGTCCAGCGCATAAAACATGGTAAGTTCCTCATGGCTTTCCAGCCACAGGCTGCTTTGTGGACAGCTTTCTCTCATACTCTGCCTAAACCTTATAAGTTCATCTTTTTCTTCTAACTGAACTTTTACCGCAGTTGCCTCCGCATCAATGATCACATCTTTTGCATATTCAAACTCATTGGATCTTCTAAAACCAAACTTCGGATAAAAATCCAGTACACTTTCATTTGCAAATAAAAACCATCCGTCTGTCTTTCCATCATAATCTTTCTGGATTTCCTGTATCAGCTGTCTGATCAGTCCCTGATTCCTGCAGGTTTTGCAGGTCATAACCGTCCCCAGCTGTATGTAATGCTTCGGCACTCCATTCTCTAAAAATAACATGGGGCTTACCGAAACATTTGCAAGTACCTCATCCCCTTCCAGAATCGAATAAGGAATATAATTGTCCTTCCAATAACCGTTCTGATACCATTTTTCAAAATCCAGGCCAAATATCTGCTCTGCAAGCTGGTTAAAACTTTTCCTTGCCCTTTCGTCATCCTGATATCCTTTTCTTAACACATAACTGTCTCTCATCTTTCATTTCTCCTTTTACGAACTTGCGCTGTTATAATGCCGAATTCCCTGTTTCCACACAAAAGCCGTCAGCAGGGTAAAAACCACTGCAACCAATATTCCCCATACAGCACCTCCTGCAGTCAGCTCTGCTGTGAGAAACTGAACCGGCAGGGTTGCCATGATCCCATAAGGAAGAATCATATAAAAAATCACTTTGTAAAACCCGTAAAATACGATTCCCGGCAGCTGCATACATAAGGTAAGTCCTGCCTCTTCCAGTATCACTGCATTTCCACTGGATAAGATAAAAAACGAAAGGGAGCGGATCAATACTTCAACCAGATAATATAACACGGTCATTACCGCCACCCAGAACACATATCCCAGTACCAGAAAAGGAGTGACCTTTATTCCGCCCTCTTTAATCCCATAAGCAATGATTATTCCGCTTAAGAGAAGGAGAGGAACAGACCCCGGATTGATCCGTTCAAAGGTCAGCCGCAGCAAAGGACTTACCGGTTTCGTCAGATATAAATCCATATCTCCATTCTTGATTTTATCCGGGATATTATTAATCCCGAAAAAATATATCACCATATTTATAGCATTGATCATGGAAAATGTCCCAATATAAAGAAGCATCTGGCCCTTTCCCCATGTTCCGATCCGGTCCACATTGGAATAAACTGCCTGAAACACGCACAGCTGAATCAGGAATACACAGCTGTCGACAAAAAATGGTCCGAAAAAGCTGAGCCGGAACATCATCAGATTCTGCAGACGCATATCTATTAATACTCTGACCACCCGTAGATTTCTTTTCATTCTGCCCATTATATCCCCACCCCATCATACTTAATCCTGTAATTTTGCCATGTAGCATGAATAACTGCCTGTAGAATTACGCACCAGCAGGAAATAACCAGAAGTCCCATTCCCAGTTCTCCCTTAAGCCTTCCGATGAGAAGCATGGAAGGCAGATATGTCACATAATAAAATGGAAACACCTTCATAACCGTGACAAACCCTTCCGGCAGCAAAGCAAGTGGAATGATGCTTCCTGTAACAAAAGCCACCAGATTATCTTTAATCATCAGAAATGTTCCTATTTCCTCATATTTCAAGGTGAGCAGACCCAGATAATAATTTAACTGAACCATGAAAAATAGACCAAGAAGAATCAAAATTACTGCTCCCGCAAGTGCAGCAGGGTCTGATACAAATACAAACCTGATACGAAATATAAAAATCCAGATAACTGATGTCATGAAATCCAGAAATAGATAAAAAAGCACGATTCCCATTTCCATTGCAATAAAATACCCCTGTATATTTACAGGAAGGACCATATATTTGGAAAAGGTCCCGTTCCTGATCCTCTGGCTGATCTCTCCGCTCACACGGGAAGACATATCCAGCTGTCTGAGAAAAGAGCTGATGATATAATAAGACAGCATGCTGTTAATGGTAAACCCGGCCACCTCATCCCGGTCCTTAAATATCGTTCCCCACAGCAGACAGGCAAATAAAATCTTTGTCAGAGTAAACAGAGTCTGAATCACCGCATCTCCCCGCCAGGCTAACTGGGTCTTTATAAAAATTTTAATAATCTCCAGGTATTTACGCAAGTCTGTTTCCCCCTTCCTGATAAATTCTCTCCACCACAGTTCCAATTTCCTCCTCTTCCACTGATATGTCACTGGGCATTAAACTCATAAGTTCTCCCAGTAAAACCGCGGCATCTTCTTTCGGCACCATAATTACCTTCTTATAAGGTGTCTGTTCCATAATCCGTGCTTCAGACTCCAGCTTTGGAAGTGAAGTTGGTACCTGAAATGTAACTGTTATTTTTTTATACTTCTGGTACTGCTCAAAAAGCTTCTCTGTATCACCATCATAGATTTTACATCCATGATTGATGACAATCGACCGTTTGCACAATGCCTTGATGTCCTCCATGTAATGGGAGGTGAGTATAATTGTAGTCCCCTTTCTTTCATTAATTTCTGCTAAAAATCCCCGGATCTGTTTGGATGCTACTGCATCTAACCCAATTGTCGGTTCATCTAAGAAAATGATTTTCGGATTGTGAAGCAGTGCGGCAATCAGCTCCATCTTCATCCGTTCTCCAAGAGACAGCGTCCTGACCTGTACATGCATCAGATCCTGCACCTGAAACAGATTTACAAAGTAATCCCTGGAAGTCTGGTATTCCGCTTCTGGTAACCCATAGATTTCTTTGAACAGCCGAAGTGTATCTTCCACAGTCAGTTCAAAAAAAAGCTGGCTCTTCTGCCCCATAACGACTGCATACTGCTGTTTCAATTCATGTTCCAAATCATTTGGATAATATCCCAATACACTTAAGGTACCACAGGTAGGTGCGATGATTCCCGTCAGCATTTTAACCAGAGTTGTTTTTCCCGCTCCATTTGGACCAATCAACCCCACAAACTCGCCTTCCCTGATCGTAAGATCCAAATTGCTCACTGCCTGTTTCACTTCGTATTCCCGTCTTATCAGCCCCTTAATGCTTCCTATAATACCCGCCTGTTTCTTAAATCTCCTGTAATTCTTCGTTAATCCTGCAGTTTTAATGATATCCATGTCTTTTCCCCTTTTAATAAATAAAAATGACCACCGATTCATCTGCCCCACAGGCATAAGCTTTTGCGATCTCAAATAAGACCTGCTCCCAGACAGATTTCACAAAAAAGTACAAAAAAAGCATAACATTACCGTTATGCTTTCAAAAAGTCCGTCTGATACAGACATATATTTGGAAGGTATGAGCTTTCGCAGTGCAAAAGTCAAGCATTCAGTAAGGCAGATTTATCGGCATAGCAGCCGAAAAAGGGCAGACTAATCTTGTAAAGCTTCTTCGTCTTTCCTTTTCAACTATTTAATTAGTTGCGATCTCCAATACTGACACACATAACATACACATACCTCTCTTTTCTTTATAATAATCTGATATTACTCTATTTGGCAATATCTGTCAATCGCTTTTCCTGATTTTGGGTGCCCTCTTATTTATACGCAGCAAGAATCGTAGTCTGTCCCATGCGGAATACAGATTCTATCCTGTCAAATCCGCCCTGTCTTAGCATTGCAATCTGATTTGCGACAGTACAGGGTGTATCATAATGATAAAATTCCCTTTCAGGAATATTCAGCTCTTTTCTGATCCTTTTATTTTCGGCAAAGTAAAAGTCCTCCTCATCCTGATTCTCAACCATGTAGTCGCATTCAATGTAGAGTCCATGATCTTTCAGGGCGCTAAAAATTTTCCGGTATAAGCCACTCTTTGCTTCATGGCTAAAATGATGCATTGTCTGAAAAGATATTGCACTGTCATACTCTTCCGTTTTCAAATCAACATCGAAATAACTTCCACATATTAAATTAATTTTCCTGTCCTGAAAATTACGTTTTAATTTATCAAGCATTTCCCTGGTTAAATCAATCCCCGTGACAGAAAGATCCGGAAATCTTTTAAAAATCTGTTTCAGTTCCAGTCCTGTTCCGCACCCCAGATCCAGTAAATTACTGCATGATACAGGGAGAAGAGATGGGACCAGAGCATACGCCTGCTCACATCCTTCTACACCTGAAAGCATGTGTTCCTCATATCCGTCAACCCGTGCCGCGAAAAAAACCTCCATCCGTTCCATTTCGGCATCACCTTTCTATTTCTAATACTATACAGATAAGAATACAGCGGGTGGAGAATTCACGCAACCTCAAACTTTTCTCTGAATCGTTCAGCTCCTTAAAATAATTTTTTTCGCGCCGGTGCAGGCCTGGATATCCAACTGGGTATCTTTAAAAAACTCCCGAAATCTTTTTGGACTGGTTATAATTACTTCTGGTATTTCATCTTTCATAGACAGTTGTTTTTCTGTCTTTTCTCTGCGAACCGCCCCAATCAGCTCTTTTACCTGATCCCCAAATTCCAGATAAGCCTTATTGGCTTCTTTCCTGTCCCACACCATCTGGTGAATCGACAGGTTTTTCTCATGGCTCCGATAATAGTCCTGGTAAATATACTCTGTTATGAAAGGCGTATAAACAGCATACAGCTTTAATATACCAAGCAGGCTGTGATACAGAGCATATTGGCCGGAATATCGTTCCTTTACGCCATGCTTTTGCGGCTGATAGAGGCGTTCCTTCACAATTTCAATATAGTAATCACAGAAATCTTTCCAGAACAGTTCATCAATTTCATGCCTTGCCTGACCCATCTCAAATTCGTCTAAATGCGCCTTTACAACACCGGTGGTTTCAATTACACGTTCCAACATCCACCGGTCAATAGGGAGCAGCATCTCCTGATTAAACTCTTCCTTCTTTTCATAATCTTCCAGTTGTAAGACTGCAAATTTTGCCGCGTTGTAAAGCTTTGTCAAAAATCTCCTGGATACCTTCATTTCATCTTCGCTGAAAAATGTATCCGTCCCCAGCTTATTGCTGGCGGCCCAATACCGGATTGCATCAGCCGAATGCATCTCAATAAGGGCCAGAGGTGATTCTGATCCATTGTTTTTGGATTTACTGATCTTTTCCCCAGGTTTTGCCAGTACAAACCCGCTGATCATAATATCCTTCCAGGGAATTTCCCCAGTATGGCAGAGGCTTTTTACAATAGTATAAAACGCCCAGGTACGAATGATCTCGTGAGCCTGATTTCTCATCCCCATGGGCAGAATTTCCCTGCTTCTGTCATAGCTCTCTCCATATCCGGCATTGATGAAAGGGGTCATGGACGAGGTTGCCCAGGTATCAAAAACAGCTTCCTCCGGCAGAAACTGCCTGCATCCGCAGCTGCATGCCTTACGGGGCATTTCTTCCATTGGATTTACCGGCAGCTGGTCTTCCTCTGCAAAGACAGGTTCTTTGCAATCCTTACAATACCAGACCGGGAATGGAACTCCGAAATACCTCTGCCTGGAAATACACCAGTCCCATTTTAAATTCTCCACCCATATCTGATATCGTTTCTTCATATGAGCCGGATGCCAGCTGATCTCATCAGCTGCCTTTAAAAATCTGTCCTTTTCAGACAATACATCGATATACCATTGATTGGAAGGAATGATCTCTACTGCACTGCCGCACCGTTCATGAACTGCAACGCTATGAGAGACTGCTTCCTGCCTAACAAGGAGGTCCCTGCTTTTTAATTCTTCCACTATGGTCCGTCTTGCCAGGCTGATTTCCATTCCCCCTATATAGGGAACCTCTCCGCTAATGGTTCCGTCAGGGAGAATTACTTTTTTATAAGGAAGATGATATGTCTGATACCACGAAACATCTGCCGTGTCTCCAAAGGTTGCGCACATAACAGCGCCTGTTCCTTTTTCCATGGAAACCATTTCATCTGCCATAATCGGTATCTCAAAGCCGTATAAGGGAACTCTGGCTTTCTCTCCAATGAATTTAAGGTATCTTTCATCCTCAGGATGAACAAACACGCAGACACAGCCGTATAAAAGCTCCGGCCTGGTTGTTGCTATCAGTAAATCTCCCAGAGACGTTTTAAAATTCAGATAGTGAAAGCTGGATTCTAAATCTCTGGTTTCCAGCTCCGCCTGTGCAATGGAGGTCTGACACTGGGTGCACCATAAAACAGGTGACTCCTTCCTGTACGCCTTTTTCATTTTTACCAGATTAAGAAATGATCTCTGGGAAATTTTGGGGGATAGTGAAGAGACTGTCTGATAACTCAAATCCCAGTCTACGCTGAATCCCAGTTTTTTAAAAAGTTCTGTGAAATCATTCTCATACTTCTCAATCGTCTCCACACAAACATTCCGAAACTGACTTCTGGGCAACTGTCCGGCCCGGATCTTCCTATCCCGCTCCACCAGCCGCTCTGTGGGAAGACCATTGTCATCAAAGCCCAGCGGATAGAATACATCAAATCCCTGCATGCGTTTAAATCTGGCTATTATTTCTGCCTGAGTATAGGAAAATACATGACCGATATGAAGCTTCCCGCTGACAGTCGGCGGAGGTGTGTCAATGGAATATACCGGTCGTTCCTTCCCCTGTCTGTACTTGTAAATTTCATTCTCTTCCCAAAACTCTGCAAACCGCTTCTCTGATTTTTGAAAATCATACTTCTTATCCATGATGGATACCTCCTGTAATTTTTACTCCAAAACAGACAAAAAAATTCACCCCAAGCTATGCTTAGGGCGAATTAACGTGTCCGCGGTACCACCTAAATTCAGAAATGATTTTCTGCTCTCAATACAATACGGGAAGACAAAAAATCTCTTCCGATATCGCTTCCCCTGATAACGGTGGGAATCTCCGTTGAAGTCTACTGGGATAATATCCGTTCAATCCAAAGCTCAAAGGCTACTTCCATGCTCCCATCACGAAGATTTTCACCAGCCATCTTCTCTCTGTTCATCCGGAATCGCATGTACTCCTCCTCGTCAACGCTTTTGTCTGTGTTTGTTATCCTTATTTTAGCACATAATTTTTCTGTGTCAACATGGATTTGCTTTTCT
>NZ_JBANEW010000013.1:0-62462 GCF_049890855.1 Lacrimispora sp. 38-1 | reverse complement strand
GACCGGAGATACGGGTCCAACAGGAGACACCGGCCCGACCGGAGATACCGGCCCGACAGGAGATACGGGTCCAACGGGAGACACCGGCCCAACTGGAGACACCGGCCCAACTGGAGATACTGGTCCAACCGGAGACACCGGCCCAACTGGAGATACGGGTCCAACTGGAGACACCGGCCCAACGGGAGATACCGGCCCGACAGGAGACACCGGTCCAACGGGAGATACCGGCCCAACGGGAGACACCGGCCCAACTGGTCCAACCGGAGATACCGGTCCAACCGGTCCAGCAAATATCACCACGGTTCAGACTGCTACGCCATTGGCATTAACATTAGGTGTGACAACACCCGTTTTAACTTTAGCAGCAATCACTACAACAGCCAGCCAGAATGTAAAACTGGATTCTATGGCCGAAGTAGAGATTACGACATCATCTGCTGGTAACTATCAATATACGATTGTTTATGATCTGTTACGATCTGGAGTCATTATTTCTACAGTAACGGTTGAGAAAGATGACGATTCAACTGGAGCAACAAGACTATATGGAGAAATACCAAATATGACATGGGTAGATACGCCCGGTGCAGGCACATTCACGTATTCTGTGAATATAACCGTTACCGGAACAAATGTCGCAACAGCGAGTGCAATAACCAGAGCACTTAATGCAATTGTTATAGGATAAGTTATTTAAAGGGGCTGTTTTAAAACTAATTAATTTTTTAGTGGAGAAACAGTTCCCTTTTTGTATGTTGGAAAATATTTAAAATCTACAAAATGATATAATATGGCTCAAAGTTTTCATTATTCTTTCCATTTTTGTTCCAGACGGATGTGGATGCGACCTTTATGCGATTGCAAGAAAATGCAATGTTAAATATACAGCTGAAGCCAGGCTATAACCTTCAGTATGGTGGTTCAGTAAGGTGGATCATACATTATCAGGAATACATCAGCTTTGCAAATTATAGACGATATGTTACAATGCTCTATGAGCTAACTACCGGAAATGGGAAAGTGAGGTGATAAAAATCATGGGAAACCAAACAATCGATATGAGTGCTTTTCTCTGTACAGGGTCTGATGAATGGACGAGGCTTGTACAGAGGGGTATCATTTAATCATAATCTCGTCCTCATTGGATTTTGTACTTATAGGGAATTTACTTATAAGGAGAGAATACAATGAAATCAAAATTAAATACAGATTATAAAATATTCTGGCTGGGGCAGGCGGTATCTCAGCTGGGCAGTTCCATGACTTCTTTCGCTCTGACCATATGGGCTTATAAGCAGTCTGAATCAGCAATGGCAGTGTCATTTATGACATTTTGCAGTTATCTGCCTTACATATTAGTAAGCATTTTTGCAGGGACTTTTATAGACCGGGCGTCAAAAAAGAAGATTCTGATTATTTCCGACACCGCAGCGGCCGTGTGTACAATCAGTATTCTTTTAAGTTTGTACAGGGGAAGTCTTGCGTTGACGCAGATTTATCTTGTAAATGCAGTCATCGGTTTTATGAATGCGTTTCAGTCACCGGCATCATCAGTTCTGACCGGGCTTTTGATAACAGATGGAAATTATGAGAAGGCAAGTGGCCTGAATTCATTTTCTTCTAATTTAATCATGGTTACTGCGCCTGTTCTTTCCGGGACACTTGTTGGATTTTCCGGAATCTGGCTGGTGCTGGTAGTTGATCTGCTGTCATTTGTGTTCTGCATGTTTACATTGTTTTTCGTAAAGCCGGGGGAGAATGCACAGACATCAAAAACACTTAACTTCCATGCAAAACGGAAAGACCGGGAAGATATAGAATTTTTAAAGAAAGAACCAGGTATTTTATATCTGATGCTCAGTCTCGCACTGATTAATTTCTTCTCCAGACTGACCTATGAGAATATCCTTTCTCCTATGATTTTAGCCAGAAGCGGAGGAGATACAGGTACCTTTGGACTGGTTAACAGTATGCTGGGCGCAGGTGGAATTGCGGGCGGCATATTCGTTGCTGCAGGCAAAGGAACAAAAAATCCCAGTAAGATGATTTATCTTTCAGCAGGAATTTCATTTTTGCTTGGAGATTTGCTGATGGGAGCAGGGAGAAATGCTTTTGCATGGTCTGCAGCCGGAATCTTTGCAAGCTTTCCCATACCATTTATCATGGCAGGTCAAAGCGCACTGTTGTACCGCGCCGTTCCAGTGAACATCCAGGGAAGAATTTTTGCAATCCGCAATGGAATTCAATATTCCACAATTCCCATAGGTCTTCTTCTTGGTGGGTATCTGGCTGATTACGTATTTGAACCATATATGGCTTCTAATCATACTGGAGCAGTTTTTTTACAAGGCATTGTTGGGAAAGGACATGGAAGCGGAATGGCAGTCATGTTTCTGTGTACCGGCATGCTGGGGGCTTTATCATCAGTGCTTGGGTATAAAAACCGGTCTGTCAGGAACCTGGCCGGTCCAGTTTAAATTTAATCCATCATAAACAACAACCGGATCAGCATGGAAAAACCACACTGATCCGGTTTCTATATATCTTTAGGAAGCTCAATAATAACGCTGTTCTTTAAATAAGGGATGCTTAAGAATGATATATGAAAAGAATCCCCATAGCACGCTTTCAGTCTCTTTTGTATATTGGACAGTCCGAAATGCTTTTGGGACTCCGGCGAATTTTCCGTAATGCAGGCATTTGCCACTTCGATATCAATCCCCTTACCATTGTCCGTTACTTCAATCCTGATCCGGTTGTTTTCCGCTGATGATATCAGAATATCAATCCGGGGAGGAACCGGTTCAAAGCCGCTTACTAAACCACCGAAACCGTGGCGTATGGAGTTCTCCGCCAGCGGCTGCAGAAGAATTTTCATGATTTTGCAGTCTTTTAACGAAGGTTCAATTTTAGTTTCCAGCAAAATCCCGTCTGAAGAGTGGCGGTTCATGATTTCCATATAGGAAATGACATGTTCCACTTCTTTTTCTACAGAAATCAGAGTTTTTCCAAAGCTCAGTGTAGTCCTTAAATATTTTCCCAGACTTTCCAGCATCCCTTCGGCAGTTTCCGAATGACCATTTAATATCTGAAAATGAATGCATTCCAGAGTATTGTAAAGAAAATGAGGATTAATCTGTTCCGACATCATCTGTATCTCTGCCATTGCCTTTTTTTGTTCCTCGTCCTTAATCTGTAAGAGCTGCAGCTGTATGGTATCGTACATCTGGTTTAACTGGACTCCCAAAAGGCTGATTTCGTCTGTATGGTTAAATTCTCTTCGTTTTGTATAGGTTTTGTCATTGATGTTCCGGATTATGGTTCCAAGAACCCTTAAATTTCTGGTAAGAAGCCCGGAAAGAGCCAGGCTGAGTAAAACGGCCGCCAGAAAACAGGCTATCCACACAAGAATAAAAAACGAGCGGAGCTCCTTGATATCCCCGGTAAGTGCAGATTTTTTTGTCATGTGGACTACGTTTAAATTACAGAATTTAATGCGGTCCATGGTCAGAAACAGATCTTCATTTTCCGCTTTAACCGTTCCTTCCTGCCCGGGAGAGCCGTCTGTAATCCATTGGCAGATCTGGGGAAGAAATGCATCCGGATACTCTTTTTCCGTGATATCCAAAGGCTGCCCGTTTTCGTCCGCCAGATACATACAGTAAGTGTACCGGTTGGACATCCGGTTAAAATAATCCCGGATCTGCTCCGTGTCAATCAGAAGAATGAACCGTACTTTTCTTAAGTCAGGAAGATCCTGATATGCCAGATTCTTTGACGAGAGGATACTGGAGACGGGATAGGAGACTGGAATTACCCCTTTTTTGCCAAACATGATGCTGTACCGGGTGGGCAGTACAGTTATATGCAGATATTGCCAGATATTCTCGGGCAGAAGCTGATCAAAGTGGCTGCTGATTCCAAGCGTTGTGGGACTGAACATAATATGATCATCTCCGCATACCAGTACATTGTTTACAAGATCATGATTCTGAAGAAATGAATCTGTAACAGCTGCTGCAGAGGTGAAATATCCGGCGTAGCCGGTAAAATTATAGTTATTGATATCGGCGATCATCTGGGGAAACGGTTCCTTTACCAGCAGATGGTTTGTAGCAGCTGAAAGTGAATTAAACTGGGAAGAAAGGGAAGCCCCGGCCATCTGCACAGAGCTTCGTGCTCTTCTTAAGACTTCATTGGTGTTTCGCTCATAAAAATAGAAATAAGACAGCTGTCCGATGAGAAAGAGAGCAGCCGACGTAATGAAAATCATTCCAGTCACAAGCTGGTAACGGAATTTTAAATTGGCGAACCATTTGATCATGGACTGCTCCTTTCTCCGGCAGCAAACTGTTTCTGATATTCGGAAGGTGTGAGTCCGGTTCTTGCTTTGAAGGCACGGCTGAAGGAACGGTAATCCTCATAACCCAGCAGCAGGGAGACTTCTCCCGATGTATGTTCCTGGAACTTCAGCTGTTCCTGTGCATAGTTGATCTTTAAATCCAATGTATAATCACGAAAGTTCAGCTGTGTTTTATTTTTAAAATAAGTGCTGAAATAGCTTTTGCTTAGTCCCAGATAACTGCATACATCTTCAGTTCTGGGGTTTTTTAAGAGATTTTTATTAATGTAGTCAAGTGCTTTCTGTATTAAAGGATCGTTCTTGGCCGCCTGGCTGACCGCCAGTTCTTCTGCAAATCCGGAAAGGATCTTTATCATAAAACTTTCAATATCCTCTAATGAGTTCAGACTCTGCAGTGCTGCAAAAGAATTGCCGGTATAGCTTTTTGGAGGGCCGTCCAGATACCGGGATAACTGGCTTTGCATAGTGATTATCAGATAATTGCACATACTGTATAGATAGGAAGGCGGGGGGAGAACGGGGGTCGTCAGCTTATCTAAGTAGAGTTTTAAGCGGATCTGTATTCCGTCTCTGTCATCCTTTAATACAGCCTCCAGAAGATCATCTCCGGGCATAATCACGGCAGGCTGTCCGATATCAAGAACAGAAGAATCAATAACCGGACCGGTTTCGGGATAGATATGCCAGGTAATAATCTGCCTTGCCTCCTGGAAAGAGGAGGAAATTGTGCATAGAGAAGAAACAGGTTTGCCGATGGCAGCTGTGATGCAGACAAGTCCGTCTTTATTGATTTTCTTTATATGATACTCCAGCATCTTATGGAGCGAGTTCCACTGGTCTGACTGGAATGGAAGATTTACGATCAGTACAAGCCCGGCAGGAGGATAATCGGAAATCAGCGCGGGTAATCCGTTTATTTCTTCTTCCAGAGCTTCCAAAAGAGGGACAAGTGTGTTTGCCAGTTCAGCAGTTTCTTCCGCATACGGATACGTGGAAAATGCCTGGATCAAAACCGAGCAGCTTTCCTTATCCCGTATGGGCAGGTCATACTCTTCAATTACCTTATTAAGCTCCGGGGCGGAAAGCTCTCCTCTAAGAAGCTGGGGGATTAAGTTCTGTTTTCGCAGGGAAACCTGCGCTTTTCGCAGCTTTCTCAGTGTGGAAAGCTGATCGCTGTGATAATCCCGCCTGCTTAGAATTTCTTCTTTTAAATTTTGGATCAGTTCTGTTAAATCCCTGATGGAAATGGGCTTCAGCAAATATTCCCGCACTCCGTACCGGATGGCATTTCTCGCATATTCAAATTCATCATAACCGCTTAATATAACAAAAGAACAGTCAAACTGTTCCTCTCTGGCGCGCCGTACAAGCTCAAGTCCGCTCATCCCCGGCATCTGAATATCAGTTATTACAATATCCGGTTCATAATAGCGGATTTTATCCAGGGCTTCCGCGCCATTGGCAGCAGTCCCGATCAGTGTGATCGAATAATCTTCCCATGGTATAATGGACCGGAGACCGGAACGGATCTCCGCCTCATCGTCTACAATCAGCAAAGTAATAATGGATATTGGGCTCATAGCGGCATCCTTTCCTCAGTTCGTATTGAGAAGCAAGGCAATTATAGCATTGTGCATAATGAAAATCAAGGCGAAAGGCTTTGGGTGAAATAATTCGTAAAAAATGTTACATGTATAGTAGAAAAAGTGGTGTTTTCAAACGATAAAATGATTTATTATAAAGACACATCACCAACAAGAAGGTAAAAGTTGACAAAAGGAAGGGAGCAGAAACTATGAGAAAAACAAAACGACTGGCAGCAATGGGGCTTGCCTGCATGATGGCAGCATCAGCATTATCCGCATGTGGGGCAAAAGGTACGGAGCAGACGACTCCGGCAGCAACAGGAGGCGGCGAGGAGAAGACAACAGCCGCAGGGGGAGAAACAAAAAAGGATTCCGCTTCGTCAGATAAGGTGAAAATCACCATCTGGACGGATAACCGGCATGATCTGGAGTACATGAACAAAGTAGTTGATGAATTTAATAAAACCAATGATCATATTGTCCTGGACTACGTTGTGCAGACAGAAAACTACGAAAACTTATTGTCCATGGCTGCTAATTCAGGACAGTCACCGGATATATTTTCTCAGATCAACGGAGATGATTTCAGGAACTTCGTGGATAATGGAATTATCCAGCCTTTAAATGATTACCTGACTGATGACTTTAAAAAAGTAAATGAGGTGGATCAGCACTTATATGAAGGCTGTAACGTAGTAGGAGATAAGATATACTGGGTTCCATGCGGCAAAAGAAGCGGCTCCAGAATAATTTACAACAAAGATATCTTTGATAAGCTGGGACTTGAGGTGCCGAAGAAGGTCAGTGACCTTCCGGAAATAGCAAAGAAGATCACAGAGGCAGGCGCAGGAGATTATTACGGAATCATTTTCCCGGGAGCCAGCGGTCCTTTTGAAAGATGGCTGGAGCACTCTGCAGAAATGAGCGGAGTTACCCTGTATAACTACAAAGAAGGAAAATTTGATTTTACCGGATTTAAGCCATACCTTGAAACAGTACGCCAGATGTTCCAGGACGAAAGTGTATTTCCTGGCTCAGCATCCATAAAAATAGACCCGGCACGTGTACAGTTTGCAGAAGGTCATGCAGCAATCCATGGCAATGCATCCCAGGAAGCAACCGTTTTAACCGAGCAGTTCCCGGCTAAGATCCAGTGGGGCGTTGCACAGCTTCCCACTCTGGACGGCGAGATCAAAGGTGCTGAAGCCTGCTCACCCAATACCGGCTGGATGATGAGTGCATTTACAGAGCATCCGAAGGAAGCATGGGAAGTTATTGAATACTTTGGATCCGAAAACGTATTAAAAGGTTACCTGGAAGGCGGCTATTCCCTGCCAATATCCAAGTATATGGAAGATAAGATTGATAAGAGCAAAACCGGAAGAATGGCAGATTTTGCAGGTGCTGATTATGAAGCAGTGTACCCGGTTGTTCCATCCGTAACTCCTGACGGCGAAAATTACAGAGACGCACTCTGGAATGCATGTCTTCCGGAAGGACCGTCTATCGACGAAACCATTGCTAAATTAAATCAGACCTATAATGATGCTCTGGAAAAAGAAGTAAAAATGGGCAAGACAAAACGTGTGGTTATTAAGGATTTTGATCCTCTTCATCCAAGCGCAGGCACAGTGGAATATCTGGATAAGTAAAATGGTATTACGGCTGCTGCAAACAGAACTTGCTGTCTTGCAGCAGCCTTTCTTTCACCGGTGGGCAGGAGCGGACAGGCGATTTTAGAATAAAAAAAGGAGTGAAGGAAATGAATTCAAACAAATCTTTGGGACAACGGTTAAAAAAGAGCTGGGATCATGGAGATATCCCCATGTGGCTGATGCTGATTCCCACCATCTTTTTTATCCTGGTAATGTCGGTATATCCATTTACATGGCTGATCCGGTATGTTTTTTATGATTACAATGGTTTTAAGGCATATTTTGTAGGATTCGAAAACTTTAAACGAATTACCGGAGATGGGATATACTGGAAAAGCGTTCTTCACACCTTTGAATATGCCCTGTGTAAGCTTCTCTTTCTGCTTCCTCTTTCTCTGGTGACAGCGGTGCTTTTACAGAGAAAACGGTTTGGAAGCGGACTGATGCAGGGAATTTATTTCCTTCCAACTGTCATCAGTTCGGCGGTATACAGCCTGATCTGGTATTTTATCTTTGCCACTTATAACGGAGTTTTAAATGCGTTCCTGCAGGGCATAGGAGTGATACAACAGCCTGTAGACTGGCTGGGAAGCGGCAAAACTGCAATGGCAGCAGTGGTCATAGTGGCAGTCTGGGGAGGTTTTGGAAATTATATGATTCTGCTGATTTCCGGACTGGCTGGAATTCCCTCTGATGTATATGAAAGTGCACAGATAGACGGTGCGAACGGAATTCAGACCTTTTTTAAGATCACCCTTCCCATGCTGGGACCTGTATTAAAAGTAGTCATTATGCTGGCGATTACCACCGCATTTAAAGATTATGAGTCCATACTGGTATTAACGGCGGGCGGTCCCAACAACCGGACCCATGTGATGTTTTCCTACATTTTCCAGATGGTATTTGGCACTTCAAGAGCAAAGACCCCGCTTCAGATCGGATATGGCTCCGTTCTCAGCATAGTTTCAGCGCTCATAGTGGGAATTATCACGATTGCATATCTGAAGGCCAGCAAAAAAATGGATGACATTTCATAGGAGGGAGAAAACAATGGCAAAAGAAAGAGCAGGGCATTCCGTAGAATCCCGTAAAACCAAAATAATTAACGTTGTTATTTTTCTTCTTCTTGCAACACTGGCATTTTTTACTGTTTATCCGGTTATTTATATCCTGTTTGGTTCCTTTAAAACCAATAACGAACTTGTCCGGGGAGGCGTAAATCTGCTTCCGCAAAAATTCATTCTGGATAATTACATACAGGCATGGGAAATGGCGAATTTCTCCAGATACACTCTTAACAGTCTGATAATCAGCTTTGGAGTAATGGCAGTTTCCCTAACTGTAAGCAGTATGGCAGGCTATGTATTTTCCAGAAAAGAATTTAAGCTTAAAAGTCTCATCTATAATTCCATGGTAATGTTCATGTTTATTAATGTGGGAAGTGTTGCACTTCGTCCCCTGTTTGAACTGGCTGTAAAATTGCACATGAACCGGTCTCTGATTTCCATCGTGCTGATATCTGCCGGAAGCGGTCAGGCGACGTATGTGTTTCTGATCCATGGTTTTATGAACAGCATCCCAAAAGAGATGGATGAAGCCGCAAAGATAGACGGCTGCAGTTTTTTCGGAATCTACTACAGAGTCATACTTCCTGTTTTAAAGCCCGCTTTGGCAAGCGTTGCCCTATTATCATTCCGCGGCGGCTGGAATGAATATATCCTTCCCTTAATCTTTACCATGACCAATGAAAAGCTTCGCCCACTGACCGTAGGAGTCGTTGCTCTTCAGAATGCAGGTGACGGAGCAGCAGCATGGAATATTCTGTTTGCAGGTTCTGCCATCGCCATTGTTCCCATTATCCTTGTATATATGGTGGCAAGCAAGCAGTTCATGGGCGGAATGACAGCAGGTGCGGTCAAGGGTTAAGATTCCTTCTGGTAATCAAAATAAGACTATGCTACAATGTTAGAAAAGAGTCTGGGAAACACTGCCAGTATGTAGGGGGTCTTATTATGAAGCGAACCATCAGTTTTGTTATAGCCGGGGCGATACTTTGTATGGCGGCTGTTTCGGTGCGGTCAGATCATCCGGGGATTATTTTAAATGAGCAGCCGGTACCTTATGCTGCTACGCCGGAACGCGGCCTGTCAATTGTTTCGCTGGAGGAAACCAAAAAGGAAAGCAGAATAGAAAGTTCTTCAGCTGGAAGTGATATGACGGGTGATAAGGCTTTGCTTTTAGATCCTGCCGGTTCTACGCTGGAGAGCCGTTTCCTGGTTCCTGCCGGTTACAGGAGACTGGAAAAACCGGCAGGAAGCCTGCAGGGATATTTAAGACAGTATTCCATGAAACCGGACAAGAGTCCCGTACTTTTATATGACGGTAAGGAGAAAAAACGCCAGGATGTCCACGCTGCAGTATTTGCCATGCCTTTGACAGAAGGAGATCTACAGCAATGTGCTGACAGCGTCATACGAATGTACGGAGAATATTTATGGTCAGTGGGAGCCTATGATGCCATTGCATTTCATTTAACCAGCGGATTTTTAATGGATTATCCGTCCTGGAGAGCCGGAAAGCGTCTGCTGGTGGATAAAAATAATGTATCCTGGGTACAGAAGGCTGCTTATGATGACAGCAGAGAAAGCTTCCTAAAATATTTACGTCAGGTCATGGTATATGCGGGAACGCTTTCTCTTGAAAAAGAGTGCACCAGGACCGATCTAAGCCAGGTGCTGGCAGGCGATTTATTGATTCGGGGAGGAAGCCCCGGACACTGTGTTATGGTTGTGGATGTGGCCGAAGATGAATCCGGGAACCGGTGTTTTTTACTGGCACAGGGATATATGCCGGCCCAGGAGTTTCATGTACTGAATAACCCTCTTCATGACACAGATCCGTGGTATTACAGCAATGAGATTAAGGATACAGTTGTAACACCTGAATATTCGTTTTCCATAGACAGCCTGAAGCGTTGGAGAGAATTTAACAGATGAAGAACAGACAAAAAAGGTCCTGCCCGCTTAATGGGTTGGACCTTTTTAGGGTTATTGTTTTACATTGCGCCTCTCATTACCATAATTACCATAATACAGGTAACAAAAACTACTGCAGCAGTGAGCGTCATGCCAAGATTATAACTGCGTTTCTCTGATGCAGTATCAGTAAAGTTTAAGAGATTGGATTTTCTTAGTGTAGTAACTAACGGTTTATAGATCAACAATGTCAGTGCCGTATTAATTCCGCCTTTCAGCAGGTTAAAAGGTACAAATGCAGGAAGCAGAAGCTCAGCCACCGCTTCTCTGGGGTAACCCATGAAAATCGGGGTGATTAAATAGTTCCAAAGTACCATAACCAGTGTCATAAGAAGTGTTCCGGCAACCATACCAAGAAAGGCTCCCTTCATGGAGTGGTGTTTCTTATAGAGGTAGGCAGCAGGACAGACAAAGGCCACGGTTGAAAGGATGTTCATAATAAGTCCGATGATTCCGGTGCTGCTGATTGTAAACATTTCGATAAAAGAGACAATAATTGAGATCAGAGCTGCGGACATAGGACCAAATAGAAATCCTCCGGTCAGAATAATCACATCTTTGGGTTCATATTCCAAAAATGGAACGATAGGGATTAACGGGATCCGGATTGCCACCACGGCGACAAATGCCAATGCACACAGCATCGCCATTACAGTTAGTTTGTTTGCTTTTCTGCTCATATTCATGATACAGACCTCCTGAAAAATAAGTAACACCTGAAAGAGTGTCTTTCAGGTGTTAAAAATAGACAGGTGTATTATCATCATTTAACACATCTTCTTTCATCCAGACTTTACTGTCGGTATTGGAATTTAACCAATTCTGCGCTCTGAGCGCTCGCGGACTTTACCGCCGGTCGGGAATTTCACCCTGCCCTGAAGACATCTGTATGCAGTTGTTCTGAATGTATTATAACATTTTTTTTGTTAAATGCAATATCTAGTTGCAATTTTTTTTACTCTTTGCTATAATAGCCGTCATGGGGGTATAGCTCAGCTGGGAGCGCGAGATGTCCGGTAAACGACCCCTCAAAGAAGAAGTAGATCTAAAGAAGTAAAATGCTGGAAACCCGCATAGATAAAGGGTTTTCGACCATATGGGGGTATAGCTCAGCTGGGAGAGCGCTTGAATGGCATTCAAGAGGTCATGGGTTCGAATCCCACTATCTCCACTTAAACAATAAGCCGCAGGCATGAAAGCTTGTGGCTTAAATTATAATTTATAGGGACGGGACACTTGATGAATCAAGGGTAAAAAGGTACTTTTTCATTTTGAAAATGTGCCTTTTTTAATAGTTTATTTTACAGATTGAAATTGAATTAATGATTATATTAAAAAGTGATAGATACGTTTTTCTATATGAGGCATATCGAGTGCGTAATTCTGATGCACCCAGCTTATTTCAAATTGGAAATCGTTGGCGACACCCTTGCTATTAGCAATGCTTCTACATCATTTGATCTCGTGTCAAGACCCTCTGCTGTGATACACTGTCTACCTTTCATGCCGAACCATTCTCACTATAGTGTTAAGCAATGCCGGTTACGCTGGTTGCTTAACATTTTTAAAAATATATAGCTAATAATCCAAAAGTACTAATGCAATCATCAAGTAAAGACAATTTCGAGGATCATCTAAATCCATATTTATAAAAGTAGAGATTTTATTTAATCGTTCTAAGAGAGTAGTACGGTGGATAAACATTTTTTTTGCAGCATGTGTTGCATTGAATTTTTGATCAATATATGTTTTTAGAGTGAGGACATATTGAGTATTATGATTCTTATCATATTCTCGCATCTTGATCAGTCCATCTGGACAAAGAGATTCTGGTGTAAGGTTCTGGCAGGGACTATTTAATATATACTCAAGGCAATAGTCGTCAAATTTATAGCAATGCAAATTCGGATTTAAATGTTTGCCAAGTTCCAGTGCAGAAGAAGCCTGAATATAATAATTTCTTACATTATTAATATCGCTAAATTCTTTACTTTTACCTAATCTAAGGTTACTACTCTGAAGAAGTGAGTGTAATTTTGTTTCAGTTTTAATATCGCTCAATAAGGACAAGTTGATTACTGCACAGAGATTGTTGTGATATTCGAATACGATGGCAGAGTTATTAAAGATTTTTTTAATTTGGGAACATTGGGATTTAATCATATTGTAGCGGATATCCATTTCAGATAATTCAATAAAGCAGAAATAAAAGTTATGGTTTGCCTTCCAACTATGGGTTGTGAGCGCTTTTTCAAGGGTCTGTTCTGTAACTTGCTGTTTATTTAAATACTGTTTTAGAAT
Source organism: Lacrimispora sp. 38-1 (assembly GCF_049890855.1). Classification (NCBI taxonomy): domain Bacteria; kingdom Bacillati; phylum Bacillota; class Clostridia; order Lachnospirales; family Lachnospiraceae; genus Lacrimispora; species Lacrimispora sp. 38-1. The sequence goes on along the minus strand of NZ_JBANEW010000013.1, from coordinate 49,519 downwards.
ATAATCCAACGAAGTATAGTGGTTTTGCTCATGAACTTGATTTTGCTCATAATTGAGCAGGGCATAATGAGCCATGTGTCGCAGCAGAATCGGGTCGCTCTCTCGGAAAGGTGTGCGCGCTTCCATAATCGAGATAAAAAGTACAAATCTGCCCTGAGATCGAACTACGATGGAAAGGTGCCGGTAATCGTGATCGGATAATGTTGGTATCCCATTGTTCCACATTCGCTCATAGTTTTCACTTTGCTTCAAATCAGTCAAGCATTTTTCTGGTATATAATTGTATTTAATATTTAGTGGGTTATTTTTTGACTCTGCAAGTATACGATAATCGGCATCACTGAAGTAAATAGGATTGCGGAATATAATGTCGGACACATCAATAATATCTTGTAAGTCTGTATTGTAATTGACACATTGTTGCAGACGTTGATCCCAGGTGTCATATTGATCAAATAATACTTGTACTTCATTGAAAAGAGCAAGGATGTTGATTTCATCCTTGACACAGATAATAGAAAGCTCCTTATTAAAAAAATCTTCTGGTGGCTTTCCCACACTGATTAAACAAGCACCGAGCTCTGTCTTGAGAGAAGCCGGTAATGATTGCTGAGAAGCAATATATATATGGTCACATAATAGTGCCTCCTGATTAATATAATGTTCTGGTCGATTCAAATGTAATTCATCGGAGTAGTTATCATTTTTTGAACAAAGGATAATATCTGATAATTGTTCCAGAAGAATAGAAACATTGAGATGCATAATTATACCTCCTTTATAAACACTACAAATTGTAGCTTATTTTCTTGGAAAAAGCAATAGTTTACGGCTATCTATTTCTGATATGCAGGAGTAGAATATAATCATGCTCAAATTAAACTACAATGTGTCGGTATAAAGAGTATGCTGTGTAAAATTAATTTTCAAGATAGGAGAAAGATAAGATGAACGAGACAATCAAAATCATATTAAACAGAAGAAGCATCCGCAAGTACAAAAATGAACAGATTAAAGATGAGGAGCTGCAAATGATACTGGAAGCCGGAAAATACGCTCCTTGTGGCTTGAATCAACAATCTACCTACTTTACTGTAGTACAAAATGAAAAGATGCTAAAAAAAATTAATGATGTGTGCAAGCAAGTCTACCTCAGTTCAGGCATTAAAGTTTTTGAGGATCGAGCAAAGGCTGATAATTTTTGTGTATATCATGGTGCTCCGACGTTTGTTATAGCATGTGGTGAAAAGGAGGTAGCCGCTTATCTCAATAACGGCAGTGTGGCACTAGAAAACATGTTGATTGCTGCTGAATCTATGGGAATTGGTTCATGTTGGGTTCATGCATTGACCATGATTTTCCAGACAGAGGAAGGACAAACATTGAAAAACGAATTAGGAATCCCAGATAATCATGTCTTTGTTGGCGCAGCAGCTTTTGGATATAAAGACATGCCACAGCCATCTCCGGCTCCAAGAAAGGAAGGAACAGTAAATATTATTCGTTAAATAATCTTTAGTAGATAAAGTAAATATTTACTGCTGGTTATAAGGCATAGATTATTGGAGGTACCTATGATTGCGAGAATTGTAAAAATAAAATGTATTACAGGAATGGAAGATCAATTAATCAGGGTAGGTAAGAATAAGTTGGTTTCACTAAATGTCAAAGCTGGCTGTATCGAAGTACATTTCCTAGAGCCTAACCATGAGGATGATAACCCGCATTTTGGTGTTATCAGTTTATGGAAAGATCAACAATCGCTTAATTCCCTAAGAAATAATAAAGAATACCGTTCGTTACAAAGTGAATTAGCACCACTGATTGATTTGATAACAGAAGAAATATATACCGTATCTGATTAAGGATAAGCGGATTAATCAGTTATCTGACAATACAAAAGTAATAAAGGAGATTATAAAAATGACACAGATTTATCCAAATCTTTATCAGTTCACGGATGTTGTTGAGCCAATTAAACTTTCTATGCACCAATACCTGTTTTTAACGGATGAGCCCATCCTAATTCAAACAGGCTCTGTAACACAAGCTCAAGCCATGTTACCTAAGATTAAGGAGTTACTAGGTGACTGCTCACTCAAATATATTTTAATTTCTCATTTTGAAGCGGATGAGTGCGGAGGTCTGTCACTGATTATAAAGGAGTATCCAAATGCAATTGCTGTTTGTTCGGAAGTGACTGCAAGGCAAATATTAGGGTTTGGAATTGCAGCAAATGTTGAAATTAAAAAACCGGGAGACTTCTTCACCGGAAGTAACTTTGACTTTGAAATAATTAGTTATCCCTCTGAGGTGCATATGTGGGAGGGCCTTCTGTTTATGGAAAAGGAAAACAGAATTTTTTTCAGCAGCGATTTGATGTTTGGAATGGGAGAAAACCATGGACAAGTTCTAGAAACCAGTTGGAACGATGCGGTGGGTGTCAGTGGCGCAGAGTCTCTTCCCACCCTTGATATGCAAAAAAAAATGATTGCTGATTTGAAAACACTTAGTCCTGTGTTTGTAGCTTCTGGACATGGACCTTGTATCAAGATTATGTAAGCATCAGAATAGTATAAGAGTCTTTCATGAAATATAGAATGTTTTAAGTTCAATAGCCCTTCTGAATCAAAGACGGCAAGACTCTGGGCAAACTTCATGAACCTAAAACGATAAGTTTGAAGATTTGACTCAGGCTCAATAAGTAGATTGGCGCACACTGTCACAGTTTATCAAACCTCTTGGACTTTTCTGCTGAATTTTAGTGGCTTCCAGTCAATATTTTCTAGTCGACAGCATTAAAACATGGTACACTAAAAACAGCTTAAGCAATTAGATGGATATAGGCATGACTGGTAGTCAGGTACTATATCCATAAATATATTGTAGTAAATAGCAGATAAAATAGGGGAAGGAACATAGATGAGGAAAATAACTTGGGGAATAATAGGACTTGGTAATATTGCCAATAAATTTGCTCAAACACTAAGGGAAATGAATGATGTTGAACTTAAAGGCGTCGCTTCAAGAAACAAGCAAAAATCAGAGAATTTTGGTAAAGAGTATGGAATTAACCCAAATAAATGTTATGGAAATTATGAAGATTTAACGAAGGACGAGGATATAGATGCTATATACATTGCAGTTCCTCATGTCTTTCATAAAGAAATATCTATTTTATGCTTGAAAAACGGCAAGTCAGTATTGTGTGAAAAGCCTGTTGCAATGAATGAAAATGAAATAAAAGAAGTCATTAGTGTTGCAAATGAGTATAAAACATTTTTTATGGAAGCTATGAAAACCCGTTTCCTACCAGTTAATCAAAAAATAAAACAATGGATTGATGAAGGAAGAATAGGAAAAGTAAGCCTATTACAGGCAGATTTTGGATTTAGAGCACAATTTGATCTACAGAACAGACTATTTAAGAAAGAATTAGGTGGCGGCTCCTTATTAGATGTAGGTGTATATAATATTTCTTATAGTTCTTTTATTTTTGGTAAAACTCCTACAAATATCTGTAGTAATATATTTATCGGAGAAACTGGAGTAGATGAAAGCGTTTCAGTTATTTTATCTTATAAAGATGGAGAGCAGGCATTACTTTATAGCGCTATAAACCTTGATACCATAAGATCTGCCAATATTCTTGGAACGAAAGGGAGGATATGTGTCCCCAAATTTTCAAATGCAGATACTGCTTATATTCTTACTAATGGAGTTGAAGAAAAAATACACATGCCTTTTGAAATAAACGGTATGGAGTATCAGGTTAGAGAAGTAGTAAAGTGCATGAATGAGGGGAAAATTCAAAGTGAAATTATGAGTTGGAACGATTCAATTGAAATAATGAAAATAATGGATAGTGTAAGAAGCCAAAAGAGATTCTCATAATTGTGGTATACGTATTATCACTGAAGAGGGCTGTCATGTGTTGCAGCAGGGCAGGGGTGTTGCCTTGGAAACGAGTTATAGCTTCCTAAATCGATATAAGTCCTGAGGCCTAAATACATTGGAAAAAAGGTACGTTTTGAAAATGTGCCTTTTTTGTCCTGATTGTAAATGACAGGGAGCATTATTAAGGTTATGTAAAAATGGGTGATTTATTATGTGTGAAAAGTAGATAACGAATAATAAATTACCATAATTTAGTTGAATTATTTTACAATTTGACATAAAATAAATAAAGTACTCAAGTTATAAAATGTAAGTATGTATTATAAAAATTTAAATTTAAAAATATTATATAAATATTTGCATTTGAAAGGTTTACAATGGTTATCAATAAATTTTAAATTTGAAAAATTTGGATTAAGGAAAATAAATTAAGCATGTTATAGCAATAATGGGAATAATTCAGTTGGTCATTTAGTTTATATGGATAAATAGCAATGAGAGATTGAAAATATAAATTCCAGAAATAAGAAATAGAGAGGCTTACTATGCAAAAAAAGGGGACAAATCATGGAACGAAATTTATTAGTCGGAAATGGTATTAATATTCAATTTGGTGGAGTCAATGTTTATTCTAATTCTGCCATATTGAATCGAGTCATTGAAAATATCAGAGCAGGAAAATACATAGCTCTAACTGAAAATAGCTTGTCAATAGATGAGCAACTTGGATTGTTAAAGGGGTTGGTTAGAGTAATTGATCAAATAAAAGCAGGTAAATATAGAAGTCAGGTTGATGGTTTATTCATGCTTATGGAAATGGAAAGGATTTAGAAAAAGTATTAGGGAGCGCAGACAACGTATATCATCTGCATGGAGAGTTCGAAAAACTAGCACCTGAATATGATGTTACAAGTTTGTATTATAATGCTTATGAATTAGCATGTAAAGAATTGATATCAAAGAAGATCCCTAATATGAATCACATATATAGTGATACAATTATGAGCTGGTCCTGGTTAGATAAGTATGGGGAATTAATTAAACCAGATACAAAACATAAGGAAGAACTCTTTAAAACAATCAGCGGTCAGCTGGAGATAATAGGATTGGCTCCAGCAAATGATGAGCATCTGTTTTTGCTGATTAATAATAATCCCCGAATTAATTCAGTTGTGTATTATTACCTTAAGGATGAGGATAGGACTGAATTAAAGCATCATATTAAAAAACCTGTGACCTATAAAAAAGTTGTAAATCTTTGGGCTTCTATGCAAAAAGTATAATAAACCACACAGCCAATAGTAATTAACAAAAGGGGGTATCGCTACGAAGATACATTTTACAAGAGATAGTGTTTGTATGGGTGATGATTGTTTTGATAACGGAAGAGATTTCTATTTTAGTGATGAAGCAACTTGGGAAGAGATAATGACGATTATTAAAGAAAAACGGTTTTTGGCATCAGTATCGGGAAATGATGTTGTATGGGTACTTGAAAATTATAAGAAAGAAGAAGTCTTATCATACTTTACGCTAAAGGATATTGTTGTACATTGCACTACAAAGACTTTACTTTCAGAAATTTGTAATGGAGTGAATGAACTTCGTTTTCGATATGTTGCTTCGCCAAAAAAGCGTGGAGAATATATTGAACAGATTAATAGTAACAGCCAGTATAACATATGGCATGAAGGATGGATAGAAGAGTATAAATTATGCAAATAGTGTAGTATTGACTTACATTGTAAGCTATAAACAGAGAGGCATAATCATGAAAGAGAATATATTATTTCAGCTAGATATGTGCTGGCAACTTTATCTTTATCATATGAACAATCTTGAGGAAGCAGAGACGCTGTGGGTATTCAATTTCTATGGGCGGTTCTTATATAAAACGTGTGCAAAATAGCTTTCATATATGATTTTAAGTCAGATTATAAGTCGGAAGTCAAACTTGATTCACATTATTTATTATTGGGAGGTGATATTTTGAATGAGTATTTACAATTTGCTTTGCGGGATGAATTTAGAAACTGGTTGAAAGATAATTGCTTGTCGAGCGGCGGTATTTGGGTGTTATTCGGCAAGTCAGGTGGGCCCAAAACTATAAAAGCAAGCGAGGCGCTTGAAGAAGCCCTTTGTTTTGGCTGGATTGACGGTCAAATGCAAAGTATTGACGATAAATCCTACATAAAATATTTCTCTATGCGAGGGAAAAACAGTAAATGGTCAGAAAAAAACAAGACGTTAGTAGAAACGCTTGAAAAACAAGGAATAATGACCGATTACGGCAGAGCGAAAATAGAGGAAGCCAAGAAAAACGGCCAATGGGACACGCCTAAACCTCCCGTAATTACGGATGAACAAATAGAGGTTATATCGGATTTATTGAAAGAACATGAACCAGCCTACACTAATTTTCTCGCAATGTCTCCATCTGTAAAAAAGACTTATACACGAGCATATTTTGATGCAAAAACTGATGCTGGACGCAATAAACGTCTCTCGTGGATGATTGAACGGTTAAATAAAAATCTTAAACCAATGTAAAGATTTTTCTAAGCAACAATTTAAATAAATAGCTCACCTTTGTTTCCGAAGGTATAGAAAGAATGTGGTTAGCTTCCCCTTTTGAGCAAACTGCGCAATTTATGTGACTTCCCATTATATTTATAAAGTATTGAACTGTGTATAGTAACATAGAAATTTGAATTTAGAGAGGTACTAATATGGATGTAATAGTTAGATTGGCATATAGGGAAAAAGATGAAATACTTCAATTGTTTAATGAATATACAGATAGTATTTTAGCAGACGATGAAGATGTTGCTGAGTGTTTGAAATCACAGAATTATGGTGATGAGAAAAATAAGCTTGAAGAAAAATATGGTTTGCCAGAAGGAAGATTATATATTGCAAGCATTGACAATAAGTTTGTAGGGTGTGTTGCGTTAAAAAAAGATGACGATGAGTATTGCGAAGTGAAACGCTTATATGTCAGACCGGGTAATCGAGGAAAGCATATAGGAAAGAAACTTATGGAACAGGTTATTTCTGATGCAAAAGAAATTGGCTATCAACATATAAGACTTGATACGTTTCCTTTTATGGAAAAAGCAATTAAAATGTATAAGTATTATGGATTTTATGATATCGAAAGATATAATGACAATCCAGCATCTTCAGCAATATTTATGCAATTAGATATACAATGACAAATCCCAATTTGCATGGGATTCTGAACTTCCCATTATATTTATTAAGCAAATGGATAATGTGACTGCGCGTCTGATGACTTAAAACGAACTTTCAAAGGGTGAGATTATGGATAGAGAAGAGTTATTAATTAATAGGTATGGGGTTTATCCAAAAGAAGAATACAGGGATGAGATCAGAAAATTATTAATTGAAGAAATTGATAATGAATTATTTTCAGAAAGCCATGAGTGCCTTAGGATACTATGCTTTTTATTGTTTTCAATTGGAAATGTAAAAGATTGTGAACTTATTTGGAAAGCCAAAATGTTGAATATGGATACTGGATGTATGGTTGATACTGTGTATTTATGTGGGGCTGGATATAATAAAACGCTGCTTTATTTAAATAATAAAGAAGGTTTAGAAAAGATGAAACAATATATAGTAAAAAATATAGGTCAAGAGTTCAGAAAAGATGAAGTTATTGAAGAATTTAAGAACTATTATGGGCTTGATTAAATGCTTTTTACAACTTCCCATTATATTAATGATGAACAGACGAGGAGAAATAGTTGTGAAGAGAAAGGTAGTAACATTATGTGGATCAGTAAGGTTTTGGAATAAAATACAAGAGATGTCTGAAAGATTAGAATTAGAGAATGAATATGCTGTAATAGGAATTATACCTCACGTTATGGATAGAGATTTAACAGAATATGAAAAAGATACATTAGGTGAATTACATAGAATAAAAATCGATTTGTCAGATGCAATTTTTGTTGTAAATGTTGATGGTTATATTGGAGAAAGTGTAAAAAAAGAAATAGAATATGCTAAACAAAAAGGAAAAGAAATATTTTATTTAGAAAGTGCTGATTAAACAAATTCAAATCTGGCTATGCTGTTGCTTCCCATTGGTATTAATCAGAAAAGGAGGTCATGAGCTATGAAAGAAATAGTTTTATGTGATGGATCTAAACCTGAAGAAGTATCAATGCTATGTAAAAAATATGGTATATCAGTAAATATTGATGCTTTTTCCGAAACTGATGTTTATGATGATTATTGTGAAGAGGTTAATAAAACTTTAATAGTGTATCATGATATTAATATTGTCTCAATGCATGGACCATACAAAGACTTGTGTTTGGGCAGCAAAGATAAACTAATAAGATCAGCTACTATGGAGCGATTTGAAAATGCTTACAATATTTCAAAATTATTGAAATGCCCTAATATTATTCTTCATCATGGGTATATACCTGGAACAAGTATACCGTCTAATTGGATAAAAAGAGCTGCATTATTTTTTGACGAATTTCTAAGGGAAAAAGATGAAAGCATTACAATTCATCTAGAAAATCAGTTTGAACATTCACCAGATATAGTTTCTGAAGTTATTTCAACGGTAAATGATAAGAGGTTAGGTATTTGTTTGGATGTGGGTCATGCCAACTGTAATTCTAGTACTCCTGTATTAAAATGGATAGAACACTTAAATAAAAAAATAAGTTTCGTACATTTACACAATAATAATGGACTTTCTGACCAACACTTAGATTTTTCAAGTGGAACTATAGACTTTATGGAGATATGTATGGCGTTGGAAAAACATTCTCAAAATAGTACATGGTTAATTGAAACAAATAGTTTAGAAGACACTGAGAAATCTATACAATGGTTGAAGAATAATAATTTTTTTTAAGTTAGTTATTATCATAATCTTGATTTATGAGTGTAGATAGACGAACTAGGTTTAAGGAGGGCAGTATGCGAGAACTTTTTGAACAGTACATTGATCGTAGAATTGCTAACATGACGTTCTCTTTTATAGAACTGACATCAGGTGACATTCATAGAGATGTCGGAGGATATCCCGGAAGAAATCACAAAATGGTAATCTGCTGTGATGTTATGTATAAACGGATGGCTGGTGATGATGAAGTCATCAGCGCACCACCAAGCGGCAAAGGTGCTACGGTCACAGTAAGATATTATAAGAAGAACCATCAAGGTGGAGCACTGGTTTGTCCGGTGAGCGTGAAGAAAACTGCGCCAAAGAAAACAGCTAGTGATATGAAGATGCAACCTAATGAAGTTCATCTGATGGTATGTGGGCACCGATTTGATTTTGTGCAAGAACTGATACCGGAGAATGTCGGTGGTAAAGCGGTAGCATTTTATCCGCAGCAGGATTACAACAATAAAAAGAACCTGCCTTTGCACCAATATGGCAGCGGTGCCTTTTGCAAGTTTCAGATAAAAGCTTCCGGCATCGCTGGTGTATATCTGTGGGTAATACAGGATGAGATAGTTTACATTGGTGAGACAGCAGACTTTGCACAGAGGTTTAATACGGGATATGGGAACATTTCACCAAGGAACTGCTTTGTAGGTGGACAGTGTACAAATTGTAAAATGAACAAGGTTGTGATGAAAGCTTATGATGCTGGAAATTCAGTAAAGCTTTATTTCTACGTAACCGATAATTATAAACAGGTAGAGCTGGAGCTATTATCACAATACAACACGATGTATAATGTGAAAGATAATTGACGGGGTTCACGTAAACCTAAAAATTGGTGGATATGTTTCCTAGTACGAGATAGTGTAAGTCCATTTCGGAAAGTCAGGCTATAGATAACAGTCAGGTGACAAAAATGTTGGAAGAGCTCTCAAAAACCGGAAAAAAGTTAATTGAATACATGAATATGGGTTAAATGTCTGTACTATGCTGATTAGGGATCAGATCGAATAGCTATGACCATATTGATATAGAATATGTTGAACGGATGGGAATCAGAGTAGTTGGGAATTTAAATTATATCACTGTCTGAAACCTAATTTTCGTATAAGGAAAAGCGGCATGCAGTAAAATGCATTGTGCCGCTTTCTCTTTTCACATTTGGATTTATATTAGGAAGAATTAGTAAATAGCTTTATTATAAATCAACGGGTTCAAATAGATCACCCAGAGTCTCAAGTGCGGGAAGAAGTTTTGTTACCCCGCAGGTAAAGAATATAATTCGGATTACTTCAAATATTTCATCAATCGTAGCTCCGTTCTTTATGGCCAGGTCAGCATGAACCTTTGTGGTTGTCTGGGTCCCGGTGGCCATTCCGATGGCCATAACAATGAGTTCCCGGTATTTTTTCGGTATGTTCACATCGTTTTTATTGCAGTTTAAATACTGCTGCAGGAAAGCATTTATTAAATTCGGGTCGTTTCCCATAACCTGATGAGATTCTAACAGGGAACCTCCCCGTGCCTCCTTTAATTCTCCCAGGATGTCCTGGGAACGCTTTAATTTTTCAGCATTTTTTTGCTTCACTTATTTTAGTTCCTTTCTGGTTAGCAATTCAAAGACCGTATTTTACCTTAAAAAAATCAGGCGCGTAATTAGGGAAGAGTGCATGAGTTAAAATGTCTTCTTCCGTACGTGCTAAACAGCTGGACTCTGCTTTAGCTTTTTCAAAGCCGGGCTCAAGTAAATCTGCCGGTTTTTTTGTGGAGGGTATCTCTTCTCCCAGTGCTTTTTCTAAAAGAACCGGATCTACAGGGCCAGGGGGCATACCGTACATTCCACGGCAATAATCCTTAATTTCCTTACTGACCATGGAATAACGGTTCCCGGTAAGAACATTGGTGGTAGCCTGTGCACCGCACATCTGGCTGGACGGGGTTGCCAGCGGAGGATATCCCATGTCAGCTCGGACTCGGGTAACTTCCTCTAAAACCTCCGGAAGGCGGTCATACAATTTCATAGCGAAAAGCTGGCTTTCCAGGTTTGATAACATGCCTCCAGGGATCTGATGTTCAAGACACCCCACATCCACGCCTATGAGTTTCGTCTCAAAATTTGAATATTTCTTTCTAATATCAATAAAGTCCTTGTTTATCGACTTGAATTGACCTACGTCAATTTTGGGATCCCGGCTGGTCCCCTTTAATGCCGAAACAAAACTTTCAATAGGAGGATGGGCAGGACCCATTGACATGGAAGATACGCATACGTCAAGTCCATCGACACCTGCCCGGATGGCTTCCCAATAGGCCATTTCAGCCATTCCGCCGGTACAGTGGCAGTGAAGATGAACCGGGATTTTTAATGCTTTCTTAAGAGCAGAGATTAGCTCATATGCAGCATTAGGAGTCATGAGACCCGCCATATCTTCCACATGCATCAGTGAGGCTCCCATGTGTTCCTGTTCCAACGCATTCTGAACAAATACTTCTGTGGTATGGAAAGGACTTATATTATACTGAACAGAACCTTCAATTTTTTTTCCGGCTTTTTTAACTGCGCGAAAAGCAGATTCACAGTTCCTTAAATCCTGAAGAGCATCGAAAATAAGAAAAATATCTATTCCAGCTTCAGCAGCTTTTTCAATAAATTTTTCCACGATATCATCAGGATAGGCTTTATAACCAACAAGATTCTGAGCGCGCAGAACCATCTTTAATGGAGTCTTTTTTACATATTTCTTAAATGTACGAACTCTTTCCCATGGGTCCTCTTTTAAAAAACGGATAGCCACATCAAAGGTCGCACCGCCCCACATCTCCATACTGTCGTAGCCGACTGCATCCATGCGAGAGAGCAGAGGAATCATATCTTCAGTTGTCATTCTGGTCGCAATCAGGGATTGCTGTCCATCCCGAAATTCCACACTGTTAAATTTAAGGGGACTTCCGGCCCCAGCAAAATCTGCCGCACCGATTCCGGTGGGTATCTGGTTCTTCCTGTTCCAGAACAAAGTATCACATCCTTTTCGCATATTTTGATCCCTATTTAGGTATTCAGGATTCATAGATAGGAAATTGCTAAAACGATAAACTAAAACGATAATCCAATCTTACACGACAATATTACCTTTGTCAAGTGTAAGAAAAAACAGCGCATCATATTTGTACGCTGTTTTTTGTAAATTTATAAATTAAAACTTTCTCGTAGAATTACCTTGGGAGTCACGGAAACATGAACCGGTATAAAATTCGATCGTTCCATAGAATGAATCAGAATATCGACTGCTTTTTTGCAGATCTCTTCATTTGGCATCTGAATAACACTTAAGGACGGGATTGAATAGTGCGTATTTTCCTGATCAAGCATGGCAATTGTAAGCAGCTCAAGATCTTCGGGAATTCGTATGCATCTTTTATGAAAAGTATAAAGAGCGCCCAGTGCCATGGAGTCCGATTCAAAAAATATGATTTTAGGAGGATTTTCCAGATTGCAGTAAAGCTCTGCTGCTTCCATGCCTCCGGCAAGGGTGCTGTTTCCTCGAAGTATATGTTTGGATTGGACATTGATTCCCAGTTGTGAACAGGCATAAAGAAATGCCTGAGTACGGGTCCCGGTAGCTACATAAGTATGGTCTGATGCAATAACAGTGGCTTCTTTATAACCCTTTTGGCGTAAGAGTAAGGCAGCCTGGAACCCAACTTCTTTGGAGTCGATATATACGGTTGAAAATTTATCTGAGTTTCTGTTAATGAGCACTATAGGTATTTGAGGGGATAAATATTCAAGGTATTTTACATCTTGCGAGGAAGTGGCTCCGATAATGATTCCATTGTAATTGTTTTTACTGATTACAGAGCCGTTCTTTTGCAAATTGTCATTCTCATACGTCTGAACAACAAGTTCACAGTCAAAGTTCATTACCTTAAGCTCTTTTTGAATTGAATTTAAAAATGAAGCCAAAATGTTAATTCGGTAATCGATAGGCCAGTAAAACGCAATAGTAGGTTTTTTTTCATCGCTGTAACGCAATCTTCTTGCACTCAAATTAGGTTGATAACCTAGCTGGTTCATTGCAGACAGGACCCGCTCTTTTGTGGTTTCAGATATTCTTCGTTCCAAGGTTTTTCCGTTGATTATGATAGAAACAGTAGTGACTGATACTCCAGCTAACTCTGCCACATCTTTGATAGTAGCTATTAGAATCACTTCCAATCTTTTTTATTTAGTAACGCTTACTAATTATAATCATACGTTTCCATATTTGAAAAGTCAAGTGAAAATCTGGACACATATAAAAATGCACAAAAAAATAAAATAAATATATGAATAATATATAAAAATAAACAAATGACAGATAATCAGTTGACAATGATAAAACGATAAACTATTATTTGGTTATAGGAATAACGATAAACTAAAACGATAAACTTGTAATATATTAATAATGAACTTGCCTCTCTAACAGGGGAGACAGATATAAAAGAAAGGCAGGAGTAAAAATGGGTTCAGTGATGAGAACTATGGATGGGAATGAAGCAGCGGCCTATGCGTCTTATGCATTTACAGAGGTGGCAGCGATATATCCGATTACCCCATCCTCGCCGATGGCAGAGTTGGTTGACAAATGGTCTGCAAACGGTATGAAGAATATTTTCGGTCAACAGGTGAGACTGGTTGAGATGCAGTCAGAATGCGGGGCTGTATCTGCCATGCACGGAGCCTTGGATGGAGGAGTTCTGGCAACTTCCTATACGGCTTCCCAAGGACTTATGCTGATGATCCCTACCATGTACCGGATTGCAGGACAGCTAAAACCGGGAGTGATCCATGTGGCTTCCAGAAATGTGGCGGCACATGCCATTTCCATTTCTGCGGAGCAGTCCGATGTAATGGCATGCAGGCAGACCGGTTTTGCCCTGATGGCTTCTTCCAGCGTTCAGGAAGCCATGGATCTGGGTGTGATTTCCCATCTGGCTTCTATAAAGGGGCATGTACCATTCTTACATTTTTTTGATGGATTCCGCACTTCCCATGAGATTCAGAAGGTGGATTGTCTGGATTATGAGGAGCTTTCAAAACTGGTGGATTGGGAGGAACTGGAGAAATTCAGAAAGAATGCTTTAAATCCTGAGCATCCCGTACTACGTACTACCGGACAATATTCCGATACCTATTTCCAGAGCCGTGAGGCCTGCAACCAATATTACGATCAACTTCCGGATATTGTTGCGGAATATATGAATAATATCAATGAACTGACCGGACGTGACTACAGGCCATTCAATTATTATGGCGCAGAGGATGCAGAAGTTGTAATTGTAGGGATGGGCTCCGCCACAGGCTGTGTACAGGAAACTGTGGATTATTTAATTAAGAAGGGTGAAAAGGTCGGCTACATGGAGGTGCATTTATACCGTCCCTTCTCAGCAAAATATTTCTTAAGCCAGCTTCCGGAAACCGTTAAGGGAATTACGGTCGGTGACAGGACAAAAGAACCGGGGGCCGTAGGAGAGCCTTTATATGAAGATGTGTGCTCCGTTATTCTGGAATCCGGAAGAAACGTTTCTGTCTATGCCTGCCGTTATGGTCTTGCTGGAAAGGATTTCACCCCGGCTCAGGTGATTGCCATGTTTGAAAATATGAAGGTGGAAGAGCCGAAAAACCATTATACAATCGGTATCAACGATGATGTGACCAATCTTTCCCTGCCCTATGGAGAAGAAGTCAGTACAGTTCCGGAAGGAACCGTAAGCTGTAAGTTCTGGGGACTTGGCTCAGACGGAACCGTAGGCGCCAATAAAAATACCATTAAGATAATCGGTGACCATACGGACCTGAATGTTCAGGCATATTTTGAATACGACGGTAAGAAATCAGGCGGTGTTACAAGATCTCATCTACGTTTCGGAAAACAACCCATCCGTTCCACTTATCTGGTTAGGAATGCGGATTTTGTAGCCTGCCATAATAAATCCTATCTGGATAAGTACGATATCCTGACCGATGTAAGAGAGGGCGGAAACGTGCTTATTGCCTGTGACTGGAAGGAAGAGGAACTCGATTCCCATCTGACCACGTCGTTTAAGAAGACGGCGGCAAAGAAAAAGATCCGCCTTTATACCATTGACTCCACGGGCATTGCTCAGGAACTGGGACTGGGCAGCAGGACCAATACCATTTTACAGGCAGCATTCTTTAAGATCACTGGAATCATTCCCATTGAGGAAGCAGCGGATTATATGAAGAAGGCCATTTTAAAGTCCTATGGCAAAAAAGGCGAGAAGGTCATTAACATGAACTACGCCGCTGTTGATAAGGGAATAGAGATGGTAAAGGAGGTGACGGTTTCACCGGATTGGGCAAACCTTCCGGTTGAAAAAGAAACAGTGGATGAATCCCTTCCGAAATGGATCAAGAACATACAGATTCCGGTCAACAAAATGATCGGTGATTTTATTCCGGTCAGCGAGTTTAGAGATGCGGCGGATGGAACCATGCCTCAGGGAACTTCCAAATATGAAAAACGCGGGATTGCGGTAAACGTTCCCATCTGGGACAGCAGTAAATGCATCCAGTGCAACCAGTGTTCCTATGTGTGCCCACATGCCACGATCCGTCCTTTCCTTATGAATGAGGAAGAGGCTGCAAATGCTCCGGAAGGCTTCGGAATGATCAAGGCAAACGGGAAAGGCATGGATAGCTATCAGTTCCGTATTCAGACCGCAGTATTAGACTGTACCGGCTGCGGAAGCTGTGCAGATGTCTGTCCGGCTAAGGAAAAGGCCCTTAACATGCAGCCCCTTGATGAGCACAGGAACGAAGAGAAAAATTGGGAATACGCAGTTGCTTTATCAGATAAGGAAAATCCTCTGGGCGTGAATACGGTAAAAGGAAGCCAGTTTGAACAGCCTCTGCTGGAATTCCCAGGTGCGTGTCCAGGCTGCGGTGAAACACCATATGCCAAATTAATCACTCAGCTTTTTGGTGACAGAATGTATGTGGCAACAGCTACAGGCTGCTCCCAGGTTTGGGCAACCAGTTTCCCATCTTTCCCATATACGACCAACAAAAAAGGTCAGGGTCCTGCTGTAGGCGGTTCTCTTTTTGAGAATAATGCGGAATACGGTATGGGCATCTGGCTGTCCGTAGAGCAGCAGCGAGAAAAGCTTAAGATGCATGTAACGGAACTGGTGGAAAAGACCGGAGATGAAAGGCTTAAGGCGGCAGCCGGGAAATGGCTGGAAAACTTCGATAAGACCGCAGCTTCCAAAGAGTCTGGTGAAAACTTAAAGGCAGCCCTGGATTCTTATGCTCCGGCAGAGACAGAACGGGAGCTGATGGCTGAAATCAAAGCGAATACGGAGCATCTGACTAAGAAATCCGTCTGGATGTTCGGCGGTGACGGCTGGGCTTATGACATAGGTTACGGCGGACTGGATCATGTAATTGCTTCCGGGGCCAATGTGAACATCCTGGTGTTTGATACGGAAATTTACTCCAATACAGGAGGGCAGGCTTCCAAGGCGACTCCTACAGGTGCCGTGGCTCAGTTTGCGGCAGCAGGAAAGCAGAGAAAGAAAAAGGATTTAGGAATGATGGCCATGAGCTATGGTGATGTTTATGTGGCACAGGTAGCCATGGGAGCCAGCCAGTCCCAGTTCTTAAAGGCAGTTCTGGAAGCGGAAAGCTACGACGGTCCTTCCATTATTATTGCTTATGCTCCGTGCATCAGCCATGGACTGCGCTGCGGTATGAGTAAAGTGCAGAGCGAAATCAAAAAAGCCGTGGAGGTCGGATACTGGCAGCTTTACCGTTATAACCCGGTTCTTTTAGAAGAAGGAAAAAATCCGTTTATTCTGGATTCCAGGGAACCTGCAGGCGACTTTAGGGAGTTCCTCCGGGGAGAGGTACGGTTCTCTTCATTAGAGAGGACTTTTCCGGAAGAGGCAGAAAACCTGTTTGCAAGGACTGAAAGTGAGGCGAAGGCCAGATATGCCAAATATAAGGCACTGGCACAGTGAGGAGATTGGTATGAGTACGTTTGTTGAAAAAATCATGGGGAAACCGGCAGGAGCCGTCGTTACGGTTACACCGGATTATCTGGTAATCAATGACGGTGTTTCACATGCCGCAGTGGATCGGATATCCACTGTGGCAAATCAGGACAAGGTTTGGGTCATTTATGATCATGATGTTCCAACCGGCAGTCCGGAAGCAGCCGCCGTTTTAAGGAAAAATCTGAAGTTTGCGCTTAAGAACGGCTGCCACTATGTGCAGGCTGAGGGAGTTGGATACCAGTATATGTTTGATAAAGTTGTAAAACCCGGCCAGATTGTGTTGGGAGGCGGTTCCCATGAGGGCATATTTGGTGCGAAGGGCACGCTTGGTATCAGTGTAAGCATTCCGGAACTGGCCCGCGCGGTGGAAACCGGACGCTACAGCGTCATTGTTCCCGAGACTGTCTTTGTCTCTGTTACAGGAAAATTAAAGGATGGCGTAAGCATCCTGGATGGAGCGCTTGCTTTTCTGAAGGAGAATGCCGGGATTGCAGGAAAGGCCATTGAATTTTACTGCCCTTCTCTGGAGGACCATGAAAAAGCGGTTCTCTGCTCCGCGGCATGTATATCCGGTGCTTATACGGTATCTGTCACAGAGGAACAGCCGGAGAACAGCCGGATCCTTTGCCTTGACCAGGTGAATTCCATGGTAATGATGCCTTGTGAAAGCCGGGGCAAACAGGGGGAAGCAGAAATCAGAGAGAGAGCTTCCCTGGAAGGCATGGAGCTTCAAGCAGGACAGATCGGGGGATACACAGGCGGTACCATTGAGGAGTTAAGGAAAGCAGCAGCCCTGATTGAAGGCAGAAAGCTGACCCTGGGCTTCCGCCTGACTGTATGCCCGGCCACAAGCCAGGATTATTTAAAGGCTATGGAAGAAGGGATTATTACGAAGTTTATCGACTATGGCGCACAAATTAGTGCAGCCGGTGATCACAGCGTCGTACCTCAGGGAGCTGGTGCAATGGGTCATGGTGAAAAGCTGCTGACAACTGGTTTGTATACGTTTTCTGGTGCAATGGGCTGTGAAGATGCAGAGATTTATACCGCTTCTGTTGAATCTGTTATAGCAGCTTCCACCACAAAGAAGATTTAAGGAGGCTGTTACATGGATAAGAAATTCAGCGGGAAAATATGGAAGTTTGGGAATGATATTGATACCGATACCATTATTCCCGGAAAGCGCGGAACCATTCCGACCATAGAAGAGATGAAAAAATATGCGTTCGAGCTGTTAAAGCCAGAGTTCGGATCCACGGTCCGGGCTGGAGATATTCTCGTGGCAGGCACCAACTTCGGCTGCGGTTCCAGCAGGGAGCAGGCGGCTACGGTCTTGTCCCATAATGGAGTGCGATGCATCATAGCAAAGAGCTTTGCCAGAATCTTTTTCAGAAATGCTTTTAACAGCGGAATCCTACTCTTACAGTGTGACGGGATCCAGGAGGTGTGCGAAGGCGGAGATATCGTAACGGTGGATGTGGATGGCCGTACGGTAAGCGTTAACGGCCATACCTTTTCCGTAGGAGAAGTGCCGGAAAACCTATTCAACATCGTTTCCAACGGAGGCTTGATCGAAGATACCAAAAAGCGTTTGAAAGAAGGAGTTAAAAAGCTTAATATAACGCCTCTTTCCAGGGAACAGTGCAATAAAAGCGGATACACCATGGTGGAGAAGCTTTTAAAAAAGAATGCAGGGAAAGAGCATGTGAAACCTGGAGATATTGTGATCACGAAACCGGATATGTTCATGATCCACGATATTTACACGCCTTATCTGCTGGATACGCTTAATAAGATGGGAGCGGAATCCATCGACGATCCGGATAAGGTTACCATTGTATGGGACCACTGTATGCCGACTGCGGTAGCTAAAAATGATTCCGAACATTATGATGCAGGACTTTCACTGGCTGAAAAATATGGGATTAAAAAGCTCCATATCGGCGAAGGCATTTGCCATAGTATCATGCACGAAGAGCGTTATGCAAAGCCGGGGGAAATCGCTACGGCTACCGACAGCCATACAACTACCTACGGAGGAGCCGGGAATTTCTGCAGCGGAATCGGTACTGCAGAGATGGCAGCAGCACTGATCACCGGGGAGCTGTGGTTCAAGGTCCCAAGCGCCATCAAAATTGTACTGAATGGTCATTTGCCGGAAGGCGTGCTTTCCAAGGATGTTATTTTAAAAATTCTTGGAGACATCAAAGCAGACGGAGGTCAGTATAAGTCTCTTGAATTTACCGGACCGGCGGCTAGTGAAATGAGCATGATGTCCCGTTTTACCGTAGCTAACATGGCTCTTGAGGCAGGGGCGAAGTGTGGTCTGTTTGAAGCAGATGAAAAGACTGCAGAATATTACGACATGCCTCTTTCTAAAATCGACTGGATCCGGGTGGATGAAGATGCCATTTATGAAAAGGTCCTCACTTATGATGTTGAGGAACTGGAGCCGCAGCTGTCCTGCCCTCAGGGCGTGGATAATGTCCATCCGTTGCACGAAGTGCTGGGTACGAAAATTGATGAAGTGTATCTGGGAAGCTGTACCAACGGAAGCATAGAAGATATGGCCATTGCGGCGAAAATAATGGAAGGAAAGAAAGTTGCTCCAGGGCTCCGTTTTGTGGTAGTGCCTGCAACAAATAAGGTCTTTAAAGAAGCAATTGATCTGGGGTATATCAAGACTTTTATCGAAGCAGGAGCGGTAATTTCCCATCCCTGTTGCGGTCTGTGCTGCGGAATGCCTTATGGCCTGATGACCGATGATGAAAGAATACTTTCGACGGCAAACAGGAATTTCATCGGACGCCAGGGAACGAAAAAAACTTTGAGCTACTTGAGCAGCCCTACGGTGGCGGCAGCCACGGCAATTGCCGGAGTTATATCAGATCCTAGAAGTATTTTATAGGAAAGAGGAAAAAAATGATTAAGGATTTTGAACATTTAAAAGAGCAGCTTAAGGCAATGCCTGAAAAAAGAAGAGTTGCTATTACCCCTGCACAGGATTTACATACTCTGGAAGCAGTTGTTCATGCAGCTGGAGATGGTCTGATAACTCCGGTGTTAATTGGAAATGAGCCGGAAATCAGAGATATTCTGGAGGGGCTGGGAACGACAGGAGAAGGTATAGAAATTATCCATATGGAAGATGCCTCCGCCTGTGTCCAGAAAGCAGCAGATATGGCCAGAGCAGGAGACGTGGACTGTATCATGAAGGGAAAGATAGAAACAGGCGCACTCATGAAGGTTCTGGTCAATAAGGATCATGGGATCCGGTGTAACGATACCATGAGTCTGGTGGCATTTATGGAAAGTCCCAACTATCATAAAGTTTTTGCCATTACTGATGTAGGCCTGCTTACCTATCCTACAAAAGAGCAGAAAAAAGCCGCGATTCAGAATGCGGTTTCAGCATTTCATGCTCTGGGGGTGAAGGAGCCAAAGGTAGCTGTCCTGGCGGCGGTTGAAAAGGTGAATCCGAAGATGAAGGAAACCGTTGAAGCGGCTGAGATCAAGGCAGAGGGAGTAGAGGGCTGTCTGATTGAAGGCCCCATAAGCCTGGATCTGGCCATGGACCCGGAATCAGCACATATTAAGGGATATAACAGCCCTGTTGCCGGAGATGCGGATCTTTTAGTAGTACCTGATATTGTAAGCGGAAACATTGCGGCTAAGACCCTTACTGTTATCGGGGGAGGGCGGACTGGGGGAGTCGTGTTGGGAGCGAAGGTTCCTGTGCTTCTTGTGTCAAGAGCTGCAAAAGCAGATGATAAATATATGTCAATCGTATTAGCTGCGCTGATAGGAAAAAACAATTAGGGGGATACACTCATGGGAGAAAAATTAAAGTTTAATGTATGCGGCCTGCCCGCAAAGTATTTTATACCGTTTTTTGTTGTTGTAATGGCAAGCGTTTATTTTGGCTTTATGCCAACTGTTAAGATTTACTCCAATGATGCAGGAACTTATATGGCAACCAGCTTCATTATGACAATCGCTTTCTTAATGGCTATAGGCGGACTGTTCTTCTGGCTCGGAAACACCATTCCCATTGTAAATAATTATCTGGGAGGTGCATGCCTTCTGCCTCTGCTGGGAGCCTCTTTCATCAATTTTTTGGGACTGGTTCCTAAAGAGCTGGTAAATGGTACTAAGGTGCTGATGGGTGGCGGTTTCCAGGATGCCTATATCGCAATGCTGCTGGTAGGCTCCATTCTTGTAATGGACAGGAAAGTGCTTCTGGGGGCCACCGCAAGATATTTGCCTACTATTCTGGGAAGCCAGGTATTTGCGCTGGGATTCTGTATGTTAGGAGGATTAATAACAGGATATGGCGTATCGGATGCGCTCTTTTTCATCGGGGCTCCCTGTATGTCCGGCGGGTCCGGCGGAGCTATGACTACGCTTCCGGCTCTTTACAGCAGTTTATCAGGGACTGATATGACGCCTATGGCCGGTAAATTTCTGTGTTATGCTTCCATTGCAAATGTTCTGGCAGTCGTTCTGGCAGCGGTTGGCGGTGCTGTTACTTCTAAAATGAAAGGACTGAACGGCAACGGAGATATTTTGAGAAAGACAGGTGCTTCTGTTGTTACGGAAGGTGAAAAGCGTCCGGCCACATCTGCAGATTACGCGGCCCTGGGTTCCGGTATTTTCATGAGTTTCTGTCTCTATCTGTTAGGAAATATCCTAGGAAGCCTGCCAGGTTTAAGTGTAATTCCGGGTCTTGCATGGACGATCATATTGGGCATCATCATTAAATGTACCGGAATTCTTCCGGATAAAATTGCAGATAACTGCGTGTATTCCATGAATTTTGCATTAAGAGCACTGCTCCCGATGTTAATTGCCGGTATCGGTGTCAATTCCTTAAAGTTTGAGACATTGGCAGAGTTCTTCAGCATCGGTGCGTTTGTAGTCATCTTTTTGGGAGTGCTCGGTGCACTGATCGGAGCTATGATTTTTGGACGTCTGGCAGGCCTCTGGTCCTATGAGGCCGGCGTCACAGCAGGACTTTGCTGCTGCAACATCGGAGGTTCCGGCGACCTGGCTGTGTTATCAGCTGCAAACCGCATGAACCTTCTGGCTTTTGCATCCATTTCAACGCGTATCGGAGGCGCTTTGATGGTAATCTGGATCGGCCTTCTGTATCCGTTATTTCATTAAGATTTAATTATTATAATCAATTTCTTGCCAAAGAATATAAGAGGGCATGGCAGTCAAATTTTACTGCCATGCCTATTTTAAAAAGAAAGGAACGAAAAGATATGAATTTATATAAAGTATTTACCATCAATCCAGGTTCTACATCAACGAAAATCGCCATGTTTGAAGGAGAAAAGGCAGTGTTTTCTAAAAATGTATCCCATGATGCCGTGAAGCTTTCTGAGTTTAAAGAAATCAGCGACCAGTTTGATTACCGGAAGGAAATGATTTTAAAAGAACTTGAAGAGGCGGGACAGACGTTAGAAGGAGTAGCGGCCTTTTCTGCAAGAGGCGGTGGCCTGGTAAATATAGAAGGCGGTGTTTATGAAATAGGTGAAAAACTTCTTGAACACGCCAGAATCGGTTATACGGTAAAGCACCCGGCCACTCTGGGAGCTCAGCTTGCGGATGCTTTTGCCGGAGAATACGGAGGGAAGGCCTTTGTGGTAAATCCGCCGGATGTAGACGAATTCACAGATGTGGCCAGGGTAACCGGATTAAAGGGCATCTACCGGGAAAGCCGGATTCATGCCTTAAACCAGAAAGAAATCGGAATCCGTTTTGGTAAGAAGAGGGGGAAACGCTATGAGGATCTGAATCTGATCATTTGTCACATTGGAGGAGGTATTTCCGTGACGGCTCATGAAAAGGGCAGAATGGTGGACTCCAATGATATCGCAAACGGTGACGGCCCTATGGCTCCTACCCGCTGTGGGCAGCTTCCTGTAAAAGATGTAATCGGCATGTGCTTTTCTGGTAAGTATACAGAAAAAGAAATGCGGGACAAGGTTACGAAGACCGGAGGGCTTGTTGATCATTTACATACCTCGGATGCCAGAGCGGTGGAGGAGATGATGAAAAAAGGCGATCATTATGCTAAGCTGATTTATGATGCCATGATATACCAGATCGGTAAAACCGCAGGGGCCATGGCTGCGGTACTCCATGGAAAAGTGGATGCAGTCATCCTTACCGGCGGGATCTCCTATGATCCATACGTCGTAGGCTCTTTAAAGGAGATGCTGTCATTCCTGGCTCCCATAGAGGAGATGGCAGGGGAGTTTGAAATGGAAGCTCTGGCAGCGGGAGCCATCCGGGTACTGGAAGGAAAGGAGGCGGCAAAGACATATACCGGTGAGCCGGTATGGAATGGCTTTCCGCCAGCATGAGGGGAAAGATGCATAAGAAAAATTTAAAATCTATAAAAAGGGTGCTGATCTATGGAGCGGGGCTTATGAGCCTTGCTCTTGGTGTGGCGTTTTCTGTTAATTCCGGCCTTGGAGTGTCCCCTGTTAATTCTCTTCCCTTTGTGATCAGTCTGGTCACCGGAGCGGATATGGGAAACTGTGTAACCGCTGTCTTTTCAATGTACATTCTGGTGCAGATTCTTATTCTGCGAAAGGAGTTCCGCCTGATTAATCTGACGCAGCTTTTATTCACTGGCCTTTTTGGCTATTTTGTAGACATGGCTAAGTGGTTAGTAGGCGATTTTACTATACAAACCTATTTTGGAAAATTGCTTATGCTGGCGGTTAGCATTCTGTTCGTCTCTGCAGGAGTATGCCTGTATATGAATGCAAAGCTGGTGTACATGCCGATGGAGGGAATGACTCATGCCATAGCTGAAAAGATGTTTAAGGACAAGCCGTTTCATGATGTAAAAGTACTGATGGATTGTCTGGTCGTGTTTCTGGGTATTGTATTGTCTTTAATATTTCTTGACGGTGTGGAAGGTATACGGGAAGGGACGGTGATCTGTGCGGTTCTGGTGGGCAGGGTCATGAGGCCCATGCAGAAGATCCTGATTCCTTTGATTAACCGAAGCTGTTTTTAGAAGAAAGGGTTTTATATGATAGTCACGAAGATGTCGAGGGCTGTTATGCCCTCCATGGATAATGGAAACGGTATTTTGTTCGGAGGGAAGCTTTTTAGCTGGATGGACGAGATCGCAGGAATTGCTGCGGCCCGCTATGATGGAGGCAAGGTGGTTACGGTAGCCATGGAGGAGGCGGCATTCAGGACACCGATTCCAGTGGGAAAGTACATAGATATTGTGGGAGAGGTGATCTCTGTGGGGAATACCTCTCTGCGCGTCAGAATCAGGGTACTGATTGACAGACAGGAAGATATTGCGGCCGAAGCGGTCTTTGTCTTTGTTGCTGTGGACGAAGAAGGCAGACCGAGAAAGGTGAATGATGAGAAATGAATCTGGATGTTGCGGTAATTAAAGGTGATGGCGTGGGACCTGAAATGATGAAACCGGCCCTGGAAGCTTTAAAAGAGGTTTGCAGCCTTTATGGTCACAAACTGAATCTACAACAGGTTGTGGCCTCGGGAGAGGCAATAGAGGCATTCTATAACCCGTTGCCGGAGAATTCCCTGTCTGCCTGCCGGAAGGCATCTGCTGTTCTGTTCGGAAATACGGGACTCTCCAAATACCGTAATCTGCCTTTGGAAAAAAGGCCGGAATATGCACTCATGCGCCTTCGGAAAGAGCTTGATGTGACGACCAATATCAGGCCGGTACGTCTTTATAAAGATCTTTCTGAATTGTCCCCGTTAAAAGAGCGGATTACTAGCCGGGGGCTGGATTTCGTCTTTGTGCGGGACATTGCAGGCGGCGTATTATGTTCCGAAAAAGTCACGTCACTGGGATTACATGGGCGTGAAGCATATGAATATGAATACTATAACGAACTAATCGTAAGGAATACGGCAAAAATTGCCTTTGACCTGGCTCAAAAAAGGAAAAAAGCCGTAGTGAGCCTAGATAAATCCAATGTACTGGAAAGTTCCAGGCTCTGGAGAAAGACCATTCAGGATACCGGAAACAGGTATCAGCAGATTTCCCTAAGCCATTGCTATATCGATACTGCGGCCATGAAAATTATGGAATCACCGTGGAGCTTTGATGTGATCGTTACCTCGAACTTGTTTGGAGATATCATATCAGATGAAGGTACTCAGATGACAGGGACGCCCTGTCTTTACGCTTCGGCCGAGTTGGCAAAGGATGGCAGGGGAATTTACACCCCCAATCAGCTTCATCATCCAGATGAATCTATCATTGGAAAGCAGATTGTTAATCCGATCGGAATGATAGGAGCGGCAGCCCTGATGCTTCGTTTTACCTTTGGGCTTGAGGAGGAAGCCTGTACTCTGGAAAAAGCGGTAGAAAAGGCTCTTTCAGACGGATGCTCTACAAAAGACATCTGGCTTTCCGGTAGAATTCTGGTCAGTACGGACGAGATGGGAAAAGAAGTAGTGAAGAATATAAAGGAGGTTTCATAAAATGATTCAGATGTTTCGTTCAGGTATTTCATTGCGGTGGATCAACAATGCAGGATTTGAACTCATCCTGCCGGGAGGAGCTCATCTTTTAGTGGATCCATGGTTGGATAGCGCTCAAATTTATCCGTTAGAAGTTCAGTCTCTTGAACGGGTGGATTATGTATTATTGACCCATATACATTTTGACCATGGGCACAGCATTGGAGAGATACAAAGAAGGTTTCCGGATGCCCGGATTCTTGTGGGGGATCTGTCTGCGGAACCCCTCTGCCGGCTAAAGCATCTGAATGTGGAAAAACTTTACCGGGTGAGGGGCGGTGAGACCTATGAATTCGACGATGTGAAAATTGAGGCAATATCCGGCCGCCATACGGAATCTAAGCGAGGAAGCTATTATATGGAGGGCGGAAACCTGACCCATGACGGAGTACAGGATGATGCCATGTGGTATGGCTCCCTGGAAATGCTGAATTATAAAATCACCGCGTCCGATGGTACTACCGTTGCCGTATGGGGCGGTATGACCACGGATGAACAAGTGCACCGTATGGAACATTATAAAAATAATGATATTGCCATCATGCATGTAAGCCCGAAACAGAATCAGCAGTTGTTTGCAGCACTTGTAAAAGCCATAAATCCTAAAGTAGTAATTCCGCACCATTATGATTTATGGGATGTTATGTTTAAAAATAATCCGGAAATGTTAAAGGATGCCCCTTTGCCGCCAGAAAAAATGAATGAGTCTTATATATTGGGACAAATAAAAGAATCCCTGGAGAAAAATTGCCCGAACAGCTCTTTCTTGATTTTGCAGCACCAAAAATGGGTTCGGTTTGGTTTGGGAATGGCACTAATGTAGCTGGTACAGGTTTCAGACATCCTTCGCTCAGCATTTCCTTTTCTTTTTCCGGATTCCTTAGAAATGGGACATGTGAAACAGACAGTACTGTTTGCTGCTGAGTTATGTCGCAATCTGCCACATACCAAAGGTAAGATTTTATTGCTGCAAGCCTTTGATTAAAGGAACACTTTCCATAGTCTTCCTTTAATCAAAAGGTTTTCAAAAAAACTAAAATTTGTATTGACAATTACCTGCGATGTAATTATAATAGTTACAACTGGAGGCAATGGCTAATTAGTGCTAATTGTCGATCTGTAAGTAGCGTAGAAAGTGAATTTTTTTTACTTATTGATGTAACAATAAAGATTACAATTGCTATTAATAAAAATGGATTGAAGTCACAAAATTAATTCATCCGAATATTATTCTTTAAGAATATGCGTATGATACTTGATAAAGGGCTTTGTGTAATTACAATTGTTACAAATGTAATTAAGAGGGCAAAATGAGAATAAATACAAAATTTCCAGTTGCAATACATATTTTGGCAGTTGTTGGATTAGCGCCACTATTATATAATGAAAAGCCTACTTCTGCAGCAATTGCATTAAGCGTTAACACGAATCCTGTTGTAATTAGAAGAATAAACGCTCTGCTTAAAACAGCAGGACTGATAAACGTCCGTGCGGGTGTAGGTGGTGTTGAGTTGCTAAAATCACCGGAAGACATATCATTAAGAGTAATATTTGATGCTGTACAATCTGATGAAGCATTTTTTGATCTGCATCATAAGGTTAATCCGAAATGCAAAATCGGTTCGGTCATTAATCTTGCGTTGGTCGCCCCATTGCATTCAGTTCAACTTGAAATGGAGTTAGAGTTAGAGAAATATACACTATTTGATATAATGAAGGACATTGCAACTAGGAATGGGATGGAACTCTAATTGTTCATAGCTTTTGATACCAAAACTCAAGCAATTGATTTGATAATTTTTTTTACAATTAGATGTAACAATAATGGTTACAACGGATGATGATATTAATCTTTAAAAGTAGTAAAGGATATTTGAAAAGACTATTTTATTACCCATAGAAATGATCTAACGCTGACCTATACAGTACTTGGTTTGGCATGAATAAAGGCTGAGGGTGATTATTAATTGATTAACAAGATGCTATGATGTAAAAAAATCAAACTAATTGATAATTCATAAAAAAGGAGGAAGAAAAATGAAAGCATTTGAAGAAATGAAAGTATTTAAGGAAATAAAATTTAAAAATCTAACGATTAAAAACAGAATTGTAAGATCAGCGACACATAGCCATTTAGGGAACCTTGATGGTACGATTAGCGATGAAGAACTGGATATGTTTGAAGAACTGGCGAGTAATGATATTGGACTAATCATCGCGGGACAAATTTTTGTATCCAAAAAAGGGATTGTAAGACCCGGTTCTAATGAACTTGCTGAAGATTATCAAATCGAACGAGCAAGTAAAATCATTTCAAGAGTTCGACCATACGGTACTAAAGTGATTGCACAACTCAATCATGCAGGCGCCAAAGCCTATCCGGATGATAATAAAGTTGGACCATCAGTTATTGAACTTGAGGAAGGTAAACAAGCTCGAGAGATGAGTGTGAATGAAATTGAGTCTGTGATTGAGGATTTCATAGATGCTGCTTATCGTGCAAAATTATCAGGGATGGATGGTGTTGAAATTCATTGTGCTCACGACTACCTTCTATGTGAGTTTTTAACACCATCATTTAACAAGAGAACCGATAAATTTGGTGAAACCTATGAAGGCAGATTCTTAATTGTCAAAAAGATAATCCAAGGGATCAAAAACAAATGTGGAGCTGATTATCCGGTTTTTGTCAAGGTGAATTCAAATGCCGCTGAAGAAAATGAACAATATACGAGTGACTTGAAGAAAATGATGCCTGAGTTTAAGAGATTGGGTGTCGAAGCTGTTGAATTTAGCGGGTCTAATATCATACATATGAAATACTCGGATCACAATTATTTTGTTGAAAGCGCAATGAATATCAAAGGGAATACGGACATCCCTGTAATAGTAGTTGGTGGTATACGAAATTTCGAGGATATGGAGGCAGTGTTGGAAGCTGGTGTCGATATGATCTCTATGAGCAGACCACTTATATGCGAACCTGATTTGATTACCAGACTAAAAAAAGGTCAGGAAAAAGCAAGATGTGCAGGTTGCAATAAGTGCTTTATGGTTGGGAAAAAGAGATGTATTCTTAAATAAAATGAAACGATTAGTTTATGAATAATAGATTGGGGCTATTTCGTTCACGTACGAAATAAAATAGAGGTATAATACGAAAATAAGAAAATAAAAAGAAAGAACAATAAAGGTAATATGAAAGAAGAATTACAATAAAGTTCAAATAAAGGAAAAAGAACTACAAACTATAATTGAATTTAGATAGCATTATAAGAGTTTTCTATCCTAGATAAATTAAAGGTATTTTCTAACTTGAGCTAAGGAGAAACGGGGATAAATTTTATGTTCAAATCTATAAGAAAAAACTTGATTTTTAATTTTGTAGTGATGGCTACAATTGTTTTAATAATTAGTACTACTTTTTCAACTTATCAAATGGTAGTAGGATTGCAAAATCAAATGAAATATGATGGTGGTAATATAGCAAATATTATAAAGATAAGCATAGAGAATGCAGGAACTGATAATATGAGTAAAATACAATCTATAGTTGATAACACTTATGATAACTCAAATGGAAATTTATTTTATATAGGGGTACTTTCACCTGATAGAACGCTTTTAGCAGGGACTTCAAAGGATTCCATTGGACAAAAAATAGAGTTAAAAGAATTAGATGAGGTTTTGAAAGGAAAGACTCAAGCCTTTATGTCAGAGTGGAAAGGTACTCCTGCATATAATGTAACAGTACCTATAAAACAAGGAGAAAAGGTAGTGTTGACCGTTTCAGTAGGCATATCTGTGAATAATATGGAGAATGCGATAAGAAGTGGTATAGTAAAAGCTATTATTGTTAGTATTATTATTTTAATGCTGGTTATTGTTGCTGGAATAATAATAGGAAAAAGAATAGCTGAGCCAATAGAAAGCATAGAACGTACTATGGGAGAAGTAGGTAAAGGAGATTTAACTGCAGAATATACAGTTAAAGGGAAGGATGAAATTGGCAGGCTTGCTTATACAAGTAGTGAAACTACAAAAAGTATTAGAGAACTTATAAAGAAAATTAAATCTATTTCTTTAAGTTTAAATAATATATCACAAGACATTTCAAATGGTGGTGAAGAAGTAGCATCAGCCAGTAAAGAAATTGCAACAGCTGTTACACACGTATCACAGAAGGGGATAAAGCAAACTGAAGCTTTATCAGATGCACTTGAAATTTTAGAAAATTTTTCATCAGACTTAAACAATGTAAGCGGTAAATTAATTAAACTAGCTCAAAATGGAGAAGAAATAAAGGAGGAATCAACTAAAGGTGCAGAAAATATTAATAGTTTATCAAGTACTATAGAAGATATGCAAAAATCATTTCACATTGTAAGAAATAAAGTGGAAAATTTAGATGAAGCTATATCACAAATCAATTCTATAGTGGATTTTATAAACAGTGTGGCTAAGCAAACAAATCTTTTGGCATTAAATGCATCTATAGAAGCAGCAAGAGCTGGAGAATCAGGAAAAGGTTTTTCAGCAGTAGCTAAAGAAATAAAAAAACTAGCGGAAGAAGTTCTAAACTCAGCTAAAAATATAACAGGTTTAGTTAATAAGGTTATGGAAGAAACAAGGGATGTTTCAGAAACTACTGATTTTGTAACTAATATAGTAGAGAAAAGTAAAGAAAAAATAGAAGAGTCAGTAAGTGTGTTCAAGGAAGTTATTAATAAAGTGAATAGCATTCCAGTAAAAATAAATGAAGTTAATGAAGTACTTCAAAGAACTATGAAAGGCAAAGATAAAATTTTATCTACAGTGGAGAGTATAGCATCTAATTCAAAGAAAATCTCATCACTTTCAGTAGAAGTTACAGCATCAACAGAAGAACAAGCTGCTATAACTAATGGAATAGCTATTACAGCTAACAAATTACTTAATATGGCAAATGATTTAGAAAAGAATTCTTCAAGTTTTAAAGTATAATTCAAATGGTTTTATAATTGAATATTCTTGTGCGGTGGACCGCTGTTCCGGATGAACGGAAACCGGGTGTCCGGAACATGGAAACCACTTTACTCGTTTAAGCAAATGTCAAGTTCTGAAAAAGAAGGTGTGTTTGCTCAAAATGCAATGCAGGTTGCAGAGAATAGCTTATGCCGTCCTCTTATTAGTGAACCTGAATTGCCAAATATTTGGGGCTCAGGCAACAGAAGAAAATCAAAGTGTATATCTTGTAATAAATGTTATGATTTTAAAAGTGGATTTGGGTGTAAGGTTTTTAAATAATAATAAAATAAATTATGACTGATGTCTTTTGCTCACAGAGTGAATATTGGGTTGTAATTTTTTTTAAATATAGTTGTAACTAAAAAAGTTACAAAATAATAAGGAGGATTTTATAATGAAAACAATTTTTGAGAAAACGAATGTGGGAGCAATAACCTTAAAAAACCGTATCATTCGTAGTGCAACAGTGGAGGGAGCTGCTGATCAAGATGGGCATATTAACGAGAAGTTAATTTCTATCTACGAAAAGCTTGCGGCAGGAGGCGTAGGCGCAGCAATTACCGGATTGGTTGGGGTTGATGAAAACTCAAGGTTATTTCCCAATATTGTAAAGGCGTACGATGATGATTTTGTTCCCGGATTAAGTAAGATAGTTAATAAAGCTCATGCCCAGGATTGCAAAATTATTGTACAGATAGGACATTTTGGGTTAGAAGCAAATCCCGATAATGGAAATAAACCGCTTGCTCCATCTGATTTTATGAATTCTGAAGGTAAATCAGCCAAAAGTATGACTAAAGAAGAAATACAAAGTGTTATTCATAGTTTTGCTCTAGCTGCTGAGAGGTGCAAAGAAGCAGGTGCTGACGGCGTTCAGATACAAGGTTCACACGGTAAATTGCTCAGCCAATTTCTTAGCCCGTTTTTTAATAAACGAAATGATGAATATGGAGGAGATATTTCTAATCGTGCGAAAATCGTATTTGAAGTATATGCTGCCATTAGAGAAAAGGTTGGAGAGGATTATCCTA
Organism: Lacrimispora sp. 38-1; assembly: GCF_049890855.1. Taxonomy (NCBI): domain Bacteria; kingdom Bacillati; phylum Bacillota; class Clostridia; order Lachnospirales; family Lachnospiraceae; genus Lacrimispora; species Lacrimispora sp. 38-1. The sequence goes on along the minus strand of NZ_JBANEW010000013.1, from coordinate 18,046 downwards.
TCTGGATTAAAATTAATGGAGAGGATTATGTAGACGGAGGATTTAGTCTTGAAGAATGTTTATGGGTATGTTGTGAGCTAGATAAGTTAGGCATAAATGGAATTGAATTAGGCGGTGGTATAGACATTCCTGGTTACTCAAGGAGAATGTCGAGTTCTGACAAAGAAGGTGTGTTTGCTCAAAATGCATTGCAGATAGCAGAGAAAGTGAATGCATCCGTAATAAGTGTCGGATGTTACCGCACGCCAGATATGATCGAAGAATGGTTAAATAAAGGGAAAATCGAAGCAATAAGCTTATGCCGTCCTCTTATTTGCGAACCTGAATTGCCAAGTATTTGGGAAGCAGGTAACAGAAGAAAATCAAAATGTATATCGTGTAATAAATGTTATGATTTAGGAAGTGGATTTGGGTGTAAGGTTTTTAAATAGAAGCCTTTTACTCACAGAGTGAATATTGAGATATAATTACGGATACATCCGTATTATAAAGCCTAGCCACCTCGAACTTTGACATATTCTGTTCTGTAATCATATGAACAACTTTGATTCGTTCTTCGTCTGAAAATTTTCTTTTACCAGACATAAAAATGCACCTCCAAGCATTATTGATATGTACCCCCTTTACTGGTGTCCAGTAAAGGGGGTACATATCACATTCTTCCAATGTTTGGGGTGCATTTCATTATACCGGCGGTACTGATTTGGGGGCATTTAGGAATTACGATACAGTCATATTCTTGTAGTCCTCAAGCAGTTGTTGCAGCGTAACAGTTTTCATTGTCTCACGCATAGCATCTTTAATCTCGTTATATGGTTTTTCAAGCAGAGAATAGATGTTTTTACCCACAGTACATTTAGGCGAAGGACTTGGATGCAGGCCAATTAAATAGTCAAATGAATTTGAATCGACTGCTTGATAGACCATCCAGACTGTAATAGCTGCCGGGTCTTTTGTTAAAACTGATCCACCGCTGCCGCGCTGCGTCGCAACCAAACCGGCTTCTTTCAATTTGCCAAGCAGATTGCGTATCATTACTGGATTACACCCCACGCTATTAGCTATTTGTTCACTCGTTAGTTTTTGGTCAGCGAATACTCCAAGTAAAATAAGGACGTGAAGCGCCATAGAACATTTATTACTTATCCGCATTTTCATCCCTCCAAATTCTTTTTTCTAATTATACAATGTAACTATTGAAATTACAAGATGGATGTGCTATACTCCTGTTGTAAATGTAATAATTACAACGGGAGGCTTTGCCATTAAATCACTGTTTGACGGAATTACATTGGGTAAAATTAGGGTAAAAAACCGCTTAGTCCGCAGTGCCACATTTGATTATGGAGGCGATGATAGCGGACGCTGCCGCCAAAATATGTATGATGTTTATGAAGGTCTGGCTAAGGGCGGGGTCGGACTGATTATTATCCGAATGGTCGGCATTGATGAAAATTCCAGAGCCAGTCCATACATGGTCAAGACCTACGATGACACCTTTGCAGTTGGCTTAACCATATGTTGTTTTATTTTACATTTAAGCTTTATTATTTGTAATTCTATTAAAATTTATTGGAGGTTTGGAAATGAACGAGACCATGTATACGTTACTACACCGCAGGAGCGTGCGAAAGTACAAGCAGGATGAGATCGACCGGGAAACAGTGGAACAAATTTTACAGGCGGGGCTCTACGCGGCAAACGGCGGTAATAATCAAGTCCCACGCTTTATTGCCTTGATAGGACAGGAACAGGTGGAAACGTTTGCACATCTGGTGTGTTCGGAAATGGGCAAGCTTGACGAAGCAGAGTATCCATACCAGAAAAATCACATTCGTAATGCCAAGCAAAACCCATCTTACGATTGCTGCTATGGCGCTCCGGTTTTGATATTGGTTGTTGCGCCGATTGACCACGGCAACAGTATGGCCGACTGTGCGTGCGCAACACAGAACATGTTAAACGCCGCGTATTCCTTGGGACTGGGCTCCTGTTACATGAACCAACCCCATTGGGTTACTGATAAGGAAGCAATTCGCCAAGCAATGATTGGGTTCGGTATGCATGAAGATGAACAAATATATTGTGGATTAATTGTTGGTTATGCGATGTCAACTATAGATGCCATGCCTGCTCGAAAAGAGGGGCGTGTTTGTATTTTGCAGAACTGAATGAATAGTTCTGTGACTAACTGATAGCGTGCTTCCGATAAATCAATTCTAGTGATTTGGAGAAAAAATTATACGATGTAACTATTGAAATTACAAGAGAGATGTGCTATACTCCTTGCTGTAAGTATAATAATTACAACGAGGAGGCTTTCACATGAAATCACTGTTTGACGAAATTACATTGGGTAAAATTAAAGTAAAAAATCGTTTAGTCCGTAGTGCCACATTTGAATATGGAGGCGATGATAGCGGACGCTACCGCCAAAATATGTATGATGTTTATGAAGGTCTGGCTAAGGGCGGAGTTGGACTGATTATTACCGGAATGGTCGGTATTGATGAAAATTCCAGAGTCAGTCCATATATGGTCAAGACCTACGATGACAGCTTTTCAGATGGCTTAAAAAAACTTACTGAAATAGTCCACGATTATGGGTGTAAAATAGTTGTCCAAATCGCGCATAATGGCGCGAAAGTACCAAAGACCGATACGGGGTTGCCGCCTATGGCTCCGTCAAAACTCGCGGACAAGAATTACCGGGAGATGTCTAGTGAAGATATTCAATCTCTCATAGGCAGCTTCACGACTGCGGCGATTCGCTGCAAAGAGGCCGGAGCGGATGGCGTTCAGATCCACGCTGCTCATGGGTATTTGATAAGCCAGTTTTTAAGTCCCATTTTTAATCATCGAGCGGATGAATATGGCGGAGCCATTGAGAAACGGGCGAAAATCCTGTTTGATATTTATAATGCCATACGCGCCGCAGTTGGAAATGACTATCCCATCTGGATCAAACTCAATTCCAGTGATTTGGAGGAAAGCGGCCTTACTTTTGAAGAATGTCAATGGGTATGTGACCAGTTGACAGATATGGGAATTGACGCGATTGAGGTCAGCGGCGGCATATCCATTACACCACGCAGCGCGTCAGCACAACCAGTACGAAACAGACAGGAGGAAGGACATTTTTATCAAGAAGCGAATCGAATTGCTGAAAACAGCAAAGTTGATATTATCAGCGTTGGCGGCCACCGAACACCCGAATTGCTTGAAGAAAAGCTCAACCAAAGCAACGTTAAGGCGATTAGCTTATGCAGACCCTTTATCTGTGAGCCTGACCTTGTAAACAGGTGGCAGTCGGGCAATTTGGAAAAAGCAAAATGCGTTTCATGTAATAAGTGTTTTGCTCCCGGTGAGTTAAGCTGTAAAGTATTTCCACGATAACGGTTCGCTCAATCAAATCCACCGAAATGCCTGTAAAAAAAGCCGGAGTGTGAACACAACACGCCCGGCTTTTTTCGCGGAGCGGCTTACCACGCCGCCCGAAGGAATACCGTACCTGCAATAGAACAAAACAATCCTCAATTTTCATAGCCTAATTCATGGACTTTTCCTCAATATGTGCTGTTATTTGTCTTCTGCCTCCCACTTTTTAAAAAGGAGAGAAGCGTTATGACCACCAAAGCCGAATCCGTTTGAAATTGCAAAATTAAGTGTGTGCCTGATAGCAACATTGGGCACATAGTCGAGGTCGCATTCGTCATCTGCATTTGTCAAATTGATTGTTGGCGGTATCACACCATGCCGAAGAGCCTTTAATGTGATAATAGCTTCTATACCACCCGCGGCCCCAAACAAATGACCTGTCATGGATTTTGTTGCACTAATCTTGATTTTTGGGGCATATTCCTTGAATAGAGCTTTAATTGCCTTTGTTTCTGATTTATCCCCCTCTTTTGTACCTGTGGCATGAGCGTTGATATAATCCACCTGTGAGGGCAAAATATTTGCCATTTGTAATGCCAGTGCCATCGCCCGTTCAGCACCATGATAATCTGGTGTGGTGATATGGTAGGCATCGGTGGTTGAGCCATATCCAATGATTTCTCCTAATATGTCTGCTCCACGGTTTTGGGCGTGTTCCAGTTCTTCCAAAAATAAAATTGCCGAACCCTCGGACATGACAAAACCATCTCTTAATTTGTCAAAGGGACGACTGGCTTCCGCGGGGTGATCATTATTTGTGGACATTGCGTTCATGTTCGCAAAGCCTGAAAATGCGAGTGTGTTGATGGGGGCTTCTGCTCCCCCTGCAATGATTGCATCTGTGTGACCATATCGAATACTTAAAAATGCTTCTCCAATCGCCTGATTGGCGGTAGCACACGCTGAAACAGGAGCAAAACTCGGCCCCTTAAATCCGGTTTTAATTGCAATAAAACCAGATGCCATATTACTTATCATCATCGGAATCATAAAAGGGGATACCCGGCGTGTCCCTTTGCTTAAATAAGATTCGTGATTCTGCAATAGAGTGCCGACTCCACCAATGCCAGAGCCCACATAAACGCCAACCCTGTTCTTATCAAAACTTTCATCGTGTACCTGTGCCATATCAATTGCTTGCTTTGCTGCGGCATATGCATATTGCGCATACAAATCATACTGCCTTGCTTCCTTTTTTTCCAAATAATTTTCAGGAACGAAATTGTCTATATACCCGGCAAGGCGAGAGGAGATATTAGAAAAGGAAGGGTCTTCTATTTTCTTTATTCCAGACCTTCCATTAACAACATTATCCCACAGCGTATCTACCGTATTGCCAGATGACGAAATAATACCGTAACCTGTAATAACCACTCTTCTCATGTTAGTTTCCTCCTTGCGTACTTAACGCTTTGCTGAATTGAGCTTGAATTGATGACATCATATTTTCGAAGGAACTATCATTTAGAACTCGTCTGTATTGAAGAGCGCCTTTAACACTCAAAAGTATAGTTCTTGCAATGTCATCATTATCCAGGTCTGGGTTATACTGTCTTACCAGAGCAGCCCACAGCTCAATTTCATTTTTACTGATTTTTTCCAAGATCGTTTTCATACTCTCTGGTAAGTCTTCATAGTCGCTTTGCAAACTTGAGATAGGGCATATTTCATTGGGCATAATCTTATCAATTCTATTTTTTATAAACGACCAGGGCTTCTCCTGATTATGGATCATCTGCTCTAAACTATGTTCATAGCTTTCCAATAAGCCAGTTTGTATTCTCTCACAAACCGCGATACCCAGATCTTCTTTCTTCTCAAAGTAATAATGCACCGCAGCCTTTGTGATGCCCAGGTCCTTAGAAATATCATCATAGCTCAAAGACAAAAATCCTTTTGTTTTAATGAGCCGCATGGCCAAAGATACAATATCATCTTTTTTACCAGCCATAACTAATTCACACTCCTTTCTATACAGCTTACCTACTAGTAAGTAAATATACAATATCATATATTACCACTTCTGTCAATTTCCTCAATTAGACCGCAGGAAGGACGCCATCTTTTGAAGCACTTACGGTTTTTTCATGGCAAAATATAGCTTTGAATTCAAGAAAAAAATAGTTGAAGTTTACCTGGCTGGCAAAGGAGGAACTAGATATCTGGCGTATAAATATAATGTCCCTGCGCTAAGCAATGTTCAAAAATGGATTAATAATTATCAAGCTTTTGGTGATGAAGGATTAATGCGTTCTAGAAAACAAATAAAATATTCTTTCGAATACAAACTTCATGTGGTAGAGTTATATTTAACAAATGGGGTTTCGTATCAGGAATTAAGATAGTCAAATGGGTAAATAATTTTAGAATCGCTGGATCTGATGCTTTGAGACCTAAGAAGAAAGGTCGTACGAAGTCTTAAGGGGTACCTCATTTTGAGAATGTGCCTTTTTTGCCCTAATTGTAAATGACAAGGTGCTCATAGATTATTTTAAAATTGTAGTGAGCAATGATATGAGGAGTGAATCGTAAAAGCATAATATCGTGTAGGAGAAAGTAGAAATGAAAGAAAAAATGGACCTGAGGAAAGCAGATTGCAATATAGGAATGGAAGAAAGCAGTAGAAATATTAATACAAAGCAATTTCAGATATTAACAGACATTAATTTAATATGGGATTTCATGGTGGAAATCTATGGGCGCAATTTCAGCAATGGTGTGGCGGCTCCTTTTTATGAATATGCCATCACATCAACATGGATGGACATTTCGTATCAATACTTGAATCGAATTTGGTTTGATGGAGACAAAGTTGTAGCATTTGTTTTCACAGAATCACCTGTTACTAATATATTTTTTAATCTTCGTCCGGGATATGAAGAATTAGTGGAGGAATTATTAGATTACGCTGAAGAATATATGCCGAATTTTGATAAGCAGAGACAATTCATTTTATTTAAAGGGCAGGATTTTCTGATTGATGCAGTGGCAAAGAGAGGATATAGTAAGGTGTATGAAGAACACGACTTCATTTTCGATTTTCAAAATGAACTTACCTATAAATTGCCGGAAGGTTTTCACTTCGTAAAGGAGAGTGAGGTTGATCCCATAAAACTGGCCAGGTGCTGCTGGAAGGGATTCGATCATGAGCAGGATAAAGGTTCATTTGAAAAATGGGATGAGGCAGATTGCGGAATGAGCTGGAATCCACAAAAGGGATATAACGGTGTGAGGAAAGGTTTGATGTGTCCGGCTCCTCATGCAACTCCCCAACTTGATATAGTCATTGCAAACGATGAAGAAGAGTATGTTTGTTACTCCGGAATGTGGTGGGTTAAGGAAAACAATTTAGCTTATATGGAGCCCTTATGCACAATACCAGAATATAGAAACAGAGGATTGGCAGCGGCTGCATTATCGAAACATTACGAACGAATGAAGAAGCTTGGTGCAACTCATATGACTGGCGGAGGGAACAAATTTTATAAGAAAATTGGTTACTCTGACGGGATTGTATGGACGCATTGGAAGAAGAACTGATTGGGATTGTTTGATATACGAGCGAATAAGAATTTTGAATAGTATGTAAACGAGGAGGTTTACGATGATGAAACGAATTAACGACTCGGTGCAGTTTTAAAACTGACAGCAGATTGTATCGAGGTTAAATGCTGAAGTTTGACTTATGTTGTCAGAAACTGCACCAATCAAAACATATTTAATTTTGAAAGGAAGCAGAAAAGATGAATGTTGAAGAATTAAAAGTAATTTGGAAAAAAGAAGAGGACATAGCACAGATACATGGCTGGGACTTCTCACATATTTATGGTAGATATGAGGAAGAAAACAACTTACCATGGGATTACGAAAAAATAGTTAGACAGTATCTAAATAGTAATGCAGATATCTTAGATTATGATACTGGGGGCGGTGAGTTTTTACTTTCATTAAATCATCCATATAGTAAAACATCAGCAACGGAAGGTTATAAACCAAATGTAGACTTGTGCAGAGAAAAATTACTCCCTCTTGGAATAAACTTTAAGGAGTGTAATAAACCATCTGAAATACCTTATGGCGATGAAACCTTTGATGTGATTATAAATCGCCATGGCGATTTCGACGCTATAGAATTATATAGACTTCTAAAAAAACATGGCGTATTTATAACAGAGCAAGTCGGTGGTGAAAATGAGAGAGAATTAATAGAAATGGTTTTGCCGGGAATTAAGAAACCATTTCCACATCTGAATCTTAAAGAACAAAGCAAAGTATTCGATAATGCAAAATTTCAAATCATTCGTGCTGAAGAAGCATATAGACCTATCCAGTTTTATGATGTTGGTGCATTTGTATGGTTTGCACACATTATAGAATGGGAGTTTCCGAATTTTTCAGTGGAAAAGTGTTTCTTACAGTTATTAGAAATGCAAAGGATGATTGATGAAACTGGTAAAATTGAGGGAACTATACATCGATACTTAATTGTTGCGATAAAATAAGTTTATTTTTATGCTGGAATATTAACTGACACACATATTTTTAATTTATAACATAGAGTTATAAAAGGCACGGGAGTTTCCGTGCCTTTAGTCTGTTTGTAAAAAGCACAGTTCAGATTCGTATGCCGTGAATTTGCACTACCTACTCTGACTCCTTATTTATAAAAGGGGAGAAACCCCGCCCTTCCATGAGAACTGCGGACTTCGCCACGTCCATGTAGGAAAGAATGAAAAGGCAACGAATAATAAAATAAAGCATAAGCTTAAATTTCACATTTTTGATTCTGAAAAATGTTGTAGGTTGAACCATTGAGATACCTGGTGATATCATATGGATAGAATTTTAAGAAAGTGGTGAATCCAATGGTAAAATAGTTAAATAATTCTCTAAATACTCTAAGCATATGATATGACAAAATTATATATAAAAAGGAGGTTCCAAAATGTGTACAAGTTTTGCAGTATACAGTCAAAAAAAAGCTGTTTATGGTATGAATTTCGATACTGATGATATTGATTTAAAACTAAAAGTCAATAGTTATAATGATATGAACTTATTTTACTTTACAGCCTTAGCAGATAACAAATACAGGGATATCGCTGGTTTTAATAGTGAGGGTCTTTTTATCTGTACTCAAGCAGTAAAATATAGTCCAGGCTTTAAAGCAAGTTGTGACGAAAATGATTGGTTTGCTTTTGATATTTTTGATGAGGCGCTAAAGAAAACAAGAAAAACATCTGAATTTTTTGAAATTCTTAATAAAAGAGTGATCTCGTATCCTAGAAATCCATTATACCCAGATTTAGGGCTGCATACTATTATCGCTGATAAAACTGGTGATGCATTTATTCTGGAAGAAGGAAATGGTATAAATATAGTTAGTCCTATTCTTAATGATTTTATTATTATGACTAATTTCCCAAATGGGGATTTTAAGGAATCAAATTATGATAAAGTATATGGTATAGGTGCTGATAGATATATTTGTGCTCATGAATATATTCATAATAATATTCATAGCTTTGGAATAAATGAAGCCTTTGAAGTTTTAAGTAAAACCAGTCAGGATAATACTCTGTGTTCAATAGTATATGAACCACTAAAAAATGAAATATATATTAGTTTTAAAAAAGATTTAAGCAAAAAATGGAAAATTTCTATTATCGATAAAACAATCCAATCAATGGATGGATTTTTAAGCAATAATAAAATTCAATTTACAAATGAAGAAATATTTGTGAAGGATCTTATTAGCTTATATAAGTGAAAACCAAGACAGACTAACCGTCTCACCGGGCGTACGCTGCAAAAGGGAAAGGCAGCCTTTATTGTGCTGCCAGTGCCCCTCGTATTATAGCCTTTTCCAGTACCAATGCTGCAGCTGTACCTACCTGTGTAACAACTGCATCTCTAGACATGTTGCTGGTATGAGATCCCAGGGACAGGCAGTAAATCGTATCTCCGTCCCATTGCGTATGATTAGGAGATATGGCCCTGGCCATACCATCATCGGCGAGTTGAGCCACTCGATTGGCTTCTGCTTTTGATAGTCGTTCTGTTGTAGCCACTACTGCAATTGTGGTGCTGTTATAATAAAGTGGTGATGGCACTCCCTCCATCATCAACTGGGTTTGATTAACAAATGTGCCGTTACAATTCAAGGCTCCCGCAATTATATGTCCCTGGTTCCATATATCTCCCAAGGCATTGACTATTGCAAGAGCTGCAACTATGGGACCACCTGGAATTTGTATGGAAGCAGTACCAAGTCCTCCCTTCATTGGAATACCATATATTTTTCCAATTGTAGCGCCTGCTCCAGCCCCTACATTTCCTTCTGGTATGGGACCTGGGGTTGCGGATTGACAGGCGTCATAAGCCATGGCGGCATCAGGCGGAGGGGAGCCCTTGGCGTAGAGAAGGTCAAATATCACTGCAGCAGGTACAAGTGGCACATCATCAATTTTGTGATCAACGAGCCATTGCATCACTCCGCCGGACGCCGGAAGTCCGAAGAAACTGCCGCCTGTAAGAAGGACTCCGTACACGGGATACTCTGAAGTACCTGGACGAATGATATCCGTATTCTGAGTACCGGGGCTGCCTCCGCTTACAACAATACCGGGAACGGCCCCCTTTGGGCATAGAATCACCGTACATCCGGTACGGCCGCTTTTATCTTCGGCGTTCCCCACCAGAATTCCGGGAACATCGGTGAGCCCTCCCCAAGATTTTTCTTCCCGATTTTTATTATCACTCATATCATAACCTCGCATAGTAAAATAAAAAGTTGTACTTTATTGTATGAATTAAATTCTAAAATTGATATAAGGATAATTCTTTACTTTATTCTACGATTATGTTTTTGAGTTATAGCCATTTCTGCTATTATCTGTTTTATTATCCAGGAAGTCGTACATCGAGTAATCCAGTGCCCCTCCATTTCGCCATAAAATAAAATCTCCAAACTGAATTTTGCCTTATTCAATTTGGCTGCAGTAGATTTTCTGGGCGTTTTTAGCAGCTTCTTTCGGTGTCATTTTTTTGTTAATCACATTTCTCACAGCGACACCTATTATATTTTCATACTGCCGTATCGACAGATTTCCAACTGGCAGTTCCTTATCACCTCTGATACCAATTTTTAAACTTTCACGAGAAGCGGAAAGCCATGGGAAGAGCACATGGTTCTCAAAATCATTGTAAACGTTTGTTAGGGAGGAAGTACCCCCCAGGCGAACTACGGCAGAAGCGATGTCATTTGTATAATACCACTGGAAAAATTGGCGGCAAGCTTCCTCTTGCCTGGTGTATCGGCTGGCGCCGATAACTCCTCCACCTAAAAGGGGATGTCCGCCGGGGATGATTGCAGCACCGGTCTTTCCTACAACATTGGAGCGTTTGCTGTTAATTAGATAGGCAGCGTGGTTTGAAAAAGTAGTGGCAGTGGCGGTATCACCGTCTGCGAAGCCTCGAATGGAGTCTTGCCACCAAAGGGACTGCTGTTTGTTGGAGTATTGAAAGAGTTCTGCATATTTTTTTAGGGCGTCTTCCAGTTTTGCTGTATCAAAAACTGCTTTTTCCTGATGATTCCCAAGTTCTGCAAGATAAAAAGGCATAAAATCACAGGAGGCAGTAATTGCCATGCCGCAGGTTGAAGTGGCTCCGTAAATAGTTGGAGAATCCGGATTGTATTTTCTTGTAAAAAATTCTGCTACACGGAGATATTGCTCTGTGTTTTTTGGGATGGTCAGTGATTCCCGGTACCGTTCGTAATAGGCCCGGCATATGGTTGCATCGGAGAACAAGTCGGTCCGGTACAGAAATAATTGGACACTGGGATCAAATGGAAAGCTATAAACATTGTCTGGTAAAGCAGGCTGGCCATTTCCCATGACTGAAAACAGTACCTTTGGAAAACTGTCTGTATCCAACCCAAGATCCTTTATCGGCTTATAGATCAAAGGCCCCATGCTGTCAAGCCATGCAAGGTCAATTCGAATTAAATCATAATAAAAATCATTGTTAAGCAGCTGAATGTGTTCATATAAGTCGTCGTAAGTCATACTGGTTATTTTTAGTGATATGTCTGTAAGCTGTTCAAATTGATGAACCAGTTTTTCAAGTGCACTGACAGCAGGTGAACCCAGTGTAAGCATGGTCAGGGGTTGTGGCTTGCTTTTGCTGATAAAAGGAAAACTGAATGAAAAGCCTTTGCAGGGTAATGTGCTTCGTTCAGGTATTCCAGCGTTTTTATTTAAATGAGTGCTTACGGTGTCTGCGATGCGTGCGCCCATTTGGCTGTAGTCCAACTCAAAGGTCTTGTAGTGGGGATTTGAAAATGGACGGAAGGAATCAATGGTAATGATCTCAGGTTTTTGCTTATCATCAGAAAACTGCAGGGCAGTGGATAACATGTTTGCCCGCTCTGAAGAGGTTGTTATAACCGCTTCTAGATTTTGGTTCTCGTGAATAATGTCAAATGCCATATTTAAGATAAGATTGGTATCGGATGTAAACTTTTGTACATAAACTGAAGTGTTGCTGAGTGCATCGCTGAATCCTTCAAATATTCTGTTGATATTTTCAAAATAGCTGGGAGCTGAGAAGAAAGCGACGGATTTCCATTCACGATCCAGGACATATTTTCCCAGAGAATATCCGGCGGCTTGTAAGTCAAATGTAAAGAACGATATATTATCCCGCTTTATTCCCAATTCACGATCTATGAAGACAATGGGAAATGAGAATTCGTTATAAATCAGGGCGGACTCGTTTCTGAGGCAGGAAACCGCAACCAGGGCGGCGATCCGAGACAGAGGGAGTCCTTTTATAAGCTTTTCTTCGGTACCGGCGATATCACCGGTAATATAAAGAGCCGTTTCATAACCGTAGGATTGGAACGAGTGCTGCAAAGCGGTATAAAGATCCAGATAAACTGAGTCCCTCAAATTTGGCAGTACAATTGCAACCAGATCTGGAACTCCCTGGCGTAAAAGCTGAGCCTGGGAATTTGGAACATACCCTAATTTTTTGGCCGCCTCTTCTACGAGGAGGATTTTTTCAATACTGACTTTTCCGGTTTTATTAAGGACGTTGGAAACCGTTCCATGGGATACACCTGCAGCGCGGGCGATGTCTTTTATCGTAGGCATATTTTCATCTCCTGAATTGGAAGCTTCAAATTTATTAATATTACAATATCAAAATTTGATGATGAAAGCAACCAATTTATATAATATTTTTGCTGTTTTAATGTTTATTCTAATGGTTTGCAAGGAGTAAAGTGCGAATTGGCGTGGATTATAAGTTGTTAAATGGCATTTATAGGCATTATAATCGTGTGAATGTAAATATACAGATAAATGTTTGTAAAATGAAATGGATTATATTGACACGTACCAATTATACAGGTATATTCAAAATGTAAGAGAAACATAAACATCAAATATAAGGAGGAATTACTCATGAAAAAGACCCTTGCACTGTTGCTGACCCTGGTTCTGGCATCTGGCCTTACAGCCTGCAGCAGCCCGGCAGGTAATGGCAAAACAGCAACCGGAGATGGAAAAACCACGGAAACAACCGCAGCTGGCGCTGCTGGTACGGATGCGCCAAGTACTTCTGAAACTGATAAAACCGGAGGCAATGATCTTGTAAAAGGAACTGGAGTCAACTTAACCATTTATTCAAATTCTGTTTCTGACGGACGTGGCGACTGGCTTGTAGAACGTGCCTCTAAGGACGGTTTTTCCATTCAGTATGTAGATGCCGGCGGTGCAGATGTATACAGCCGTCTTGTGGCTGAGAAAAATGCACCAGTCGCGGATGTGAGCTTCGGACTCTATTCCATGCTTTGGGAATCGCTGAAGGAACAAAATCTTTTGGTTTCCTATAAACCGACCTGGGCGGATAAAATCAGTGCGGGTTTAAATGATCCGAACGATTATTATCATGCTATTGTAAAGCAGGCAATTTTAATGGCTTATGACAAGAAACAGATTTCTGAAGCAGATGCTCCTAAGGATTGGCCGGATCTATGGACGAAAGAGCAGTATTCCGGTACATACGAGTTTTCATCATCTCTTGGCGGTGCAACCGTCAGACACGTCATAGCAGGCATTCTTACAAGATATGCAGATCCTGCCGGGGACTTGGGAATCTCTGATGAAGGCTGGGAGCAGATTGCTCTTTACTATAAGAATGGTGTACCTTCTCAGGAGGGCGTGGATTTATATGCACATATCAGCAATCCGTCCGACCCGATTCTTTATGGACAGATCTGGTCCAGCGGCATTGCGGCCCGTGATAAGCAGTATGGTACAGATACCGGTATCGTTGTTCCGGAGGCAGGTGTCCCGTTTGTAGTTGAAAGCATTGGTATTATCAATGGAACTAAGAATTTAGAGGAATCACAGCGTTTTGTTGACTGGTTTGGCAGTGCTCAAATACAGGGAGAATGGGCACAACAGTTTTCTACCCTGCCTGCGAATAATGATGCACTATCTGGTTTGAATGATTTCAACAAAATGATTTCTTCATTGCCGGCTCAGAATATTGACTGGTCTCTGGCTGCTAAAAATATTGACGCATGGTGTGAAAAAATTGAACTTCAATATTTGCCATAAGATTAAGAAGATACGAAACAAAATGAAATCGTTTAGCGGGAGATAATGCAATGATTAAATTAAAAGGTATAGAAGTCAAATTTGGCAGCTTCACAGCACTGCACGATATTAATATTGACATAAAGGAAGGGGAGTTCTTTACTTTCCTGGGACCGTCCGGCTGTGGAAAAACCACCACATTGCGAACTATTACCGGTTTTCTTAATCCTGCAAAAGGAAGCGTCAGTGTACGAGGAACAGACATCACAAATCAACCGGTGGAAAAACGTAATATTGGCATGGTGTTTCAAAGCTATGCCCTGTTTCCAACGATGAGTGTTTATGATAACATAGCATTTGGTCTTAAGGTTAAAAAACTTACAAAAGAAGAAATCAAAAGCAGAGTACTGGCAATGGCAGCTAAAGTGGACTTGACGGATGATCAGCTTTCCAAAAAGGTCTCAGAACTTTCGGGAGGACAGCAGCAGCGTGTGGCAATTGCCCGCGCTCTGGTTACCTCACCGGATATTATCTGCCTTGATGAACCGCTGTCCAATTTAGATGCCAGGCTGCGCATACAGCTGCGCAACGAACTTAAGGATCTTCAACAGCGGTTTGGCATCACCACAATTTATGTTACACACGATCAGGAAGAGGCGCTGACGCTGTCAGACCGTATTGCAGTCTTTAACAAAGGCGTGATCGAACAAATCGGAGAACCTCCAGAGATTTATAACCATTCTGCAACGGAATTTGTTTGTAATTTCATTGGGGATATAAACCGTCTTCCAAAAGAGATTCTTGTGCTGGCGGGAGCGGACAGATGTGGTGGGGTGGATATTGAAAAGCACTGCTACATACGTCTGGAACATATGCATGTCAATGAAAAAACAGCAGATCATGACCTGTCGGTGCAGGCCGTGGTAAAGGGTTATGACTACTATGGACTTTATATTAAATATAAGCTGGAACTTGGGGGGCATACATTTAAGGTGGTCGAAAAAAACAGCGGCAATTCGCTGTATGAAAAAGGCAGTACTGTGACACTCAGCTTTCAACCGTCAAATATAATGCAGTATTGAGGTGATTTTCATGATAAAAAATAAACTGGGAGCTACACTTACTTTTTTGTTTTTGGCCTGGCTGGTATTCGCATGTCTTGTGATTCCAAACTTGAATACTATATATTCGGTTTTTGTGCAGCAGGGGCATATTACACTGGAACCTTTTCATAAACTTCTGGAGTCCCAACGGGCCATGCGTAGTTTGCGTAACAGCTTTATTCTGGCGCCCACGCTGTCTTTTACCGTAGGATTTATTGGAATCAGTCTTGTACTCATCACCGAATATTTCGATATAAAGGGCGCTAAAATCCTGCGGCTGGGATATATGACTACATTGGTTTACGGTGGAATTATTCTTGTGTCAGGATATAAATTTATTTATGGACAAAATGGTTACCTTACCAATATTCTTGCTCAGATATTTCCGGAGTTTCCTACGGATTGGTTTTCCGGTTACTGGGCAGTGCTGTTCGTTATGACGTTTGCCTGCACTTCCAACCATATGATATTTCTGCGAAATGCCATGAGTTCTGTGGATTTCCAGACTGTGGAAGCTGCACAGAATCTGGGGGCATCGCCAATGAAAATCCTGTGGAAGGTAGTACTTCCGGTACTGACGCCTTCTTTGATTGCGGTGACAATTTTAACTTTTATAACAGGGCTTAGCGCCACATCTGCCCCTTTACTGGTGGGAGGGACCCAGTTCCAGACCATTACCCCGATGATTTTATCCTTTTCCAAAAGTATTGAAACCTATGATCTAGCGTCTTTGCTTGCACTTTTTTTAGGTCTATCCACCATTTTGCTTCTTATGGTGATGATGGGAATTGAACGGCGGGGGCACTATATGTCTGTTTCAAAGGTTAAGACCAGTGTGATGAAACAGAAAATCAGAAATCCATTTTTAAATGTTCTGGCACATGTTTATGCGTATGCACTATTCCTTATATATACGGTTCCGGTGGTATTTATTGTATTGTTTTCCTTTACGAATGCGTCCACCATTGCCAAGCGGAAACTCAGTTTTTCCAGTTTCACCATAGATAATTATCTGAACGTTTTTTTCAGACAGGCTTCTTATAAGCCGTTTTTGGTAAGCATTGTATATTCTGCAATTGCTTCTTTACTGGCTGCGGTCGTGATACTGTTTACCTGTCGGATCCTTCAGAAACATGGGAAAAAGCTATGGGCTCAGGTACTGGAATACAGCTTGATGATTCCCTGGCTTTTGCCAACCACCCTTATTGCCATTGGTCTTATTACGACCTATAATACTCCCCGGATCTTCATGTTTAACCGGGTTCTCACCGGTACGCCGTTTATTCTGCTGCTGGGATACTTTATTATCAAGATTCCTTTTACCCAAAGGATGACAAAGGCTGCATTCTTTGCGCTGGATGATTCTTTGGAGGAGGCTGCCAGAAATCTTGGGGCAAAAACAGTTTATATCTTTTTTCGGGTCATGCTGCCGATTTTGCTGCCCACGGTACTGGGGATCTTTGCATTGAATTTCAACAGTCTTCTGGGGGATTATGATGTATCGGTCTTTTTGTATCACCCGGTTAATCAGCCTCTTGGTGTCTATATCAAAACGCTGACCGATTCCCAGGCAAATGCGGATAATTCAGCTTTGACCTTTGTATACGCAGTGCTCATGATGATTATTTCCGCAGTAGTCCTTACCCTTGTTTACGGACGTGGAAGCAATAAGAAATTAGATAATTCATACTAATAGAAAAGAGGAAACAATATGTTTGGTCAGAAAAAATTTTCAGACGTGAATGAGGTTTTAAATCGGCGTTTGGAAGAGAAGAAGGCGTTGGTAGCCGTACATCGAGGCGCCTGGGGTGGAAATATTGTGGAGAATACGATTCCATCCTTTCACCTATCTCTGGAGATGGGAGGAGATATCTTTGAATGTGATCTATCCAGTTCTACGGATGGAATTCTCTATGTGTTTCATGATGGAGGAGAACCCTTGCTTTTAGGCTGTCCTGACAATATAAAAACCATGTCCAGTCAGAAGATTGAGCAGATGGAGTACAAAAACAGCCTTGGAGAGCCCAGCGGAGTTAAAGTAGAGCGTTATGAAAACGTTGCAGCTCATTTTACTGGTGATGTGCTATATAACATAGACCGGGCATGGGACTGCCTGCCTCAGATGGTCAAAGTCTTGAGAAAATATCCTCATACGCTCCGGCAGGTGATTATTAAGACTCCGGTCACAGAGGAGTATCTGGAATTTTTCAGCAGCTGCCCGGAAAAGTATATGTATATGCCGATTGTATACAACATGGAAGAGGTAAATAAAGTACTTTCTTATTCCAATATTAATACGGTTGGAATGGAAGTTATTGCAAAAACCAATGACAGTGAGCTGTTTATGCAGGAAAATCTGGACTATATCAGGAGTCACGATTTGTATGTATGGGCAAATGTAATTACCCTGGCTGGCCATGGCCGTCTCAGGCTATTCGGGGACCTTGATGATGATATGGCACTGCTTGAAAGCCGGGACCGATCATGGGGAGAGGTTTTGAGAAAGGGAATTGATATCCTGCAGACAGACTGGCCCCTGCAGCTTTGCAAATTCAGAGATGCCTATTTTAAGTGATCGGAGAGGGCCATGGATTATCATAAGATAGCACTTTTCAGTGATTTGGATGGAACACTTTTTAATTCCCATACAGCTATTTCCCCGGAAACGATAGCTGCAGTGTCAAAGTCCCTCGTATTTAAGTCTTTTCCAGTACCAATGCAGTAGCTGTTCCTACCTGAGTAACAACATAGGGACGGGACACTTGGTATAAATCAAGGACAGATAAGGCATGTTTTCAATTATGAAAATGTGCCTTTTTTGAGTGTGCCAAGCATGGCACTAATCTAGTCAGTGAAAGTCTGACCACGGGTATTTACCGCCAAGTGTAGCGGAGC
>NZ_JBANEW010000012.1:0-1029 GCF_049890855.1 Lacrimispora sp. 38-1 | reverse complement strand
ATCGGGGTCGCAGAGCGTCCCCGATCCGGCAAACACCTCCCCGCAATGCGGGTCGGTGGACATTTCCCGTCGGGGTCAGAATTTGCCTCTTGAGGTCGGCTTCGGGGTCATGTCACGAGGAAACCCTCATCTACCGCAGAAAAAAGGAAGTTCAAAGCGGAATTATGGCCAGAGTTGTATTGTGTCAACATATTTTAAATCATGAAGAAGGGTCACATCAGCCGAAACTGTATGACCCGTTCAAAATCAAGTACATTTAATAAGCTCGATACTATCTACATTTAATTTGTATCTACCGCCATTCTCCAAATCTGCTTCTTCTACTGTAAACATGATTGTTGAATTATCAATAACTTTCACATCATCAATCCACCATTCTTTGCCACACTCTCTAAATAGCTCTTTCCACTGTCTTGTAGATGCATTATAAATAAATTCTTCAAAAGGGTCTTGTAAGTAGTAGATAATTAGCCCACATCCTACCATTGCACAAAACCTTTCATCATTAGATATCGCAGCAGCTTGTGGATCTCCATAAAAGTCACCAATATAAACTTTTCTATTACTGTTTTTGAAATTTAAGAATACTTTTTCATATTCATTTATAATTAATAAATTTTTACTTTCTGCTAATATTGAGCTCAATTTATTCCTCCTTTACTTCATATCATACGGGAAGTCGGTATCAGTATTATTATAATGTGTTATTTGATTATACTCACCTTGCGAGATGCCGGATTGTTTTCCATTTACTACTTTATTATTTGGAATTGCATTACCATTTACATCAGTATATACCCTTTTTCCTGTCATAGTTGTGTCTTCTACTCTCAAATAATTACCTTCGATATCATACACAACTTGTTTACCAGTTTGAGCATTATTGTAAATAATCTTGCCGGAATCGGTTACAATAGGATCTGAACCTGGAGCAATTTCGTTTACTACATCCTTCATGCTGGCATTGCCCCAACTATTTGAGTATTGAGCCGATCTTCCTGCTCCTCCTTTTAGTGCAGCATTACCCGT